>NZ_SGUB01000010.1:0-117779 GCF_005435235.1 Halorubrum sp. GN12_10-3_MGM
GTGGAGGGCGGGGTGGTCGCGGTCGGCGGGCGGTGTAGGGGAGAGATCGCGACCGGCGGCGCCCGGCTCAGAACGTCGAGACGTCGCCCTCGATGACGCTGCGGGTCACGTCCGTCACGTCGGCCAGCTCGCGGTCGACGATGTCGACGACGTCGGCCTCGATGTCGCTCAGCGTGACGCCGTCCTCGGTGACGATCTGCGCGTCCGCGACGTGCGGCTCGTCGATCGGCCGGCCGATCTGCGAGAGGAGCCTGACCTGGAGGTCGCGGATCCCGTCGACCTCCTCGGTGACGGACTCGGCGACGCGGGTGGAGAGCAGGTTGTAGATCTTCCCGATGTGGTTAACGGGGTTCTTCCCAGAGGTCGCCTCCATCGACATCGGGCGGTTCGGGGTGATGAGGCCGTTGGCGCGGTTGCCGCGCCCGACGGAGCCGTCGTCGCCCTGCTCGGCGGAAGTGCCGGTGACAGTCAGGTAGACGGAGCCCTCGTCGTAGTCGTCGGCCGTGTTCACGTCGACGTTGACCTCGCGGTCGGTGTACTCGCGGGCGAGGTCGTCGACGTACTCGCGGACGGACGCGACCGCGTCGTCGTACTCGTCGAGCCCGTCGACGTAGGCGTCGACCATCGCGGCGGCGACGGTGATGTCGATCCGGTCGCCCTCGCGTTTACCCATGATCTTCACGTCGGGGCCGAGCTCGGGGTGGTCGTCGTGGTAGGTCGTGTTGAGCGCGCGCTCGGCCTCGCGGACGATCGTCTCCGTCTCGGTGAGCGGCGCGTGGCCGACGCCGAAGGAGGTGTCGTTGGCTATCGGAACCTCCTGCGTCTCCTCGCCGAACACGTCCTGGAGGTCACCGGAACCCTCGCCGAGCTTCACGTCGACGACCACGTCGGTGCCGTACTCGAGCTCAGGGATCGCCTCGGCGAGGTAGTCGCGGGCGGCCGCGAGCGCGGTCGAGTCGACCGGGAGCTGCTCGCCGTCGTACTCCTTCGTGGCGCGGCCGACGATGAGGATGTAGACGGGCTCGACGACCTCGCCGCCGCCGAACGCGGGGGCCGCGCGGCCGGCGACCAGCTGCGTCTCGTCGGTGTTGTAGTGGAGCACCTTGCCGACGCGGTCCAAGTAGAGCTGCGAGAGCGCCCGCGAGACCGACTCCGCGACGCCGTCGCAGATCGAGTCTGGGTGACCGATCCCCTTTCGCTCGACGATTTCGACCTCCTGGTCCTCGACCGCCTGCCGGTCGAGGCGGCTGACCTGTATGTTCCGGTCCATTACGCACCGATACTGCGCCGTCGGCACTATAACTTGCGGAAACTCTCCACCGGCAGTGAATAACCTGTAGTTATTTATAGGCGGCTTCGGCGGCCCCGGCCCGGTCCGCGTCGCGCCGGGTGACACAAGCGGGCGCTTGAGTTTCGGCAAGGACTTTGCCGCGGCGAGTGCGACTGCCCCGTATGGACGAACTCGCGCCCTCCCGCCGTCGACTGCTCGCCGGTGCGCTCGCGGGCGGCATCGGCGCCGCCGCCGGCTGTCTCGGGACCGATAGCGACGACGAGTCAGACGACGGGCCGGAACTGCGGCTCTCGCTCTCGCGGGTCGAGGGCTCGCTGCGCGACCGGTACGTTCGCGACCCCGACGCCCCGCCCGAGCGGTGGGACGGGGCGGCGCTCGACGCCGCGCTGGCGGGCGAGCCGTACACGATCCGACACCGGAAGCCGTTCTTCGCGGAGCCGGACGACCCCGCGTACGTCCGCTTCGAGGGGACCTACTACCGGCTCGGGTCGGTGATCGTCGACGAGGTCGCCGAGACCTACCCGGTTCTCCGGCTCTTCGAGGCCGAGAGCGACGGAGCGTCAGCCGGCGACGGCGGCGAAGACGGGGATCTCCCGGAGGCCGACCAGCGGGCCGTCCACATCGCGCACTTTGCCGCGCGGGCCCGCGGTGGCGTGGGCGGCTATCCCGTCGGACTGGTCGAGCGCGGCGGCTACGCGTATCGGGCCGAAGCTTCGCGCGCGGAGAGCGCGCTGCTCGACGACGACGGTCCCGACTACGTGACCTACCGAGACACCACCTACCGGGTCGAAATCGAACGGGAGCGGTTTCACGAGGCCGTCCACCGGCCGACCGCCGAGGCGGTCGCCGAGAGCCCCGAGCGAATGGAGTCGATCCTCCGGGCGGCGCTCGTCGGTCCGAGGCTCGAGCGGGACGAACTCTCCGCGGAGGCCGGACGGATCGTCGATCGGGCCGAGGCAGAGGAGTACGGCGAGACGCACCCGTACTCCGACGCGTACGCCGAACTGCTCCGCGCGATCGACGCGCGCCACTACCTCGACGGGAACGTTCGCAAGGACGCCGGCGTCCGCGAGACCGAAGAAGCGATGATCCGGCACGGCGACGAGTACTACGAGCGGTACCTCCGGATCGTGAACGACGGGGAGAACTGATCGGCCGAGGCGCTTCGCCGTCGCCTCAGCGGGCCGCCTCGTACGCTTCCGCCATCACGTCGAGCGCCTCGCGCAGGTCGCTCTCGTCGGTCGCGTACGAGACCCGCGCGTGACCGGCGCCGTTCTCCCCGAACGCCTCGCCGGGGACGACGACCACGCCGCGGTCGAGACACTCGTCGACGAATCCCTCGGGCACCCGCGGCATCGCGTAGAAGGCCCCCTTCGGGGTGGGACAGTCGAGGCCGATCTCCGCGAACCCCTCCAAGACGATGTCGCGGCGGCGCTCGAAGGACGCCGTCATCTCGTCGACCACGCCGCGGTCGCCCCGCAGCGCGGCCTCGGCGGCGTACTGCGCCGGCGCCGAGGCGCACGCCTGCGCGTACTGGTGGACGCGCAGCATGCGCTCGACGCGCCCCTCGGCGCCGTACACCCAGCCGAGCCGCCAGCCGGTCATCGAGAACAGCTTCGAGGCCGAGTTGACGACGACGACGTTGTCCGTCTCGGCGAACTCGATCGGCGAGTGATGTTCGCCGTCGAAGACGGTGTACTCGTACACCTCGTCGGAGAGACAGAGCACGTCGTGCTCGTCGGCGATGCGCGCGAACTCCCGGACGTCTTCCTCGGAGGAGACCGCCCCGGTCGGATTCCCTGGAGAGTTGACGACGAACGCCGCGGTGTCCTCGGTGATCGCCGCCTCGACCGCGGCCGGGTCGATCGTGAGGTCGTCGCGGAGCGGCACGGGGACGGGTTCGCCGCCGGCCAGCTTCGTCAGCGCGTCGTAGGAGACGAACCCGGGGTCCGGGATCAGCACCTCGTCGCCGGCGTCGACGTGCGCCTCCAAGGCGACGTGGAGCGCCTCGCTGCCGCCCGCGGTCGCGATGACGTTGTCGGGGTCGAGGTCGATCCCCTGATCGGCGCGGTGCTTCTCGGCGATCGCCTCCCGCAGCGCGGGGGTCCCCTTGTTCTCGGTGTACGCGTCCGCCTTTCCGGACTCGATCGCGTCGACGGCGGCTTGGCGGGCGTGGGGCGGCGTCGGGAAGTCGGGCTGTCCGAGCCCGAGGTTGATCGCGTCGTCGCCGGCCGCCTCGAACACCTCGCGGATCCCGCTTATCGAGATCCGTTCGACCCTGTCGGAGAACGTCGTCATACCGTTCTGAGGGCGCCGCCGCGAGTTAGTTCTTGTCACGTCGGATCGACGGGCCGCCTCCGACGGCGAGTCGCGGGCCCGCACTCACCGACGCTTCCGCTCCCAGACCGGCCGGCGTTCGCCGCGGCCGGCGTCGTGTCGGGTCCGCCCGTCCGCGTCGGTCGGCAGATCGAACCGCCCTTCGAGGACGCTCGGCACTTCCTCGGCGCGGGCGCGCAACAGGGCGTCGTCGACCGCGCGGAGGCGGAGCATCGGCCGCCCCGGTCCCGCCGGCACCTTGATCGACTCGATCAGCTCCCGCTCAACGAGGGCCTGCCGGTCGCCGGTGAACTCCTGTGCCGGGGCGATCCCGATGCCGTCGGCGCCGGCCCACGCCCGGAGGTCGCGGAAGAGGTGGTCGTGTCGGGCCGCGAGCGCGACGAGGAGCGACCGGTCCGACGGCTCCGTCGCGCGGCCGAACTCGCCCGGCGGAAGCGACTCCAGCACGGTCGCGAGGTCGTCGGCGAAGCGGTCGTCGAGGATCTCCCGCGCCACCGCGAGCAGTCGCCGCCGAGAAGGCATCTCGACCGGCTCGACCGTCGCGGCGTCGAACCGCGCCGCAGCGGTCGCGCGCGCGGCGCCGACCGCCTCCGGACGGGCACCGGCCGCCGTCGTCGCGAGCGAGCGGTCCCCGCGGGGACCGACCACGGCGTCGGCGCGCTCCGGGGTCGCGAAGAGCGTCCCGCCCGTCCCGTGCCCGAGCGGGTCGCCGGTCCGGACTCGTATTTCGTCGCGTTCGACCGCCTCGGCGACCGCGGTGCCGAGGACCGGCGCGCGAGCGAGCGCGTCGACGACGCCGGGCCGACACGCGACCCGCCACAGCGGTCCCGGCGATCGCTTGCGGGCCGCGAGCACCGCCGGGAGGAGTCGGAGCGGGACGCCGACCGCGACGACCCCGGAACGCCCCGCCAACGCGGCCTCGACCGACTCGGTCAGGGGGTCGTCGGGACGCGGAAGGGCGTCAGCGACCTCCGTCGCGTCGCCGACGCAGTCGGGGTCGGCAGCGGCAGGAGCACCTACCGAGGCGGACCCGTCGCTTCCGGCGTCCTCGGGGGTGCGTGACGACCCGGACCCGTCGCTTCCGGCGGCTGCGTCGGTCTCGGGTTCAGCGTCGTCCGCGCCCACACCGTTTCGACCGTCGCGATCCGAAAGAGCGTTGCGCCGACCGGGGTCGGGAGGAGAGAGGTGTCGGCGGCTGGGTCAGGGGGCCCGGGCGAACACGAGGTAGCCCGTGTGGCCCACGCCCGCGGTGGAGGGGCGCGAGCCGCGGTCGGAGAAGTCCATCTCGCGCTGGATCGTCTCTAACGTCTCGACCTCGGTGAAGCCGGCCTCACGGGCCGCGAGCGCCGCCTCGCGGGTCCCCTCGACGAACGGCGAGTAGACGGCGAGGCGGCCGCCGGGCGCGAGCAGGTCGTCCGCGTGCTCGACGACCGCGGGAGCGTCGCCGGTGTCGAGCGTCAGGGCGTCGAACGGCTCGCCGTCGGCGAGCGCGTCCAGCTCGTCGGTGAGGTCGCCGGTCCGGACGTCGACGCGGTCGGAGACGCCCGCCGTCGCCATGTTCTCGCGAGCGACGTCGGCGAACTCGGGGTCGATCTCGTAGGTGGTCACGTCGGCGCCAGCGCGCCCCAGGTACGCGGCGAGGATCCCGGTCCCGGTGCCGGCGTCGAGGATGCGGTCGCCGCCGGACGCGCCGGTATGCCCCATCACGAGGCCCACGTCGCGGGGCATCATCGGCGCGCCGGTGCGTTCGAGGTGGTTGAACAGGTCCGGGCCGCGGAGCGCGCGGACCTCGAAGACGGTGCCGAGGTGCGTCTCGACCTTGTCGCCGGCCGAGACGTCCTCGGGGACCTCGATCACGCCGAGGTCGGTGCCGAACTCCTCGCCCGGCTCCAGTAGGTACTCGCGGTCCGCGTGGACGAGCAGGTACGCGGCGTCCGTCACTGGAGGTCCGAGATCGCCCGCGCGGGCTCGCCGTTGGCCGCCTCCAGCGCCTCGCGGGCGTCGTCCTTCGAGACGCCAGCCTGCTCGGCGACCAGCCGGACGTCCTCCTCCGGAATGCCATCGTCTTCGTCGGCCGCGTCCTCGGCTTCGATCACGCTCGCGTCCGCACCGCCCTCGACTGCGGCCGCGCCGCCCGCGTCGGCCACCGCGTCGGGCGACCCGACGATCTGGTACGTCTCCTGCCCTTGGGCGTCCATCTTGGTGACCTGCGCGCCGTCGAAGACGAGGTCGTCGCCGTCGGCCGTCTCGATGACGACCCGCTCGGCGTCGAGCTCCTCGACGTCGATCCCCATCTGTTTCATCATCTGTTTCATCTTCCGCGGGTTCATGCCGCCGCCTCCGAACATGGTCACCGGTTCGGCCGGACGACACAAAAAGGGTGTCGACACGGGTCGAAGCAACGGCGCGTCGCGGACGCTCGCCGGTCCCGATCGCGGCGAACCGGACCGAGAGAGCGGGGTTGATACGTGTCGCGCGCGAGGCGGTGATATGTACCTCGCGGACCGCACCTGGCCGGAGCTCGGCGACGCGCTGGCTCCCGGCTCCGTCGCGCTCGTCCCGCTCGGCTCGACCGAACAGCACGGCCCGCACCTTCCGCTCGGGACCGACCACCTGATCGCCGAGGGGCTGGCGACGGCGGCCGCGGACCGATCCGACGCGTTCCGGACGCCGACGATCAACGTCGGCGTTAGTCCCCACCACCGCCAGTTCCCGGGGACAATGTGGGTCGACCCGCCGGAGTTCCGCGACTACGTCGAGTCGTTCGCCCGGAACCTCGCGTACCACGGGATCGACCGCGTGGTGTTCGTGAACGCCCACGGCGGCAACGTCCAGCACCTCCGAGAGGTCGGCCGCCGGCTCCACGAGGATGAGGTCGCCTACGCTGTCGAGTGGATGTGGGACGAGTCGATCCCGGAGCTGGTCGACGACCTCTTCGAGCGCAACGGCCCCCACGCGGGCCCCAAGGAGACGGCGATGGTCACCCACCTCGCGCCCGACCTCGTCCGCGAGGACCGGATCGAGGACGCGCGCGACGGCGGGCTCGTCGACCTCGAAAGCGCCGAGACGACCGTCCACGGCGCGCGAACCTTCTACGACGCGGTCGACAACTCAGCGAACGGCGCGTTCGGCGACCCGACCGACGTGACGCCGGAGAAGGCCGAGCGCCTGTTCGAGGCGGCCGCCGACCAGCTCGTCCAGCTGGCCAAGTGGATCGGCGAGCGCGACGAAAGCGAGCTGTTCCCTGAGCCGCGCGTGGAGCGGTCGGACTGACGCGGGCTACTGGTCGGCCGCGTCTCGGGCGAACGCCTCGCCGAGTATCTCTCGGAGCGCCGCGTCGGCGTCCGCACGCCGCCCGTCGAGCACCGCGAACCGCTCGTCGCGGCGGCGTTCGAGCCAGCGAAGCAGTCTGGCCGCCCAGTCGAGCTTCCGCGCCTTCATCGGGTCGACCGTGGGGTCGTCGAACTCCCACCCCGGAAAGACCAGTTTGCCGGCCCCGAGGTGGTCGGCGAGGAACGCCGCGCGGTCGCCGTCGGTGAACCCGCCGGGGTTGCGGAGCGGCCCGACGGGCGCCGCCTGCGTCGTCGCCAGCGTCCACTCGTCGGCGAAGCGCGGGAGCCACTCGCGGACCGCCGGGAGGTTGTCGCCGTGGGCGTGCGCGGCGACTGGGACGCCATCGCGCGTCAGTTCCGCGGCCGTCTCCGGGTTCTTGTCGAGGTCTGTCACCATACAGTCGACCGCGACGCCGCGGTCAGCGAGCGCGTCCGCCGCGGTCGAGGCCGCGACGACGACATCGGCGTCGCGGGCGAGTTCGACCTCGTCGGCGAGACAGGGGGCCGCGCCCGCGACGGCGACCGTCTCGTCCGCCCAGTCACCGAGGCGGCCGAGCGAGAACGGAGTCGCGAGGTCGGCGGCAGTATCGCGGACGCGCTCGTCGTCGGCCCGGTCGAACCCGAAGTCGGCGAGGATCGCCTCGTAGACGGGCTCGAAGGTCGCGAAGTTCACGTGCGGGCCCCCCTCGGGACGCGCGACTGGGCGCCCGTCGATCGGCGCCGCCGCTCAGCGGGCGAGATATGGTATGGGCCGGAGTGGCACAGAGTACCCCTACCCGCGTGCCCCTCCGGCGTCCGGTCGATCGGTTGTCTACACGAGGGCATAAACTTTCTCTTAACTCACGTGTCGGTCGATACCGTCGATCGCGGCGTCAAGCGCCCGTGAAGCGCCGGATACCGCCTCTCTAACCGAGTCGAGCGCCGCGGGCGTCGCGATCAGGAGCCCGCGGCGGCCGTCAGCGGGGTCGTCACCGCCTGACGACGCCCCGCCGGTGCCGCCGTCGGTCGCGGACGGGGTCGCCGCGGCCGCCCGGTTCGGATCGCCCAGCGCGAACGTCGCGCCGGTCGCGTCGTCGCCGACGGTCGCGGCGCGGAGGGCACCGACGGCGGGGTCGTCGAGCCCGGTGAGTTTGTAGGTACGAACGACGGCGGTGTCGGCGGCGCCGCGGTCGCCCCGAGCGGCCTCCGGCGCGCCGATCCGGTCGAGGTGACGCTCGGCCTCGCGGACCGTCGTCACGTCGAGCTCCTCGACTCCGACCGCGTCGGAGTCGCCGCGAGAGTCGTGTCGGTCGCGGGCGAACTCGGCGCCGACGAGCGCCGCGTCGCGCGTCTCGGCCACGTCGTGGGTGCGGATCACGTGCGCGCCGCGCTCGACCGCCATCGACGTGGCGGCGAGCGAGACCGGCAGCGCCTCCTCGGTGCTGCGGCCCGCGATGGTCTTGAGGAAGCTCTTGCGGTTGATCGAGACGAGCAGCGGGCGGCCGTACCCCCGGAACTCCCGGAGCCGGTGGAACGTCTCGCGGTCGTCCTCGTGGGTCTTGGCCTCGGACCAGCCGCCGAACGCGGGGTCGAGGATCGTCTTGTCGGTGAGGCCGTTCATCGAGAGCGCCTCGTAGATGTCGTCGACGTCCTCGACCGCGCCCGGGCGTTCGAGGTCCGGCGGCGAGGCCATCTTCGACACCGCCACGTCGTGTTCGCGACAGACGTGGGGCATCTCGGGGTCGGCGAACCCGCAGATGTCGTTGACCATGTCGAACCCGCGCGAGAGCGCCTCGTCCGCGACCTCGTGGTAGCGCGTCTCGATCGACCAGACGGCGTCGCCGGAGGTCGATTCGAGGGTCTCGACCGCGGTGTCGAGGCGGTCGAGTTCCTGTTCGGCCGAGAGCACGTCGAGGTCCTTGTTCGCCGACTCAAGCCCCACGTCCACGATGTCGGCGCCCTCGCCGATCAGTTCCTCGTCGACGTACGCGGCGGCCTCGCCGGGGTCGTCGTACACGCTGGGGTCGTACGGCGACTCCTCTGAGACGTTGAGCACGCCCATGATCCGGGGCGGATGGTCGTCGCCGATCCCGAGCCCCGCGGCGTCCACGTTTCGCATACGATCACCACGGGCGCGAGCGACATAAACGGGGCGAGTACCCGAGGCGCTCGCCGGAGAACTGCCCTCGCAATCGCTTATAAATGGTCGGCGGACGGTGGTGCGTGCGACCGAGCGGCCGGAGCGAAGCGGAGGCCGCGAGGGGCACGCGCGAGGGAGTCGCGAACGCCCGAAAGGCGTGAGCGACGAGGCTGGGGAGGCGTGAGGTGCGGTCGCGGTCGGGTGGGACTCGAAGGGGCAGTCGCGAGGGGGCGCAGGCGACGCAAGCACCGCAGGGAGCGAACGGAGTGAGCGACCGAGGAACACAGCGAGCGTGCGCCCCCTCGCGACTGGGGGTTTGGAGGTGTTCGTCGCAGGGCCACGATCGGCTGGTTATAACTGATCGCACACGCCTCCGAACCCCATTTATAGATTAAACCGCACCGAGTCGCCGACCGCGACCTCGTGGCGGTCGGTCCACTCGTAGGGGACCTCCAGCACGTACTGCCCGGAGCCGGAATACCGTTGATCTTCACCGTCCTCGTTCGGTCCCGGTTCGGGCGCGTTGTGGATCGAGGTGATCTCTCGGTCGCCGTCGACATAGACGATGTCGATGCCGAAGTCCATTTCGCGCATCACGTACGTCAGGGGGCCGGGCGAGTCGTGTACGAATAACATCCCGCCCCCGTTGGGCAGCGACTCGGCGCCGCTGAGGCCGAGGATTCGTTTGTCACGGGTGTCCGCGATTGCCGCCGTCACCGACCCCCGAGCTCCCCCGTCCGGACCTTCGACGGTCACGGTCGTCGTCTCGTAGTCGGCGTACGTTCCGGTCGGCCAGTCTGCGTCGTCGGCTCCGCCGTTCGCGCCGTCCGGCCCGCCACCCGCGTCGCCGTCGGTCGAATCGCCGCCGTCACTCGTCGCGTCGTCGCCCCCGAGACAGCCCGCCGCGGCGCCCGTCGTAGCGGCCGCGGCCAGCCCGAGGAGTCGCCGCCGTCTCATGTCTGCGCCGAGGGGGGCCGGAGTGATAAACGGCGGCGTCGGCGTCGCGCCGTCACGGGTCCGGGGAGGGGCATGTCACTCGGTGCGCCCACGACCCGTATGAACTCTCCGTCCACTCCCCGTCGCGGTCTAACTCTCGCTCGCGGCCGCCGCTTCGACCTCGCCGCGGCGTAGCGACCCCTCGTGCCGGGAAGGACGCGCTTTTATCGCCGCCGGAGCGTAGCGTGAGACATGGCGAAAGTGAGCATCGGCCTCCGCGGGTGGCGCTTCGAGGAGGACGAGATATTCACCGACGACGAGGAGCTGAAGCCCCTCGACGAGATCCCCGAAGATCCGCGAGAGCGACTCGTGCGGCTCGTCACCCTCGTCGAAGAGCCCTGCGATGTCTGTTACCTCGAGCACGGCGACGAGGAGATCAACCGCTGTAGGCAGGCGGAGATCGTGTACGGCGAACCGGAGGGCGAAGTGCTGCTCTGCGCCGAGCACGAACCCGACCTGCTCTACTGGTTCCGCGAGGCGGGCGGCAGCGAGTACAAGGGGTCCGTCGAGTTCGCCGACCGGTTCCACGAGTGGGTCGCCGCCGGCAACGAGGCGCCGGAGGGGTACGGCTCGGTCGAGCACGTCGACGAGGACCCCGACGGCCTCCCGGACCTGCCCGATCAGCAGGAGGTCCAGGAGCGGCTCGAAGAGGACTTCCAGGGCGAGCGGATCGACATCGTCGAACTCGCCGGCAAGGAGCGCTCGGACGAGGAGCTGACGGAAGAGGATCTCGCCGAGTCCGACCTCGACCTCTCGACCGACTACCCGTCGGACCGATGAGCGACGAGGAGTCTGACGTCGACGCGGTCGAAACGCCCGCGAGCGGTCGACGGAAGCCCGTGGTCGTCGTCGTCGAGCCCGAGACGCCGGGCAACGTCGGCACCATCGCGAGGGCGATGAAGAACTTCGGGCTCACGGACCTCAAGCTCGTGAACCCGCCGGAGATCGCGGAGGACGGCGAGGCGTACGGCTTCGCCGGACACGCCCGCGAGGACGTGCTTCCGAACGCCGACGAGGTCACATTCGACGAGGTCGTCGCGAACTACCACACGGTCGGCACGACCGCGATCACCGGCGAGGACGACCGTAGCCACGAGCGGTTCCCGTTCAAGACCCCGGTCGAGCTGCGCGAGTCGCTGAAGACGGTCGACGCGCCCACCGCGATCGTCTTCGGCCGCGAGGGGCGGGGGCTCAACAACGAGGAGCTCTCGCGGCTCGACGAGGTGTGCTCGATCCCGGCCGACGACGACTACCCCGTCTTGAACCTCGGGCAGGCCGCGACGGTCCTCTTGTACGAGCTTCGCGATCTCACGGTCGAGGAGACGCAGCTGCCCGACACGGAGGTGACCCGTGCTCCGGAGGCCGACCTCGAGCGCTTCCACGAGTTCTTCGACGAGTTCCTCGCGGCGACGGGGCAGCGCGACCACGTCCGCGAGAAGAACGCGCTGTTGATGCGCCGGCTGCTCGGGCGCGCGCACCCGACCGAGCGTGAGATCCACTCGCTGCTCGGCGCCTTCCGGAAGGCGAACGCGAAGCTGGACCACGCCGACCACCTCGCGGCGAAGTACGACGAGCCGCCGTACCCGCGGGAGGAGTAGCCGTGGGCGGGGGCGTCTTCGACGAGGACCTATTAGCCGGCGTGCGCGACGTCTCGCCGCTCATGCTCGGCGTCGCGCCGTTCGCCCTCGTCGCAGGGATCGCGGCGGTCGACGCCGGGCTCGGTCTCGCCGAGGCGGTCGGGATGTCCGTGATCGTGTTCGCCGGCGCCTCCCAGCTCGCGGCGCTCGAACTGCTCGGCGAAAACGCGCCCCTCGCCGTCGTCGTCGGGACGGCGGCCGTGATCAACCTCCGGATGCTGATGTACTCCGCCTCCATCGCGCCGCACTTCGCCGACTACGGTCGCCGGCTCCGCGCGGGGCTCGCCTACCTCCTCACCGACCAGGCGTACGCCCTCTCGGTCGCTGAGTTCGATGAGAACCCGGACCGGAGCCGGTGGCGCTACTACCTCGGCGCGGCCGCGTCGCTGTGGATCGTCTGGCAGATCGGGACGGTCGTCGGCGTCGTCCTCGGCGCGGGCGTCCCCGACGCGTGGGGGCTCACCTTCGCGGTGCCGCTCGTCTTCCTCGCGCTCCTCGTCCCCGCGATGAAGGACCGACCGACCACCGTCGCGGGCGTCGCGGGCGGCGCGGTCGCGGTCGTCGCGGCCGGGCTCCCGCTCAACCTCGGCCTGCTCGTCGGCGCGCTGTGCGGGGTCGCGGCCGGCCTCGTGACGGAGGTGAGGGTGTCGTGAGCAGTGGTCTCGGCGCCCTCGCCGCCTCCCCGCGCGCTTGGGTCGCAATCGCGGTCATCGGCGTCATCACCTACGGGATCCGGCTCTCCTTCATCCACCTGTTCGGGCGGATCGACGGCGTCCCGACGTGCCTCCAGCGGCCGCTCCGGTACGTCCCGCCGGCCGTCCTCGCGGCGCTCGTCCTCCCCGATTTGGTGACGCTCGGGCCGTCCGTCACCGCGACCTTCCTCGACGAGCGGCTGATCGCGGGCGCCGTCGCCGGCGCGGTCGCGTGGCGGACCGAAAACGTGTTCGCGACCATCGCGACCGGGATGGGAACGCTGTGGGTCTTCCGGTTCGTCGTGTTCGCGTGAGCGGGCAGTGATAGAGACGAGCGAGGCCGCCATCAGCGATCGCGCTCGGTCGCGCGCTCCGACCGGCGCTCGCTCCCGTCCGGGCTCTCACGGTCGACGGGGCGGCCGGACCGGGCGTCGCGGTCGACCTCGCGCTCGCGGGCGGCGGCGATCCGCTGGGCGGCGTCGGCGAGCGAGTCGAGCGCGGCGAACAGCCGGTACGAGAGGTACGGTCCCACGGTGAGGACGAGGACGGTCCAGACGCCGAGCAGTATCTGTCCGAGGATCAGCAGCGAGTAGACGAACACGAACAGGCTCACGGCGGCGAGCGTGATGCCGACGCGCGTGCGGAAGGCCTCGGAGGGCGAGAGCGGGTCGTGTGCCATACGCGGAGCTTCCGGCGGAGCTCACTTAAAAATAAACACGAAGCGGCGAGAGGCGTCGACGCGCGAGCGCTCTCGCCCTCGCTCGGGACGCGTTCCCGCTCAGTCGTCGGCGGGGGCCGCGGAGTCGCCGGCGGAGACGCCGGTGCCGGGGCCGACGTCGATGCCGAGGTCGGCGAGCTTCTCGTCCGGGACGACGCCGTCGACCCAGCCGCGGCTCTCGTAGTACTCGGCCTTCAGCTGGTCGAGTTCGACGAGTTCGCCCTCGCTGGCGCCCGTGCCGGGGATGGCGTCCGGGTGGCCCTCGATGAACCGGTTCGGCAGCGTGTCGTCCGCGCCTTCGAAGCCGGCGAGGTTGTTGTAGTAGCGCTCGAGGTTGTAGATGCGCTCGCCGGCCTCAAACAGCTCGTCCTCCGAGAGGTCTTGGCCGGTCACACCGTTGTACTGGAGCACGTACTCCTCGATCCCCTCAGCGAACGCGCTGAACTTACAGATATCGAACGAGTCCGACACCGCGTGGAGGTCCTGGAAGGTGGCGGTGAGCTCGCCTTTCCCCTCCCACTCGTACGGATCGACCTTCTCCGGGATCCCGAGGATCTCGGCGGCCGGCGTGTAGCCGCGCAGGTGGCACGCGCCGCGGTTCGAGGTGGCGTACGCGATCGCCATCCCCTTCATACAGCGCGGGTCGTAGGCGGCCATCGTCTGGCCCTTCACGGAGAGCTTGTTGCCGTGCGCGTCCTTCGCGTCGGCGACGCGCTCGGGACCCTCCGCGAGGAGGTCGCCGAGGTCGGACGAGCGGTGACCGATCTCCTCGATGAGGTCGATCATCGTCTCCGAGTCGCCCCAGTCGAGGTGGCCGACGCCGTCGAGTTTGCCCTCCTCGCTCATCTCCATCGCCATCGCCATCATGTTGCCGGCCTCGATGGTGTCGAGACCGAGGTCGTTACACTGCTCCAACATGCGGGCGATCTCGTCGCGGTCGGAGTGGCCCGAGTTCGGGCCGAGCGCCCACGCGGACTCGTACTCGTACGACTCCGTGCGGACGTTCATCTCCTGGCCCTTGTGGGTGACGTTGACGTCGACTTCCTTCTTACACGCCACGGGACAGGAGTGGCACGTCGGTTCGTCGACGAGGATGTTCTCGCGGACGTTCTCGCCGGAGACCTGCTCCGCCTCGATGTCCGCGCCCTCCGCGTCGTGGTACGCCTCGGTCGAGGTGTACTTCGCGTTCTTCGTCGGGAGGCCGTCCATCTCCTCGGTCGCGTTCATCAGGACGTTCGTCCCGTACATCGAGAGGCCGCCCTCGTTGGGCGCGGTCACGTCGGACTCGCGGATGACCTCCATCGCCTGCTGGTACCCCTCTTGGAACGTCTCGGGGTCGGCGGGCTTCGGCATGTTGGTGCCCGACTTCACGACGACCGCCTTCACGTTCTTCGCGCCCATCACGGCGCCGGTGCCGCCGCGGCCCGAGGCGCGGTCGTCCTCGTTGATGACGCAGCCGTAGCGGACCTGGTTCTCGCCGCCCTGCCCGATCGCCATCACGGAGACGTCGCGGCCGACCTTCCCGTCGACCTCCTCGCCGATCTGGTCGATCGTGTCGTGGACGCCCTGTCCCCAGAGGTGGGAGGCGTCGCGCACCTCCACGTCGCCGTCCTCGACGAACAGGTAGACCGGCTCGTCGCTCTCTCCGTCGAGGAGGACGCCGTCGAGTCCGGCCCACTTGAGCCGGGCGCCGGACCAGCCGCCGTGGTGCGAGTCGGTGACGGTCCCCGTCAGCGGGGACTTCGTCACCAAGGCGATCCGACCGCTCATCACGGTCTGGGTACCCGTGAGCGGTCCGGTCATGAACGCCAGTCGGTTCTCCGGTCCCAGGGGGTCCACGTCGGGCCCCTTGTCGAAGACGTATTTAACGCCGAGTCCGCGCGCGCCGATGTACTTCTCCGCGTCCTCGTCGTCGATCCCGTGGTAGTTGACCTCCCCGCCGCTGAGGTCGACCTGTGCCACACGGTCGCGGTAGCCGCCCATTTCAGTCATGTAATGCTCTATCATTATAGAAGGACCACAGCGTGTTAGTTGTTGACCTCCGTACGAAACCGTAAAGCGTTACAAAAGTGAACGCCTCGGAGGTGCGACGTTTATCAGTAGCCCGAGCGTTCACCGCGCGAATATCCGGAGACTGCGGCGCGGTGTGAGAGATTCACAGCGTCCGGTAGCGGCGTAGTGTAAACGACCGGTTTCGGTCGGTCTTACGGGTCGGGCGCCGAATATCGCGAAGACGCAGTCCATAATTGCCGGCGACTCGAAGCACGACCGTGACCGACCGAGGCAGACGGGGAGAGGCGACCGCTCGGCGTCCGGGGGAGATCAGGCGCCGCTTAGGGTCGATCAGGCGTGAGCGAGCGAGGGCGTTCGGGTTCGCGCTCGCCGTGTTCGTCGCGTCGGTGGTCCCGGTGCCCGGATCGTCCGGCGGGGGCGAGAGCGCGCTCGGCGGCGTCCTCGACGCTCTCCCCGCCGAAATCGGACTCACCGATCCGTTCCACGTAGTCGGGTACGCGGTCCTCGCCGGCCTCCTCGTTCCGACAACGGGGAGACGGCGGGTCGACCCCTTCCTCGCGGCCGCCGCCGCGGTCGCGTTCGGGTTCGGCATCGAACTCGTCCAGGCGCCGATCCCGTGGCGCTCCTTCGCGTGGGGGGACGCCGCGGTCAACGCGGTCGGCGCGGTCATCGGAGCGGCGATCGCGGTCGCCTGGGGGCGCGGACCGGAGACGGCGGGCGACCGCGACGACGAGCGCTAAACCCGCCTGCGTTCAGCGTCCCGGCGGACCGGCGCT
Source organism: Halorubrum sp. GN12_10-3_MGM (assembly GCF_005435235.1). Lineage (NCBI taxonomy): Archaea > Methanobacteriati > Methanobacteriota > Halobacteria > Halobacteriales > Haloferacaceae > Halorubrum > Halorubrum sp. GN12_10-3_MGM. The sequence continues at coordinate 15,912 of NZ_SGUB01000010.1, forward strand.
GCCGAGGCCCCGACCGCGGCGGCGCACGGTCGCCGACACGTCCGCGTTCAGCCGAGAGCGTTCGAAGTAGATGTGGTCGTACTCGCTAGACTCGTACTCGGCGTAGATGTCGAGCGCGACCTCGTCGCCGTCGTCCGCGTCCTCTATCGTGTCCGCCAAGTTGCTGTCGTCGACCCGGACGACGAGAGTCTCGTCCTCCTCGTCGAAGACGACCTTCTCCGCGTCGACGTGGTCACCTTCCGGCGTCCACACGGCGACGGTGTCCTCGGCGACCGACTGGACGTCGTCGGGCGCGTCGAACTGAGAGACCACCTTGCCGTTCCCGTCGACGGTGACGGCGGCGTCGGGCAGGTCGCGGTCGACGCGCTGCATCCGCCCCTCGACGGTCGGAGCGATGGTATCTTTCTCCTCTAAGTAGTTCACGACCGTCGTCGCCTGGAGTTCGCCGGTGTCCTCGACGGGCTTGTCGTCGAGCGGGTAGCTGCTCCCGCCGTTTGCGATGAAGCTGTTGACGGCCACTTCGTACGTCTCCTCGGGGTCGAGCGGCTCGCCGTCGACGTACACGTCGCGGATCGGTTCGTCGGCGTCGTTGTGGGGGACCCACTCGAAGCGCAGGCCGCTGGTCTGCTGAGAGATCTCTTCGCCGAAGTTCTGCCCGGTGTCGCTCTCCAGCGTGACGACCTGGCTCTCCAAAGTCTCGACGAGCTCCTCGCCAGTGAGCTCAAGCGAGACGACGGTGTTCGGGAACGGAAGCGTGTTGAAGATGTCTCCGCCGGTGATCTCGCCGGGCCCGTACACCGAGTCGGAGCGGATGCCGCCGGCGTTCGTGATCGCGACGTCGGCGTCGACGCGCTCGCGCATCGCGTCGGTGACCACGTTTCCGTAGTTCGTCTCGCGGTGGTAGTTCGAGCCGAACGTGGCGTCGAGCGGCGTCTCCGTCTCCACGATCACCGAGTCCAGGCTCACCTCTCCGCGGTACTCGTTGATGATGTCGGACGCGGTCGGGTCCTTCTCGATGTCGTCGGTGACCTCGATCAGCTCCCCGTCGAACGCGGTGACCTCGCCGCCGTCGATCGTCAGTTCGATTTCGCTGAGGTAACGGGCGCGGGCCCGAGCCTCGGAGACGATCGATCCGTCGACCTCCTCGGGCGGATAGAACTGCTCGTCGTCGCCGACGACGATCGCGTCGATGTCGTCGTCCGCGTCGGCCTCGGCGAGCGCCTCCGCGTCGCCGATGCCCGTGTGCGCGAGGGCGACGACGGCGTCGACGCCCTCGTCCTCCTTGAGCCGCTTCGCTTCGGCGGGGCCGGTTTCGGTGTACTCTTCGAGGGTCAATCCTTCTTCGTTGAATTTGATGTTCGTCTTTCCGAACGTCGCGCCCTCGTCGACGAGTCCGATCAGACCGACCTTGACACCGCCTCGCTCGACGATTCGGACGGACTCCGTTCCGTCGAACGCTTCGCCGGTCTCGCTGTCGACGAGGTTCGTCGCGAGCCACGGGAACTCGGAGTCGGCCGTCACGTCCGAGATAGGGTCGAGCCCGTAGTCGAACTCGTGGTTCCCGATCACGTCGGCGTCCGGCTCGACCTCGTTGAGCACGTCCACCGGCGCGCGCCACTGCGAGACGGGGCTCAGCGCGTGCGGCCCCACCTCGTCGCCGCCGCCGACCACGACGACGGGCCCGTCGGCCGCCGCCCGGCGCTGTTCGATGAGCGTCACCAGCCGCGGGAACTTCTTGTCCTCCGCCGCAGCCGTCTGAATGTCGTTGTACGACAGGACTGTGAGCGTCGTCGCGCCGTCGCCGTCGGCGGCCGTCGCCGATCCCGAGACGAGCGACCCGCCGAGTACGATTCCACCCGCTCGCAACACGTCACGCCGTCCGTAGTCACGGTCCCGTGACATCGAATTATTTCACTTAGTGATGTGTATAAAATCTTTCTATGAAATAGTATATATTTATCAATTCGCGATGTTTGAGAATCTTTCACAAACAACCCTTCTGAGACGGGTCGGCGAGGGACTCGACCGCGGTGGGCGCGCGGAAGAGTGTCCCCGCGGGCCAGACGCGATCACACCCGCAGCGACGCGCCGGCCGTTCCCGCGATGACGACACCGCTTTACGCGCTCGCCCGCTTCCACCGACAATGAGCCAGCCGAGCCCCGACGCGTACGAGCAGGGGCGCGGGATGGACGCGCACAACGCCGTGATGCGCGACATCCGCGCCGAGCGCTCGGAGACGTACGACCCGACGGAGCCCACCCGCGTCTGGATCGACGAGGACAACACGCCCGACGGCGTCGTGAACTCCCTCACGATCATCCTGAACACCGGCGGCTGTCGGTGGGCGCGCGCCGGGGGCTGTACGATGTGCGGGTACGTCGCGGAGTCGGTCGAGGGCGGCAGCGTCGCGCACGAGGACCTCATGACCCAGATCGACGCGTGCCTCGATCACGAGGCCGAGGAGGCCGACGAGCCGGCCGAGCTGATCAAGATCTACACCTCCGGCTCCTTCCTCGACGAGCGCGAGGTCCCCGCGGAGACGCGGCGGGCGATCGCCGAGACGTTCGCGGACCGCGACCGGATCGTCGTCGAATCGCTGCCGGACTTCGTCGACCGCGAGAAGATCGCCGACTTCGCGGACCACGAGATCGCCACCGACGTGGCGGTCGGGCTGGAGACGGCGACCGACCGCGTCCGTCACGACTGCGTGAACAAGTACTTCGACTTCGCCGACTTCGAGGACGCCTGCGCCGAGGCGGCCGCGGCCGACGGCGAGTTCGCCGCCGACGTGGGGATCAAAGCGTACCTCCTGATGAAGCCGCCCTTCCTCGCGGAGCCCGAGGCCGCCGCCGACATGATCAATTCGATCCGGCGCTGCGCGGCCGTCGACGGCTGTCACACGGTCTCGATGAACCCGACGAACGTCCAGCGGTACACGATGGTCGACGAGCTGTTCTTCGAGGGGGGCTACCGGCCGCCGTGGCTCTGGTCGGTCGCGCACGTACTGGAGGAGACCGCCGACGTCGACGCCATCGTCGTCTCCGATCCCGTGGGGCACGGCTCCGACCGCGGCGCGCACAACTGCGGCGAGTGCGACGACCGCGTCCAGACCGCGATCAAGGACTTCGACAGGCGGCAGGACCCGAGCGTGTTCGAGCAGGTGTCCTGCGAGTGCGAGGCCACCTGGGAGTACGTGATGGACGAGGAGACGAGCTACAACATGCCGCTGGCGCGGTAAGCGCGGTCGGCGCGTCGACCCAGAGCGGGCAGGGGAGCGCCCTCGCGCGAGCACAGCCCCCGCCAAACTCCCGGACGCGACCCGCCGATCCCCCGCCGGTCTCCGCGGAACGATTGTGAACGATGCCGATCAACATTTTCCTCATTTAGTAAACGTACGGCCTAGAATATTCGGAAGCGAGTCACAAATCGGCGTGGTAAAGTCGATCATACTGAACGATCAGGTCGAACAAGGCCCTTATACCTCGGACCCGTACAGTAGAACATGAACGCAGACGCCAGCGGTTCCCCGCCCTCCCGCGGGAAGTCGGTCCTCTTCTGTCCGGAGTGTCGCTTCGAAAGCCCCCTGTCGGACGGGTGGCTCGTCGTCAGTGACGGCGACGAGCGGACGCTCGTCTGTCCGAAGTGCGGCCACGTCGCCGACCACCGGTCGGCGCGATCAGCACCGACGCCGCAGCACGCCGACTGATTCCCGCGGCGAGGGTCGCAGCGGTCGTTATCCTTCTTCCGGCGCCCGTTCCGCGAGAACCGGTATCTCGGACAGCTTCTCCGCGTCGAGCGCGTCCCAGTCGACGCCGTCGGGTCGCGCGTACGCCGTCTCCGTCCGGAGCGCTCGCTCCGGTGTGACGACGAGGTCGAGCGGCACGTCGTGAGCGTCGGGCTCCTGGAGGTCGACATCGGCTCCGACCGCCGACTCTGGTCCGTCGAGGACGGAGAGCTCGTGAACCGTCGTCGCGACCGTCGTGTCGTCATCCACGGCGTCGAGTTCGCGGAGCACCGCCCACTCCAGGTCGCTGTACCCCTCGCCCTTGCCGACCCGGGCGCCGCCCGTCGTGACGCCGACGGAGCCGACGACGATCAGGTCGACGCGCGCGACGCCATCGGGCGCTGTCGGCGTCCCGTACTCGGAGATGCCGGAGACGGTCGTCGCGTCGTCGATCTCGTCGGGCGGGATCTCGGCCGGATCGAGGCGGAGGAACGGGTTCGGGTCGCGGAGCCGCGGCTGCGCGACGTAGACGGTCTTCCCGGCGCGGAGCGCGGCCCGGCGGACCGGCAGCTGCGGCGCGTCGGGGTTGGCCTTCAGCGTCGCGGCCGACTCCCACGCCTCGGTCTCCGCGAGCCGCGTCGCCGCGGCGTCCGCGCCGGCGAAGTTCGGGATCCGGTCGTGCGGCGGGAACGGGAACCGCGCCTGATCGCCCTCGTCGAACGCGTCCCACACCGCCTCGCGGACAGCCTCTTTGTCCATGGGAGTCGGTCGGCCCTCGCGGACAAGTAGTCGGCGACGCGGCGAACGGCGGGGAGTTATATACCCGATCGCCGTCATCACGGCGTATGATCGAAGACGGACTCTCCTATCCCGTGCGCGGCGACTGGGTCGGGCGGATGGTCGTCGGCGGCGTATTGGGGCTGCTCTCGGTGTTGGTGATCCCGACGTTCCTCGTGTTCGGATATCTCGTGCGGGTGCTGGAGCGCACCGTCGCGGGGGACGACGAGCCGCCGGAGTTCGACGACTGGGGCGACCTGCTGGCGAAGGGCGTCGTCGGGGCGCTGATCGCGCTCGCGTACTCGGTCGTCCCGGTCGTCCTCTACGTGGTCCTCGTCACCGTCGTCGCCGGGATCGGGTCGGGCGTCGGCGGCGATCTGGGTGCGCTCATCGGGGTGACCGGCGCGCTGCTCGCGCTGGCGTTTCTCCCGGTGCTGCTGTTCGTCTACTACGCGGTCCCGGCGGCCCTCACGGCGTACGCGGTCCGCGGCAGGGCGGGCGCGGCGTTCGACGTCGACCTGCTCAAACCCACGCTTTTCAGCGCCGACTACCTCCTCGCAGTACTGGCACCGATTCTCGTCGCGATCGGGGTGTTCGTCGTCTCCGTCGTGCTCCTCGTGACCGTCGTCGGGTCGGTGCTCGTCCCGTTCGTCCAGTTCTACGGACAGGTCGCCGTGTTCCGGATGTTCGGCGCGGCGTTCGCGGACCGGACCGACGGGATCGACGCCGGGAGGGAGAGCGTCGGCGACGCCGCGACCGCCTGAGACCGCGCCGCCGCGACGCGCCTTTTAAACCGCTCTACCGACCACGTACGCGTATGTTCGAAGACCGGCCGGACCGCGACGCCGAGGTCGTCCTCGTGGGGCGCTCGAACGTCGGCAAGTCCACGCTGATGCGCGAGCTGACGGGCCACGACTTCTCGACCGGCGGCAAACCGGGCGTCACCCGCCAGCCGAACCACTTCGACTGGGCCAGCGAGAGCTTCATGTTCACGGACCTACCCGGCTTCGGCTTCATGTCCGGCGTCGAGGAGGAGCACCGCGAGCAGATCAAGACCGACATCGTCCGCTACCTAGAGGACAACGCGGACTCCATTCTCGCCGGCGTCGTCGTGATGGACGGGAAGGCCGCGGTCGACATCATCGACCGTCACGCCGAGCGGGGGAATATTCCGCACGACGTGGAGATGTTCGGGTTCCTCGAAGACGTGGGAGTCGAGCCGATCATCGCCGTCAACAAGACCGACAAGATCGACGACCTCGACGAGCGGCTCGACGCGATCTGCGACCGGCTCGGCCTCTACCCGCCGTGGCAGCAGTGGTCCGACCGCGTGGCTCCGATCTGCGCGAAGCGCGGCGACATCGAGGCGCTGGAGGAGTGTCTCCGAACGCGCTTCCACGACCACAACCGCGACGACCTACTGAAATTCGTCTCTTAAGTATCGGTGTGAGACGGTGGAGTCGGTTGCGCAGAGATTTCAGCCGAATTGGTACAATCGGCCAGCTGTGGATCGGCGGAAAACACCTCCAGACCCCAGTCGCTCGGCTGTACCTGACTGACGAACGATCGACGGTGAACAGCTCCAAAGCCCCAGTCGCGAGGGCTCGGTGCGCTCGCTGTCGTTCGAGACGCCGGAGGCGTCTCGTGATAACGTGAGAGCTTCGCTCTCTCGAACCACGCTCCTCGTCGCTCGCTTCACTCGCTCCTGCGGTGCTCGCGTCGCGCGCCTTCGCCCTCGCAACTATCCATTTGAGTCCCACCCCGCAACCGCACCTCACGCCTCTCCAGCCTCGTCGGCCTCCCTCCGCTTCGCTCCGGTCGACCGACTCCCTCGCGCGTGCTGCTCGGCCGCGGAGCGGCCTCGCAGGCACGCGCCACCGCGAATTTGTTTATAAACTACCGCGTCAGTGCCCGGCTCGAATCCCTCGCTTCAGAACTCGAAGCCGACCGCGTCATCGCTCGGGCGGAGCGGGCTCTTCGGGTACGGCGGCTCGGCGTCGGGATAGTTGTACGCGCGCGGCGCCACGTCGTTCGGCCCGCCCGAGTAACAGAGCGCGGCGAGCGTCTGGATCGCGGTGCGGCCGCTGGCGAGTTCGAACTGGCCGCCCCCGTACATCCGGATCCCCTCGCGCTCGCAGTATGCGATCGTCTCGAACAGCGATTCGAGGGTGCCGAACCGCGAGGGTTTGATATTACACCACCCCGGCTCGACGGGGAGCGATTCGAGACTCTCGACGCCGTCGACCGGGTAGTCGAACGAGAGGCGGTCAGCCTGCGGCTCGACGAGCGCGCTGGTCGCGGGCGTGAACGCGGGGTCCTCCACGACCGCCGCCGGGAACGCCGCGAACACGTCGCGGTACAGCTCCGGGTCGGGCTCGACGTCGACCTCGGTCCGCTCGTACCACCCCTTGAGGTCGAGGACGCGCACGGCGTCGGTTTTCCGGAGAGTTTCGAACGCCGACTGCGGCCACTCCGCGGTGGGGTCGAGCTTGAACTCCAAGTCGGCGTTGCGCGCGAGCAGTTCCTCGACCCGGTCGGTCGACGGGGGATCACCGAGGCGAGTGGAGACGACAAACCGAACCGAATCGGGGTCGACGCCGAGCCGGTCGCCCAGCGTCTCCTCGCGTTGCCGGAGCGCCAGGTCGAGCGCCGCGCTCTCGACCGCCCAGCGCCGGTAGTTGCGTGCGGTCTCGTTCTCGGGCGGCGTTCCGTGGAAGAGGTCGATCTCGTTGAGTCGGTCGGAGAGCGCGTCGATCGTCCACTCGCCCTCGATGTCGATCGGGTCGGTCCCGGCGAGCGCGTCGTGGTCGGCGGTCTCGTAGGTCACGTCCTCGCCGCGCCCCACGACGCCGTCGCCGGAGAGCCGGTACTCCGTCGTCGTCCGCTCGAAGCCGCTCGTCGTGTCGGCGACGTACCGCCGGCGGGCGACGGACTCGATCGTCACCGACATGTCGGCGATCCGCTCGTAGTGGCTCATAGCACAGTCGAAGCGGGCCGATCACTTAAATCGGTGAGCGGGAGGTGGCGTCGGACTGGCTACGTCCCGAGGTCGCCCGCGCGGCGTCGGAGCGTCGCGATACGGGTTCCGAGCGTCCAGAACAGCGGGATCACGGTAAGTACGACCGCGCCGGCGGCCGCGACCTGAAGTACGGTCGTCGTGAACCACGGCTCGCCGTCGGCGTACGGCAGCGCGGTGTGTGTCACGTCGCCGATCACGGGGACAAAGTAGTCCATCAGCAGGTCGACGGTGTACCACGCGGTCGCGATCGCCACCGCGCGGAGCGGGAAGTCGGTGATGCGGTAGAGGACGAACGCCTGGACGACCATCGCGAGGTGGCTCACGAGCAGGAACGCGTACAGCCCGGGGCCGTTGACCGCGAGGAACTCCGGCCAGAAGACGACGAGGACGTACGGGGTCCACAGCCCGAGCTTGACGTTGCCGAAGAAGGCGAGCGCGGCGAGGGTGTCGCTCGACCGCCCGAGCGCCCACGCGCCGAGCGCGAGCGCGATGAGCAGCGTCGCGCCGGGGCTGTCGGGGATGAAGAGCCACATCTCCATCGGGAGGGCGCGGAACTGGAACCGGTAGTACCAGAAGCCGAACGCGGTGCCGACGAGGTTGATGACGACGATGACCCACGCGAACCGGAAGGCGACGTCCTCCAGCCGTTTCGGGAGCGGCGCGACCCACCGCGGCAGCGACTCGCGGTCCGGCGGGTCGCGTCCGAGCGCGCCGACGATGTCCATACCGCGGGCTCGGACCGGGCGGGCAAAGCGGTGGCGGTCGCGGTGGACGCGACCGGCGATGCGGGCGACCGCGACGAAAAGGGCTATGCGTGCCCGGCGGGAAGGCGGGGGTATGCGCCCGCGAACGCTGCTCGCGCTGCTGCTCGTCGTCCCCCTCGTGGACGCGCTGTTCCTGATCGTGGTCGCGACGCGGCTCGGGTGGGCCGTCACGGTCGCGCTCGTCGTGTTGACGGCCGTCCTCGGCATGCTCCTGCTGCGCGCCGAGGGACGCGCGACGCTCGCGCGCATCCAACGCAAACTGGCCCGGGGCTCGCCGCCGACCGACGAACTGCTCGACGGCGGGCTGCTCATCGCCGCGGGCGCGTTCCTGCTCACGCCGGGGCTCGTCACCGACGCCGTCGGGTTCCTCCTTGCCCTCCCGCTCTCGCGGGTTCCGATCCGAATGGCCCTGAAGAAGTACGTCGTCGTCCCGTACCTCGAACGCGAGACGGACGGCTTCTTCTCGGGGAACGTCTACGTCGGCGGCTTCCCGGGCGACGGTGAGGGCGGGTTCTCGATGGGCGGCGGCTTCCCCGGTGGTCCCGGGAGCGACCCCGACGGGTTCGACGGCGGCAGCGGCACGGACGCCGACGAGAGCGTCGCAGGGAACGCGGGCTCCGGTGGCGCGTCGACGGACGACGACGTCGTCGACGTGGACTTCACCGTCGAAGAGGAGGAGCGGAAGGGAAGCGACTGACGGCGCCGGGGTCGCGATCCCCCGTGAAACCGCCACACGGCGGGGCGGCCTTCGAAAGGAAACCCTTAAAATCCTACCCGCGCAACGACTGAATGCGCTCACCTGGGCCAATAGCTCAGTCAGGTTGAGCGCTCGGCTGATAACCGGGAGGTCCACGGTTCAAATCCGTGTTGGCCCACCTTAATTCAACTCGGGCTCCGCCCGAGTAAATTGGTGGGCTGGGACTCCCCAGCCACCCAATTTCGGTCTTCTACACCCCTAGAGGCACCGCTGGCGTGTCTTGTCCGGGCAAGAATTAAGCCGGTAGTCACCACCGTCCCCCGATCCGCGTTAGCCGAGGTGGTGTCGGCGTGATGTTGCTCCGATCTCACAGTAGCCGGAGCAACTGCCTTCGCTGCGACGCCCACGTACCCGTGGACTTTCGTCGCGTCCACGGCGACGAGGACGACCGCGCGCACCGCTGTCCCGAGTGCGACTCGTGGGTGCGAATCTGCGAGGGGAGCGCAGCTGGGAAAGACGTCGACACACCGGACCCGCAGACGAGTCCCGCTCGCAACGCCGGCGAGCCGTGGAACGGAGGGCTGTCGGGATGAGCCCGTTCGTCCGCGCGAGCCGGCTCTACGACCCGGCGCAGGGTCCGCGGTCGCACGTCCGCGACGCCGCTCGACTCCGCTGGGAGCGGGACGCCGAACGGGGGCGATCCGCGTGAGCGATTCATCTTCCCGCCGAGAGCGACCGCGGTCGGAGTCGCCCTGGTACTGTCCCGAGTGCGAGCTGTGGGTCGGATGGAAGCTCGACGAGTGCGCGACCGGGCGCCACGCCCGTCCGCGTCTCCCGCTCCGGTGGGACGACGTGCGAAAACCGGCGTTCCGGGTGACGCGCCGCGATCGCGTCCTCGCGAAACTGAGGTGGTTTCGGTGAGCGATCGCGGCGGCGAGGTCGCTGCGATCTTCACGTCGCACGGCGTGCTCGACGCGACGACGACGATCCTCGCGGCCCGAGCAGTCGGTCCAAACGCCGAAGCGAACCCGATCGTCCGCGAGTTGCTCGCGCTCGGTGAGCTGCCCGCGGCGGTCGCGATGCTCGCGGTCGTCGGCTTGTGTTGCGGTGCGTGGCCGACGGCCGCCGACGCGGTCGACGCCCCGACGTGGGTCGGGTTCGGGATCGCGACGATCGGCGCTGCCGTCGCCGCGGTGAATCTGGTGGTGGTGTTCGCGTGAGCCGTGCGAGCGGTCCCGTCTCGTCGAAGCGAGCGGGAGAGAACGCCGAGGCGGCGGTCCTCGAAGCAGTCGATGGGCTCGCGTACGTCCCCGACGACGAGACCGAACACGTCGACGCCCGCGCCGCGACGCTCATCGTGCCGTCGGGGTCGCTCCCGTTCGTCGGGATCTGCCTGCTCGAAGTCGGCTCGCTCGTCGAGATCAAAAGCGCGATCCCGCGGCTCGCAAGCGGTCGCCGGGGGCGGTTCTACCTCCGGCGTGAGCAGCACGAGCAGCTCCGCGACGCCGGCGGGAGCTACCTCTTCGCGGTGTGCGAACCGCGACCCGGCCGCGACCCGGTCGCGATGAAGGTCGTGCCCGCGACGGTCGTCAACGACGCGATCACCGGGTGGCGCTCCGGCGGAGACGACCGCCCGGAGTGTTCGCAGGTCGCGTGGTCACGGATCTTCCACCCGAGCGAGGTGGAGCCGTGAGTTCCGCAGCCTACGGACTCCGGCGGCCCGCGGCGCGCTGGGAAGGGAGCGAGAAGTACGCCGCGTGTCCGCGGTGTCAGGAGGAGGTGACCGAGACGCTCGGGGCGCCGGCGGTCGCGACGCTCCGGCTCGCGAACCAGAACCCGACGCGTGTCGACGGTGACGCGATCAACGCCCGCGGATACACCTGCGACGCGTGTCGGTACGTCCTCGCGATCGCGCCCGAAGCCGCGATCGTCGACGTCGACGATCCGACCGACGAGTCTGACCGGGCGCCGTGGGTCCGGCTCGGTGCGGTGTTCGTCGACGGGTCGAAGCGCCCGATCGTGGTTCCGCGTCGCGAGGTGCGCTCGCGATGAAGGCCGTCGAGACGGCCCCGCACGAGTACATGGCGAACTACGTGTACTCCGGGCTCGGGGCATGGTTCGGCTCCGCGCGGCTCGTCGACGCGACCGGAAGCCGGCGCGGGAGCTTCACGCTCGACGGCGAGAAGTGGCGCGTGACGCTCTCCTATCAGGAGTCCGGGCTCGCGCCGCCCGACGGGGGCGAGACGCCGGACGGGACGCGCGTCGACTTCGACACGCTCCGGGAGTTCCGGCTGAACGCGGTCGCCGACGACGAGGTCGGCGAGCGGAAGGTGAAGGCCCTGATTCAGCCGCGGTGGCGCGGGCTCGAATCCACCGAGGGGAAATCGGTCGCGCGGCCGATGTGGGATCTCGGCGACGCGGTGAACGTCCGGGTGAACGCGTCGAACGTCGAGTTCGACGAGGTGGAAACGGTCATCCAGCGCGCGGCAGGGGCGGTGACGCTCGATCCGATGTACTTCGAGAGCCGCAACGACGAGTACAGCGTCGTCATCGACGCGGCGCGGTACGTCCGGATCGACCGGGACGTGTCCGGCGCGATTCACTCCCGCGAGGGCCCGCTAGCCCGGATGGGTCACCTGCTCGAAAGCGACCGCTCCGGGTACCGGAAGGTCGTTCAGGACGACACCGAACGGGCCGGGTACTACCACACGGTGACGCTCGGGCCGAAGCGGATCCGCGAGGCGTTCCCCGACCACCGGATCCCGAAGGAGTTCAAGCACTACTACGCGCGAAACGCCGAGTCGCTCCCCGACGAGCACCCGCTCGCGCACCCGAAGGTCGAGGCGTCGTATCAGTCGAACCGGTGGGACGAGACCCTCCGGCCGGTCGACCACGCGGCGATCGCCGACGAGCTCGAAGAGGCGATCCTCGCGACCCTCAACGAGGCGGGGCTTCCCACGCAGCCGCTCGACGACGACGGACCGGGCGGCGGTCGCACGTTCGTCGAAGATACGTACTTCGAGGCTGAGACCGTCGACCGCTCTCGAGTCCTCCCGCTGAACTTAGAGCGCATCGAGAGCGACCAGCGGAACGTGGTCGTGCGCCAGCTCGCGGACGGGCTCTCGCCGGTCGAGTGGGACTCGCTGAAGACGCTCGTCGCGGATGGCGGCGACGTGTCGCCGGCGGAGATCGCGGACGAACACGACTGGCACCCGGACAGCGTCCGGCGTGGTCTCCGAAGGATCGAGGACATGGTCGTTCGCGAGCAGGGCTCGGTGGCGTTGCGGTCGCACCACGTCGCCGAGCAGGTCGTTGAGGCGCTCGACGCGGCGCGTGAGGGCGTCCGGAACGCAATGGGGGCCGCGGCGAACGCGGTCCAAAACGCGGAGCGCGAGTCGCTCGACGAGCGGACGGACGAACTGATCGCGTTCTGCCAAGCAAACGGGATCCACATCGACGAGCGCGAGGCGCACCTCCGGGTGCGGATGGGGAACCTCGCCGACGAGTCCTGGTCGGAGCTGGTGACGCGGCTCAAGCGGTACTGGGTCGGTGCGGGTCGCGATCCGGAGCGCCTGAAAGAGGCGGTGTCGCACTACCGCGACGCGTCGGGTCCGAAGATCCGGCCGGTGCGGAGCGCGTGGGGGAAGGGGCAGACGCTCCGGTAGCGCGGCCCCTCGTGAGTGGCAACACTATCCAGATCCTCTTTTCCCGGCTGTTTTCGCCCCGATCAACCCTCTCGACCGGGAGGTTCGCGACGATCTCGACCGCAACACAAGCGCGATCTCGGTCTCGACGACCTGCTCGTCGACGCCGAACCGACACCGGGGGGTCGGTTGGCGGTTAGGGGTGTGGCTAAGGCCACACAGCTAAGGTACCACCACCGTTTTAACGAGATGGGCCGCGCGCCGATGGCGCGCTCGAAAATTTTAGCCCTGTTGAAAGTCGCAAACGGTGATATATTCTTAGCATTCTGCCGAATGTAGGGCGCGTATCTCGCACAGAAGCTCTTCAGAAGACGAACTGTTCGGATCGGTCAATACAGGTGACATACCTATCGGTACTGGGGAACCGTTTTGACTGCGAGAGTCGTTAGTACACGTATGTCGACAACTATCAGAACACCCGACGTTGACGAGGTATGTGTGTACTGCGGGTCACGTATCTTCGACCACGATCCCATCTGTGTCCGTGACTGTACTGATGACTGTGGGTCAGCAGAGTACTTCTGTAACCACGCCTGTCTCTCCGCTCACATCGATGAGGAAGATCTCACAACGGGCGATGCGTGTGAATGGAATCCTGACGGAAACAACTGCTGCTAACCCGAAACGTCAACAGATACGCACGTTCAACTAACGGGTGATCCATCCGATTTGACGCGAAATAAGCGAAGCCCTTGTGCCGGCTTCATCTTCTGTATCTCGCACCAGTTTTTCAGGGTTTTGACAGAGCCATTGGGTCATAGCAATTGAACCTTGTACATCACTCTGGTTCGTAAATAAAAGACCGAGGTATACCGTTCTCGTGGGTATGATAAATGACAGTCCCGCTGGGCCGTCGAAACAGCGTTATAAACCCCTGAATATCGCCGCTCGCAGACACCGTGTTGACCACAAAAATACCAGCAAATAGGACGGTGAAGAGTTGATTTGGAATCAGATAACTAGCACCAAGTGAAACTGAAGAGATAACCATTAGCGGTGATATGAGACTGATTAGGTTATGATTACGCTCTATCATCTGTTCCTCGATTAGTGCGTATGAGATTGGGACTCCATAGTTGATCTCAGCTGAGTACCCGAAGTACTTCATTACGGCTTTATGTACATGCTCGTGGAGGATCACCGTTCCAAATGCGATGATGCTGAACCCACCAAACACCAGTACAATAGCAGATAATGCTGAATTTCCGCTCATCGAGCCTATGACACCCGCGACCAACTCCGCGTCAATCGGAATTAATCGAACCACTCCCACAAATAGTACGACTGTGAGGAGTAGGTTAGCAACACCCGTAGATGTAAGGAATGTTCTCTTGAGAGTTCCTGCCTCTTCATACTCATCTGGCTCTTGATATCCTGGCGGAGGATCCGGTATGGAAGTGCTCATTAGTAGGTATAATACATCTATTTGTAAATATAATATTTATCATCAATTTCTTGTGCCCTTCTGTCTAGCAAATGACTCACATCTGTACTGAGCGATTCATGAGTCCCCTATACTGAACACGAGAGCCCGGGATGTACCATCTGTTGAAGATTTCAACAGAGCCACTTACCCTTATACTAGGACGGAGGATATATTAGACACATCATATATGTGGAGCAAGTACGATTTTGAATTCATTGAAGCTCTTCATGAGGAAGTCGCCGAAGACTACTCTGAAACAAACCACCCGCACGGCGAACACGCTCGGGTACTTCTCACCGCCACACAGAACCTCCACGACACTGACACCGCCCTACGACACCTACACGGCGATGTCATCGGCGATGAACACAAAATGCAATTGTTCTATCTTCGGAGAGGGATCAGAGCGCTCTTTTCAGTATACCACGCCGTGAAATACCACCACTATAGCACGGCATACTCTCGGATCCGTGTACTGCTTGAATTGTACCTTGTGGTTAGAGAAATGAATCGGAAACAGGAGAAGACAAAACAGAAGTTCCAGGATGCGCGATTGGAGATCAAGGAGAACGAGTACGATCCGTTTGACTCTCTCCCATTCTCAGATTACGTGGACGGGCTTCGACGACATCTCCTCGGTACACTCACAGACGAATATGAGTCGCTAGATACCCTAATCGGACGACTTAGCGACTTCGGTGCGCACCCCACTTCGATTAAAACGCCACAGAGAGAACTGGAACATATTGATATTCTTGAGGAGAATGTGCTCGGCTTCGCGCTCATATTTACATTTGGTCTCGCCGCGCAGTACACCCGTACATTCAGAGGTACTGCGATTGAACGCACTATACGGGAGGATATGGATGCGGTATTCGTTGCTGTGCTGTGGCAAGTCGGATCATTACCCGAGTTTTTTGAGGAGGATTTGGAGTTCGGATCACAGATCGGGTAACAATGACGCTTGGTTAGCTAATCTGGATTTGTGCTTAAGACCGAAGATGCCCAGCAGAGATCTGGGCCTCGTGTGAGTGACTACGGTAATGCGTTTCTCCCGGATTCGTCCAGTTCATGATCTCTAAGTCCCGAGCGCGGACCGTCCGTGACGACACCACCGTAATCTCCCGCCCCTCAGCCCGATACCATACGAGCGCGTACCCGCCGTCAGCGTCCCCGAGCGTCTCGTGCTGGTCCTCCCAGAACTTGAACGTCGGTCGAACGCCGTTCACCATCGACCCCTTCACGTCCCACGGGCGGCCGTCCTCGTCGGTCGCGTCGAACTTGAGCCCGTCAACGACCGGATAGTCGAGCGTGAGCGGGTAGCGGTCGGTCGCCCACAACTCGACGAGCTTCCCGTACCGACCGACGATCGCCGGGTCGTAGCTCACGACGATCCTCGTTTGGGTTGCGGTTGGTCGCTGCGACGATCGCCGTCGACGAACGAATTTCGACCGAACCCCGGCCGCGCGGCCCCCCGCGGATTCGGACCCCCCGCCGCGATCGCACGCGTATAAACAGAGGTATGCGCCGGGGCGGGCGGGTGAATGAACGAGCGAATCCCCGCCGCGTCTATCGATTCACGCGGCGGCATCGTTCACTACCTCGCCGTACTCACCGTTCCTGTATTCAGCCATCCGGTCGGAGACCCACGCCGCGGAGTAGCCGACGAGATCGCCCGCGTCGGCGTACGTCATCCCGTGATTTTCCACCGCGCGGATCGCCTTGCTGATCGCTTCCTCGCGCCGGACCGAGTCGGCGTCGACGCCCTCGCTCTCGTCGTCCTCGTCGACGAGCTCGATCGCGAACTCGCTCGGCTCGTGTTCCGGATAGTTCGCCGCCGTATCGGTCAGGCCCTTGTAGTCGCTCCCCTCTTCCCAGTCGTCCTTGCCGCCCTCGCTCTCCAAGAGGCGAGCGCGACCGGGGTCGGACCGCGAGGGCTTCTCGATCGCGAGCGACGCGACCCGGCGGATCGACTTCGCCGTTTTCGTGCGCGTATGCCCGACGAGCAGGACGCTCCCGCGCTTCGGATTCGGCCCGTGTTTGGACTCCTTCTTACGGATGAACAGCAGCGAGTCCGAGAACTGCTCGGCCGCCTTGTTGCCCGAGCCGAACCCGGAGAGCTCCTGCGCGATCTCGTCGAGGACCGCCAGCACCGGCCCCTCGATCTCCGCCATCGCTTCGAGCATCTCACGGTCGGAGCGCACGACACGGTCGAAGCCGTCCCACGACGTGTTTCCGATGAGCGCACCGCCGGTCCGGATCTTCCACGACATCGCCACGTCGAGCGTGGTCGCGGTCTTGCCCGAGCCGGGCGCTCCGAACACGAGTCCGATGGCACCCTCGTGCGCGAGCTCGCCGGCGGCGTCGCGGTACAAGTCGCCGCCTTCGCGCTCCTGTCCGGTGAGGCCGGTCGCGCTCTTCATCTGCGAGACCGAGCCGTGTCGGACCGCCTCGTCGATCGTCTCGGTCGCGGCGTTAGATATGATGAGCCGACCGATCCGCGTCTCCTCGATCGGCTCGTCGAGCAGACCGTCGTAGTAGTTGAGGACCGCGAGCGTCCGCCGGTCGTCGACGAGTCCGGCGTACCCGCGGACGTGCTCGCCGGGCTCCTCGCCCCGGAGCGCGCTCGCGAGCTCGGCCGCCGCGTACGCGCCGGTCTTATCGCTCATCATCCACCTCCAGCGCCTCGGTCTCGTCGAGCAGCTCGAAGCCGATCGTGTCTCCGTGGCCGTTCCGCTCGGTGTCGATGTCGTCTCCCTTCATGCTCTGTGGTTTCAGATCGTCCGGTAGTTCCTCGTCGAGAATCGCCGAGACGGTCGCGCCCTCGTCGTCGAACGACGGGGTGAGCGTCGGGTCCAAAATCGCCTCTTGGTCCTTGAGCCGACGCTTGTCGAGCTTCCGCGCGATCGATCGGAGCCGACGCTTGAGACGCCGGGCTTCCTGTGCGTCCGGCTCGAACTCCTCGCGGAGTTCGGAAACGGCTTCGAGCGCGTCGACCACCTGGACGTTGCCCGCGAGTTCGGAGCCCGCGACGGACTCACGCCAGTTGGCGACGGCGACGTTGTCCTCAGGCCGGTACTCGCGGCATTCGTAGACGCGCTTCGCGACGGGCCACTCGAAGAGGCTCCCGGCGTGGATGTCCATGTCCGCGAACTGGTCTTCGGAGAGCTCCCACACCTCCCCGCCGGTGTCGTCGTTCGCCTCGAACGCGACGAGATAGATCCCTTCCTCCTCGGGAAGCAGGTCGACCACGTAGCCGCCGGCGACGTACCCGCCGATAGCGATCGCGACCGCGGCGGTCACGACGACACCGGCGCCGTCGATCTCCCACGGGTACGGATACCGACCGGTCTCGGCGCCGGCGACGAACAGCAACACAAGCCCGCCGGCGAGGATCGGTCGCTCGCGCGCCGCATCGACCGGATTCATAGCACCCTCTCGACGGATTTCTCTTCGTCCTCGCGGCGCTTCTTGACGACGCGGAACGTGAGTCCGGCGCCGCCGACGCCCGACAGGAGGATAAGGATCTGGGCCCGCTCGTAGCTGATCGGCGGTCGGTCCGGCGTTGTCTGTCCCGTCGAGACGTACGCGAACCGGTTGTTCGCGATGCTGCCCGGCGTGGTCATGGTCACGGCCGCCTGCCCGGCGCGGAGCGGCACCGAGACGAACACCTCCGTCTGCCCCTGCGGGAGCCGGTGCTGGTAGATTCGGCCCGAGCCGGAGCCCTCGCCGAACTGGACCGCCTCGGTGAGCGTGATCCGCGTCGACTCGTCCGTCTCGAAGAGCAGTCTGAACCCGCCGCGGTCGCGGTCGTACTGCCACTCGACGAGCCGGGTGTCGGCGTCGATCTCCTGGGCGTACGTCTCGGGCTCGCCGACATCGACGGACGCGTTCGTTTCGAGTCCCGGTCCGCTTCCGTTGCTCTGCGCGGCGGCGCCGCCGACCGCAACACAAGCCGCGAGGCTCACCGCAACACAAAGAATCAGGATACGGCCCACGGTCAGACCCCCGGAATGAACGACCGAATCGTCATCTCGATCCAGTTCACCGCGAGGCCGACCGGGTCATAGCCGAGCGCGACCATGACGATCCCGATCGCGACGATCGCGAACCCGAGCTTGAGAATCGGCTCGACGGCGAAACTGATGATCGACAGGTACGGCGCAAGCGGGTTCACCATGCTAGGAGTCCCCCTGCGTGAAGAGCGCGTACACGACGCCGCCGCCACCGAGAACCGCGGCGATCACTCCCGTGTTCGGACCGCCGCCAAAGAAACCGGCGCCGGCTCCTCCCGGGGTCGATTCTTGCGCTTCCTCTTGGAGTCTCCTCTTCTCCTCTCGGATCTGCGCTAACTCCTCCTCTAACTTGCTCACGTCCGAAGTTTGGTTGATATTCGGCTCGGGAGAGACATTATCCACCGCGTTACCATCGGAGTCCGTCGCCTCTAGGACGGTGAACGGTTCCACTAGCTGAGTGAAATCCGTGGTTCGCTCTCCCGACTCAGTGTCTACATACTCATAGGAGGCGTATATCGGGGCATCGAAGTTGTCGGGGTCGTATGTCTCTCCGACCACGAATCCCGTGGGGTTCCCCGCATCGTCCTGCGGATTCGCGTTCGTGTACGCTCTTCGGAAGCAGATTGTTGGTCAGGTAGAGCTGTCGCTGTGAAAGCGTAGCGGGCAAGGGTGACGCGAACGCGTCACCCGAACGCAATGTTCCCATTTGAATTGCTGAGCTCAGAGGCGAGCGCCGCGAACCTGCTGGAGCAGGTTCGCTGGCGCGAGGGCCTCTGTTGCCCGCGCTGCCGGTCTGAATCGGTGATCAAACACGGCAGCTATCGAGAGTACCAACGGTATCTCTGTAAGGATTGCGACCGCACGTTCAACGACAAGACCGGCACGATCTTCGCGCACGCGAAGATCGGCCTCGACAAGCTGTTGTTCGCGTTCTACTCGTTCCTCCGGTTCAACACGAGTATCCGCCAGCTAGACGCTGAAATTGACGTTTCGTATCGCTCGCTCCGCTGGCGCGTCGAGCAGTTCGCCAGAACGCTCGACGCGCCAGACATCTCTCTGGTTGGCCCGGTTGAGATCGACGAGTTCTACGTCTCTGCCGGGAAGAAAGGCCGCGAGCGCGACCGAAAGTCGCGCTCGCGTGCCCTCTCGAAACGCGGACGAGGAACGTATGAAGCGGACAAACCCCCGGTGTTCACGCTCGTTGATCGCGGCACCGGTCAGCGGTACGTCGTCCCGGCGAAATCCGCCGACGAAGCGACGGTGCGACTCCTTCTCGACAACCACAAGAAGGAGTCGCTAACCGTCTATACGGACGGATTTCGGGCCTACGATCCGCTTGAGAATGACGAGAACTTCCACCGAGAAGCAGTTATTCACGGTGACGGCGAGTACGTTGATGGAGACGCGCACGTGAACACGTGCGAGAGCCACGCGTCGCTGGCGCGACGGTGGCTCTCGCCGCATCGAGGCGTCTCAAAGGACAAACTGACAGCGTATCTCAGGCCGCTCCAACTTCGGCGACGAATCCTTCGCAAACCGGGACGAGAAGCACTGAAACAGATTATTCGAGAAGTTCTCTGACTCACCAACAATGTACTTCACAAGAGCGGTTCGTGTATATCTCGGCGTCGACCTGATACATTCCTCCGCTGCCGTCGGTGATCTCTAGGCGGAGTGAGAACCCGGCCGACGTTGGGATGCCCATCATCCCGGCCGCGGCCGCTTGTGATGAAAGTCCCGTATCAGTTCCCAATTCGGTCGCGGCCGTCACCGGGTCTACGAACTCCTCAGTCGGTACTTCTCCCGGTTCGTACTGATTCGATACGTCGGTCGTGAATCCATTTAGGTCTGAGGTGACATTATCTCGCGATGAGATAATCTCGTTCATCGTGTCTATGTATTTTTGGAACCCGAAGTCGATTTCACCGTCTGACTGACTACTTGCGTCCTTGAATCTCAACCATTCTGCCCCTCCGCTCTGCGTTTTGGGCTCCCAACCTCCCACCGTTATATCAATTGATCCTTTGAGAGTCTGGAACTGCTCGACTTGAACAGTCGACCCGTCTACGAGAGTGAAATCGTCTGTTGACTCCGACTGAATCCCGCTCCCGCTGTCTGCGATGGCGATATAGTTAGTCGTGGCTCGCGCCTGTATCGGGATTGTATTGTTACTATTCGTCTCTGTGTTTTCGTTGCTTGTAATCGACTGAATCATGCTCCGTATTTGATTAACCTGTGCGTTCACATGGTTGATCAAATTCTGCTGGATGTTTGCGAAATACCCATTTACCGCCTCTTTCATCGCGGTATTAGCCTCGGATTCAGTCGCGCCGTTGTTGTAAGCCTCTAGAATAGCGGCTTTGCCTTTTGTTAGACCGACGTTTTCGGCGTTTGTGACGTTATTCCGGAGGGAGGTCATCACCCGTTCGTCGGCAGACTTCATCTCTAGCGCGTCTTTGTACACTGATGAGTAAAGAGCGTCTCCGCCGGTGTATCCCGAATAATCGGCTTGAGTGTTTCCGGTCGCCGTTTCGGCGTTTTTGTACATCAGGTATCCGAGTCCGGCTGCTCCGGCGTAACCGAGTGCGACGATCGGGGCGATCGCCCGCGCTCCACCGACCGGAGACGCGCCGAGTTTCGACGCCCCGCCAATCGTCGCGGTCGAACCGACACCCACGGCGGTCGCTTTCAGTACCCCCCGTCGCGTGAGTTTTCGATCCGAATCTGGTTGTGTTGCGGTCATGAGCTACCTCTCATGAAGAGAAAAGCGACCGCGACCACGAGGGCCGCGAGCGCCCCGGTCGAGCCCACACCGGAACCGATCTCTCCACCTCCCCCACCGAGGAAGCTCGTCACGGTGCCCGCGTCAACCGAGGAAATGAGCGATCCGTCGCCGCTCGAAGTCACGGTGTATTCAACTCGGTCGTATGTTTCGATTTGAGTCGAATTAAGACCGTACTCGTAGGATTCGACGGTTCCGTTCGAGAGTGTCCGACTCTCATCAAGAAGGACGACACCCTCGCCTGCGGCCTGACCCTCTTGAAGTCCTTCGAGTGACACCGTCACGTTCGGGTCCGGCTCGGTGGCGTAGTCGGAAACGGTCGTGACATCGACAAAGACCGAATCCGTGTCGTTAGCGACCGTGATGGTCCCGCTTCCGTTTTGGACCTGCGCGGCAGCGGGCCCGGCCGCGCCGATCGTCACGACGAGGAGCACGAGTGCCGCGAGCGCGACGAGGGCGCTTGTGTTGCGGTTCATGAGCTGTCCTCCCCGCGGAGGGAGTCGACGACGTCCGTCACGTCGTAGACGCCCATGTGGTCGGCGAGCGTGACGACGCCGGCGACGGCGACGGCGCCGTAGACGACGGTCGCTGCGGTCGGCGACGAGAGCGCGGCGGCGAGCTCGTCGACGGCGTTGTAGTCGAAGAACTCCAGGAGCCCCCAGTTGACCGAGCCGATCGAGGTGAGGATCCAGATGACCCCCGCGATCGTGTCCTCGCCGTCCCAGATCGAACTCATAGCATCCACCCCAGCGCGAACTGCCCGGTCGTAACCGCGATCACGTAGAGGAGGCCCCACAGGTCGGAGCTCTGGAAGAAGCTGCCGACCGTGTCAGGGAGCGCGACGAACGCGACCGGGAGCACGAGCGTCCCGATAGCCGCGGCCATGTACCAGCCCTGAAGACCCTGAATATCGTCCGAGAGGGACTGAAAATCGGTGTTGTCGTTGGTGACGATGACCCCGACGATCGACGCGTACCCGAGGATCCACGCCGTCGAGAGTCCGATCCCGGAGATCGTGAACTGAGTCGCCGTGAAGTCCACGTCGAACAGTTGGAACGATGCGATACCGACGAGCATGAACGCCGAAGCGAGCCCCGCCACGACGAGGGCGGCGTCGACGGCGTCGAATTCCATTTTCGCCATGCGGGCGGCCGGGCCACGGTGATCCCCATATACTCCCGCATTCAGTACGATCTACGGCCGTCACGTGTCACCTTGAGGTATCTTTAAGTGAACCACCGTGCCCGCGAGGGTCGATGGGATTCAAAAGTCTCGTCGACCGCGACGGTAGCGGAACCGTAACGATCGACAAACAGCACCTCGAACTCGACGGATTAGTCGCAGAGGATGGCTCGATCAAAGGAGCCGACGCGCACACGCAGCGCGTCGGCGAGCGCGCGTACCTGGTGCGCTTCCCCGAGGACGGCGAAGTGCCGACGCTGCTAGAGCTTGTGGGGCGAGCGTGAAACCTCGCGGAAGGGGGTTCTCGGCGCGACCCCGTGGGGTCCGACGCAGATGTATTGACGATCCGCGATCTATGTACCTCAGTCGATCCGATCGGCGCGTGAGGTACATAGAAATCGGCCGGGTTGGGGTCAGCGGTCAGCGCGCACGTGGCCGATCTGGCGGTTCCACTTCAACACAGACTGATTCCGTCACTCCAGAACGACGGGATCGAGACCCCCGTACGTACGATGTGATATAAATGACCCGCCGAACTAGCCTCAAAATCACCGACGACCGCGAACGGCAACTCGAAAAGGCGAGCGAGATCGTGGCGGGCGGTCCCGACGATGACCCGCCGATGAGCGTGGTGATTGATGCTGCTCTCGCTCACCTGATCCAGTCGGAAGCAAATATATCTCGGGCCCGTGACAATTTAGAGCCACAGATAATTCAACGATTCAATACAGATGTTATAGGTCTACGATATAGAACGTATATTGAATCGAATTGGCGATAGAATAGTAGTAAATTCTGCTTATATAAATTCTTGTAAGATGGCCTTACTCAGACGCACAGTAGCTAAAAATGTAGTCCGAGGTCAGATCGTGCGATTAATCGACCGTACGGAGGAGGGTTTGTTCTCCGTCATCGCTAACCGCAATTATCGCTACTGGCTTCTCTCCACTGATATTTTGGGTATCTCCGACATTTTCTAGCTTCTCCGAGAATGAACTACCACTAGCCGTTCCGTTCACCCACACAAAGTCGGCTGTACCTGTATTACTCAGGGTAACTTCATCTCCACTGACAGACACACCGGCGGTAGCCGCCCCACCGATCGAATCTCCGAGTCCGAGCACGAATGTCCCGATGACGGCGGCCAGAATCACGGTGATTGCGACCATAAGGATAACGCCGATGACAGGGCTTACAGCCCGGTCTTGCCCGTTGAATTGGTTGCTTAGTTTCATTGTTTGAACCCAGCGGCATCCGATGAACGGAAATCTGGGAGTCCGATGCCATAGACATCGGAGTAACCCGGCGACCGTTCAGATCGGTTGCTGGTTGCTTGTAAGGACGAGGATCTCCCTTATGTACCTATTGGCATGAGTATCAATGGAGAAAATTGGAGAGATAGAGTCAAATTCGTTGACGAGAGTGATGTATTCATGGACCCCACGGCGAAAGCCCTCTCCCGGACTTACAGCGACCGCGTGTATCCGGATCCGTGGGACAAGATCCTCGATTACCGTCGCGTTCGCAAGTACGCGGCGGAACACCCGGACGCCGGCCGGACTCGGGTCGGCCGTACCCTCGATCTCCCTCCCGGACGCGTTCGCGGATGGCTCAAGGATACCGTTCCGGACCCCGTCCGCGGCATCAACGTCGCGATCGATCGCGGGTGGCTCGACCCCGACCCCGACAGCGAGATCGCCGCCGCGCTCGTCGAGCTGCTCGCGCACGTCCTCGCCGGCGGGAGTATCACCGCGAGGAACTATTCCCTCGGTGTCGCTCCGGGAGAACGAGTCGACAGCGAGGAGATCCGAGATGCTTTCGAGCGGGTCGGCGTCGAGACTCGGACTCGAAACGCGGACGCGCCCGGTCGAGCCTCCGAAATCGTTCCCACCTGCGACGGGACGGTTCTTGGTCGGTGCCTCGTCGCGATGGGAGCACCGGCGGGCGAAAAGACGACGCTCGAACAGCTCCCGGCCGTGGTGTGGGACGTTCCTCGGCCGGTTCGCCGGTCGTTCGCGCAAATCTACGTCCGGCATCGCGGACTGAAGTTCTCGGACAAGGCGACGACACAAGTACAGGTTAAACGTCCCGACTCGTTTATCACCGAACTTCGCGACCTACTCGACGACGTACTCGGCGCGCCAATCGGCGAAGCAAACACGAGGCTCACGATTTCGGCGGACGCTGCTCGCGAGCTCGGTGTTGAGTAGCCACGGACCCCACCTTACTCGTCTTCCAGGTCACTGGCGTCAAGCTCGCCAGCGAGGTAGGCTCGACCGCGGTTGGTGATACGAGTGTATCCCTGTGGATCTTCGTAGCGTTCTACGAGTCCTGCGTCCTCAAGCTTTGGAAGACGTCGATCGATCGTGGGACGCGATACATTTTCGACGTTGAAGGCAATTGCCCGTGGAGGGATTGCTATCCCACACTCGTCGAGAATCTCAAGGATAGCGTCATCGGACTTAGTCATCCAACTCACCACGGGTCTCATGACCATCTACTACTGTTATACGGGTCTTAGTTATGTGGAAATTCTCTGATAATGATTGAGAAATCTATTGTTACTGATAGAGAACAGCATCAAAGTTATATGCCCAGTACACTGTGTAGGTGATAACGGAAGCACTCTCGCGGACCCGTCGCTCTCCGATGGGTCCGGCTCGAAGGAAAGCGGACCCCGCTGCTGGAGACAGTGGGCCCGCGTGGACTTCCGTGAATGGGCACGAAAGCCATGTTCGACCACTACGCGCCGGGGTTTGAAATCCCCGATCGACCGAGGAACCGCAACACAATCGCCGGAGGAGACTACTTTCAGTTTCACTCCACGCGTCTGGATCTTTTCTTTTTAACACCCGTTCGTCAGTCGGAATCGATGCCTCCGAAAGAAGTTGTGCGGATCGAAGACCAGCAGGACAGGTGGCGGTTCGTGTGTCCCCGCGGCCACCGCTCGTGGGAACCGACGAATCACCACTTCTGGTGTCAGAAGTGCGCCGCGAGCGACGACTACGACGGCGTATTTCATACCCTCCGCGACCGCAAGACCGGCGCCGAGTTGCCCCGCGATCGGGTGCGGCTCGTGACGCCGGTCGGTCCCTACGACCGCGATCTCGACGGCGAGGAGGGATCCGCGTGAGCGACGAGAGCGGACATGCTCGTCGGATCGCCGAGCAGCTCGCGATGTACGACGACGAGGACGGCGAAGGCAAAGAGAACGCCGAGGAATGCGAGGATACCGATGGGTGACGACGATCTACAGGACATCCCGCCATCGGTCGCGCGGGATCTCTACCTCGATCAACGGCGCGAGGAAGTGAGTACGTCGACGCTCAAATCGCACCGATACCGAGTCGATCAGTTCGTCGAGTGGTGTGAGGAGAACGGGATCCGGAGCATGTCGGAACTCGACGGGCTCGACCTCCACAACTACCGGATCAAGCGTCGCGAGGAGGACGGACTCAAGACGATCTCCCTACAGGGTCAACTTTCGACGATCCGCCAGTTCCTCCGTGTGTGTGCGAACGTCGAGGCCGTCGAGGAGGGGCTTCACGAGAAGATCATCCTCCCGTCCGTCCCGAAGTCGGAGCAGTCGAACGACGAGCTGCTCGCGAAGGGGGAAGCGGAGGCCGCGCTCGAATACCTGGACCAGTATCAGTACGCCTCGCGAGAACACGTCGAGCTGCTACTCCTGTGGCGTACGTCGATGCGTCGGGGCGGACTCCGGGCGCTCGACTTAGGCGACTTCGACCGCGAGGAGTCGGTTCTCGAAGTCCGCCACCGGCCCGAGAGTGAGACGCCGCTAAAAAACGGTGAGTGGTCAGAGCGCGACGTTCAGGTTCACGACTCGGTCCGGGACGCGCTGATCGCGTACATCGAAGGTCCGCGGAAGGACATGGTCGACGACTACGATCGCGCTCCGATACTGACGACGACGCACGGTCGCGTCGCCCGCGGAACGGTGAAACAGGACATGTACCGGGTGACCCGACCCTGTATGTACGGGGTTGAGTGTCCCCACGATCGCGATCCTGACGAGTGCGAGGCGACCGAGGCACGCAAGGCGAGCAAGTGTCCGTCCTCGCGGTCGCCGCACGCGATTCGGACAGGATCGGTCACGGCCTACCTCGACGAGGGGACGCCGAAAGCTGTCCTCGGCGACCGGGTCGACATGACCGAGAAGACGATGGAAACGCATTACGACAAGGCGAGCAAGCGCGAGCGAATGTACCGCCGGACCGACTACTTGCCGGAGGATTTCTGATCATGAACGCGACTATCGACGAGACAAATCCGATCCCGACCGACGAGGGGCATCGCCGATCATTCAGCCGCTACCCGTGTTGGCCCACCTACAGCGTCCACGGTCTTTGGCCGTGGCGTGTTAGGGGCCGGGAACTCCCCAGCCACCTAATTCCGTTCCAACTCTCGATAGTTAGAGCCTTCTGTACCAGTAGAATTCGACCGTTGTGTCCACGGATACCGCGACGTGGTCAGCCCCGTCGTAGCCTAGCCGTAGCGCACGGCGCCACGTTCGTGGACCTCCGACCGCGTCGACGAGCGCGGACCGGTGACGGTATCGATCGAGTTGCGATCGACGACGGTGAAACTGGAAGCCGTCCCGAAGCAAGCGAGGAGAGATATGCGCGGGTCTGCCTCTGACGTGGTGTTCCGGTTACACCGATCTGTTAGAGGGACTAGAGGCGGAAAAATTTGCTGAAATATGTTGTCGTCCCTTCGCTGAGAGCCCTCTGGCAGAGGCCATTGAGAACGACTCACACGGCTCTGACTGTGCGTTCGGGCCGATACGCGAACGGTCCGAGGACGAGCGGAGACCGGCCGTGAGCGAGGGCAGCGATATCGGCCCACTCCGAGACCGATCAACGCTCGGTGAGCGCCTCACTCGGCGTCGACGTCGATGTTGAGGACGTCTTCGATGATATCGTCGTCCCGAAAGTCGGTCGCGAGGTCGAAGTCGACGTTCAGCGCGTCGTAGTGAGCGCGGGCGCACTCGATCTTCGTCGCCTCGGACGGCCGGAGGTCGTCTTCGGTGCCGAACTTCGTCTCCCTGATGAGGTACAGTCGGCGGTCTTCCGCGTCCGCGCGGACCGCCGTCTCCTTGTCGAAGAGGACGGCCCAGTCCGGGTTGTACGACCCTATCGGCGTGGGGAGCTGATACTCGCGCGGGAGCTTGATGAACAGCGCGACGGAGTCGTCCCGGTCGAGGCGGCGCGCGAACCGCCGCTCACCCTCGCTGTCGCAGATAACCTTATCGTAGACGCTCTTGTCCACGCTGACAGTATTTTCGGCGTAGGTCTCGACCTCGCTGAGGATGTCCGT
This sequence comes from Halorubrum sp. GN12_10-3_MGM, assembly GCF_005435235.1. NCBI lineage: Archaea > Methanobacteriati > Methanobacteriota > Halobacteria > Halobacteriales > Haloferacaceae > Halorubrum > Halorubrum sp. GN12_10-3_MGM. The sequence goes on from NZ_SGUB01000010.1 coordinate 43,338, forward strand.
CGGGTGCGCATCGCCGATCCGCTCGTAGTCGATGTGTTCGACCACGTACTCGGTTTTGACCGCGTCGATCGTCTCGCGGGCCGCGACCCGATACGCGTGGGGGTTCTTCAGTAGCTGGTCGACCGTCTCGGATTCGAGGATGATCTCTGCGACTGTTTGCTTCGTCAGCCCCGTCTCGGCGGCGATATGACTGACGACATCCGGGAGCGGGCCGTCGCGGTCGACGGACTCCACCTGCGAGGCGATGCCCACCGTCTCGATGTCGGCGCCGTCGTCCATCGATAGCTCTCCGCGGGAGACGCGGAGCCGCGGCTCGTCGACCGTGACGCCGGCGAGTTCGGCCGCCGCGCTCTCGACGAGCGCCGGCGAATCGATCGTCGTCGTGTACGTCGTTTTCGGCGCGATCCGCTCCCACAGCCTCGCGAACGCCGGGGACTCGTCGGCGACCTCAGTCCGCGGCGTGACGACGGTCCGGTCCCGGTGATCGTTCGTCTGCGCGCGCATGTCGTCGCCGTAGTCCGTCGCCGAACTGTACTCCGCCTGGAGGTCGTCGGCGTAGTCGGCGTAGCTCTCGTTGGCGATCACCGTGAGGCGATTGCGCCGGTCGCCCGGCGGCAGGCGCGTCCCGTCCTGATAGACGGGGAGTCGAACGCCGCGTCCGATCTCCTGACGCTTCTTCACCGAACTGACCGTATTGTTGAGCGTACAGATCTGGAAGACGTTGGGGTTGTCCCACCCCTCCTGGAGCGCGCTGTGCGAGAAGATGAACTGCGTCGGCTCGTCGGCGGAGAGCAGCGTTTCCTTATCTCGCATGATGAGCTCGTACGACTCCACGTCGTCCCGGATCGAGCTCTCTCGCACCTTGATGTCGCCGCTCGTCGTCGTGGCGAAGTACGCGCCGGCGACGTCCTCCGGCGACTGATCGGGGAACAGATCGCTGTACCGGTCTTCGGCCTTCAGCTCGGTGAACGCCTCGCAGAAGGCTTCCCAGAGGTGGCCGGTCTCGTCGCCGCTCCTGCCGCGGAAGTTGTCGATCCGATCGATGAAAAAGAGGCTCAAGACTTTGATCCCGTCTCGGCGGTAGTCGAGCGCCTTCTCGAAGTGCTCGCGGACCGTCTCCCGGATCTGCCGGTGCTGGATCGTCTCGATGTCGGTGTCCGTGGACTCCCCGCTGTGGAGCCGCGTCCCGTCGCTGAGCTCGATGACTTCGTGGCGGGCGTCGATCGACGCCACCTCGACACCCTCGTACGGCGGTAAGCCGTTGCTCGCCGCGTAGAGGCTGTCCCCGGCGCGGACCGTCTTCTTGCCGAGTTGGGCCCCGGTCGACCGGTCCTTGTACAGCTCTATCCGTGCCTTCGGACCGGCGTCGAACGACAGCGGTCGAACGTATCGCTTGTCGAAGTCCTCGTCTTGGACGACGGAGAGCACTTCGATGGTTTTCACCAACCCCTTCTCGTGCGCGTCGACGGGCGAGAGCTCGTACACCTTGTTTCTGATCCGTCGGTGCGTCGCCGAGTACCGAAGGGTACAGAGGGGGTCCAACGCCGAGATGGCCGCTTTGCTCTTCTCGCCCTCCATGTTCTGCGGCTCGTCCAAGACGGCGATCGGATTGGTCGCCGCGATGCGGTCGACCGGGCGGTCGCCGTTGAGCTTGTCGTGAGGCCGGAACATGACGTTCTCGTCGCTCCGGTTGATGCTCTGGAGCGTCATGACCATGACCTCGATCTGGCTGCTGCTGCCGAACCGGATCACGTCGCTCAGCGTCGACGAGTCGTACTCGGTCCAGTTGAACGGCGGCCGCGAATACAGCGAGTCGAAGTGGGCTCGCGTCTGCTGTATCGTTTTCACGACGCCCTCGCGGATCGCCACGCTCGGGACGACGATGAGGAACTTTCGCCAGCCGTACCGCCGGTAGAGCTCGTGGATCGTCCGGAGGTAGACGTACGTCTTGCCCGTCCCGGTCTCCATGTCGACGCTGAAGCTCAACAGGTCGGTCGTCTCGCCGTCGACCGCCCGATAGAGGTCGTCGCTCTGTGCGAGGTCGTGACGCCGCTGGACCTTTCGCGTGTTGGCCGTGAGCTGCTCCTCGGAGAGCGCTAACTCGTTCGGAACGGTCGTCCCGTGCGTCCCGAACGCGGGCTGCTCGCCGACGTTCGGCTGGCCGTCGAAGACGTCGGTGACCGCGTCGACGGCCTCCTGCTGATACTCGAGGTCGGGATCGAATTCGAATTCCATGGTCAGATCGTTCGGAGCGAGAGGTCGCGGTTGAGGCGTTCCTTGTCCGTATCGGAGAGGCTCCCGTCCAAGCAGACGTACTGCGTGTCCGCCGGGAGATCGAACTCGGTGAGCGTCTCGTACGTCACCGATTCCGCGAAGGTGACCAGCGCGTCGCGGTCGTCTTCGGACAGGTGATAGGTGTGGTCCGCGAGGGCCTCGACGGCGGCGTCCAGCGAGAACCCGAGCAGGAGCTGTACCTCGACCAGCGCGGCGTCCGGATCGGTCAGATCGACGGCCGAGCCGGCGCCGGCCGCGTATCGTTCGAGCGCGGCGCGGGCTTCCGACTCCGTGTCGGGGCGTCCCCACCGCTCGAAGCGCGACTCCCCGAGCGTGTACTTGTCGAAGCCGAGCCCCGGAGCGGCGCCCGGCAGGTCGTGGTCGTCGGCGACCTGCTCGCTCGCCAGCCGCAGGCGCCGCTCGCAGACCTCCGCGTGGGTCGTCTCTTCCCCCCGCGGCTCGTCGAGTTCGTCGTCCAGTTGGACGAGCATGAACCGGACGGGGTCGTCGAACTCCTCGGTCGCGTTGAGCTGCATGACCGCGTGGCCCGTCGTCCCCGATCCCGCGAAGAAGTCCAAGACGATGTCGCCGCCGTCCACGCTGTGGCGGATCAGCTTCCGGATCAGGTCCGTCGACTTGGGGAAGTCGTACGCCTTGTAGCCGAACAGCGATTTCAGCTCGCGCGTCGCCGTGCCGGTCATCCCCGTCTGGAGGACGGTGCGGTCGAAGGCGTCCTCGAACAGCTCGATGTCCTCGTCGGTCGTCGTCGTTTCGATCCACGACGAGAGCGGCTTGTACCGGCTCTCGATCTCGTTTTGGAAGCGTTTGAACTTGGGCACGCCCTCGCCGTCGTCGGGGAAGAGGATCCGACCCTCCTCGATGTACTGCCGCATTGTCTCCTCGCCGAGGCGCCAGACGCTGTTCGGGTCCGGCTGATAGGTGTGGCCGGTCTCGGGGTCCGTGATCTCGTAGAACATCGTCGGCCGCTCGTCTTTCGTCCGCGAGTTCTTCAGATCGCCGGCGACCCACGGGCCGCGGGGATCGTCGTCCGGGTTCGTGTAGTTGTCGAACGACTTCTCGACGCCCCGCATCTCGAACGCGTCGGACCGCTGGTACACCACGACGTACTCGTGGTCGATGGACATCCCGCCCGAGTTCCGTGCGTCGGGGGTCCGGCGCTTCCAGACGAAGGTGCCGACGTAGTTGTCCTCGCCGTAGATCTCGTCCATGAGGTGGCGGAGGTTGTGGTGCTCGTTGTGATCGATGCTCACGAAGATCGCCCCGTCGTTCCGGAGGAGATTCCGCCCGAGGAACAGCCGGGGATACATCATCGACAGCCAGTCGCTGTGATACCGCCCGTTCGTCTCCGGGTTGCTCACCAGCTTGTCGCCGTCCGCCGTCCGCTGGCCGGTCTCTCGCTCGTAGTCGGCGGCCGCGGTCGAGTAGTCGTCCTTGTAGATGAAATCCGACCCGGTGTTGTACGGCGGGTCGAGGTAGATCATCTTTATTCGCTGCTGGTAGGACCGCTGGAGCGTCTTCAGGGTCGCGAGGTTCTCGCCCTCGATGAAGTGGTTGCCCGACTCCCCGTAGTCGACGCTCTCGTCGGGACGCGGGACCAGCGTCTGCTCCGTCGCCGCCTGGGCGCGTGCGGTGGCCTCGCGCTTTCCGGCCCACGAGAGCTCGTACCGCTCCGCCCCCGACGACTCCCCGTCGGCGTCGAGCAGCGATTCGAGCTTCGCCGCGTCGAGCTCTCCCTCGGAGAACGCGCTCGGCACGATCTCACGGAGTTTCGCCCGTATGGCGGCCGCGTTGGACGGTTTCTCCAGTCGGTCACGCTCATCACTCATATACACCCGGAGAGAACCGACACGGGGTTAAACCATCGTACTGGGGACCGAGATCGGGCCCGAGCCTCGTTGAGAGCCCGGTCGACGACGCCGGTTCGCGTCGCGGGCGGGGCTCACCGAGTCAGGGCGGCGTCGTCGCGAGTTCGAACAGCCGTTCTTCGCCCCGCTCCGCGGGCGACCGGCGCCCGCTGAGGAGCTCGATCAGCTTCGAATACGTGAGACAGCGGAACGGGTTGTCGTCGGTCAACTCGTCGAGGGCGGGCTGCGTGACGGCCTTCTCCCATCGATCGTATCGGTTGTCGGGGACGACGGACACGGCCCGGGGCGTCGCGCCGGTTTCCGCGTACGCGTTCCCCATGCGAACGATTCCGTCCTGCGGGTCCGTCGAGTGCTCCACCTCGAACATCGCGACCGGCGTCTCGCCGTCGAACCAGATCAGGTCGACGTTCCTGAGCCGCTCGCGAACGGTGTCGGAGAAGTCGCCGGGTATCCGCAGCCGCGTCTGCGTATCGCGGAGGACCTCGCTGCGATCGGTCTCCGGGTCCCCGATCCACGCGTCGTAGCCGACGGACTTGCCGAACTCGGCGAGTCGGTTGATGATCCGGTCGTGGTCCAGTTCCAGCTGCTCGCGCTGCGTTTCCGTGTCGACCAGGCCTTCCTCCTCGGCCAAGGTGTTTCCGGCGAGCGTCTGCTGGTACGAGTCGCGTCGCCGCCAGTAGACGACGCCGTCTTTCTCGACCGGCTCAGCAGTCGACTGTAATACGTCCAATATCTCTTGGTTCTCCGGCGTCTGCGCGTCCTTGAGGCTCGTGAAGATCCGCGAGAGGATCTCATCGAGCGTGGCGGCGGACCCCTCCTTCCCCGCGTAGACGGATTCGATCAGCCACCTGATGCGGCGCTGGAGCGGGATGTACTCGACCTCGTCGGTCGCCGCCCAGTCGGCGGTCGTCCACGCGTCGCCGTCGGCGGTGCGTTCGAGGTAATCGTCGAAGAGGCGGCGATAGTCGAAGTCGCGCACCTGTTCGGAGTGCATCCTGTTGTCCTCGATGAGCCGCAGCGTCACCCCGCGGACCAGCTGATCGTACGTCGCGCGGCCGTCGTGGAGCCGGATGACGCGCTTCGCCTCCTCCAAGATGGACTCCCGGACCGCCTGAATGTCACCGAAGTCCAGTTCGGGCTGTTCCCGGGTCTCCGGTCGCCGGAACGTGATGTAGATGTCGCCGTTCATCGTCCCCGGCTTCCGGCGGTTGATCCAGTTCGTGTACTCCTGTGCGGGAACCTGATAGACCGCGTCGACGTAGTCGAACCCGGCCTGCTGGATCGCGTGCATCAGGGAGTTCCAGTATTTGAGTTCGCTGCTGTGGAACGTGACCGTCAGATGTCCGCCGCTCTCGAGCACTCGGAACACCTCCTCGAACGCCGCCGCGAGCATCTCCTCGTAGCGCTCCCGCGGCTTCTCTTGGCGCGGATTGACGACGATTTCGTCCTCCCAGTTGACGCTGCTGTCCAGCCAGCTGTTCGCCATGTAGCTGAGCTCGAAGTACTGGACGGCGTCGCCGTACTCGGGATCGGTGAACACGTACTGTACCGACTGGTCGTCGACCGGGAGGTCGCGCGCGTCTCCCTGGATGAACCTCCCTCGGTCTCCCACGGGGTCGCCCCCGTTCAGTTCGTCGTTCGCCTCGCGCATGCCGTCGAGCACGGTCGAGAACCGGTTCCGGAACGCGTGCGCGACGTTGAGTTCGAGGTTCTCCGGGTGGATGACGTAGTTCTTCGCCGCCCAGCCCTTCTTGTTCGGCCGCTGCATCCGGCTCACGTGTTCGAGAATGGCGACGAAAGTGAGCAGGAGGGCGTCGACGACGGTCCGGTCAAATCCCTGTGTTTCCAGCCGGTGTATCTCGTGCCGGAGGATAGACAGCGCGATCAGATTCCGGTCGGTGAACAGCTTGTCGACGCGCTCGGTCCCCGGACGACTCGTGTAGAAGTCCTGTCCGTTGGGGTACACCAGCTCGTTGTCGGGGTAGTAATAGGGGGGCGAGAGCTCGCCGATCCGGTCGAGTTTGGCCTCGTCCGCCTCGTCCAGCGGGACCGTTTCACTCGCGTCGCACTCCGGACAGACGTACTTGAGCTCGTTCGGAACGTCCTCCTCGATCCGGATGTACCCGTTTTCGAACAGCCGCTGGTTGATCGCCCGCGTTATCTCCGACTTGCGCGCGTCGCCGAACTCGTCTAAGTCGATGCGCTCCACCAACGCGTCGTGCGAGAGGCGCTCGGCCTCGCTGAGCTGATCGTAGATTTCCGTCGCGAGGGCATCGAGCGTCCCGTCGCCGGATATCGGCTCGCTCGCTTGCCCCGGACTGGGCGAGTACACCCGAGTCGCGGTCGTTTCGAGCGTCCGCGCCCGTTCGTGGCCGCAGTTCCGGCACGTCGTCTCGTAGAGCCACCGGAATGACCGCTGCGCGTCGCCGTCGGCGCCGCCGACCTCGTGGCGCCGGTACCGGAGGTTCTCCATCACGGTGTCGAACCCGTCTTCGAGTTCGTCCAAGTCCACGTGAGCGGCGGTCGTGCGGGCGATGTGGCGGAACAGCGGGTTCAGGTCGTTGTAGATACCGCGACGGTCCGCCCGGAGCGCCTCCAAGGCGGTGACGCCGCTCCCGGAGAACGGGTCCAGCACCGTCTCCCCCTCGTCGGTGAACTGCTCGATGTAGCTCGTGACGAGGTTCTGTGGCTTCCGCCCCCAGAACCGAACCATGTTGTACATCGGTGTGTTCGGCGAGGAGACGGCGTGTTCGGGGGGCTCCGTGATATCGTCCGCAGGCATATCGATCGGTTACCGGGGGGAGGTAGCTGCCGGGGATAAGGCCACCGCCTCACGACCGGCGATATCTCTATAAGATAGCTGACTGTTTAGACGGAACGTCGATGGACATCACGACGGAAACGATAGACTGCGACGGGCACGGCGGCTTCGACTGCGTTCGGTATCGGTTCGACTACGGCGGCGAGGACCGCGCGCTGCTCGACGAGCTACGAGACGACGGGGAGCGTCTCGCTGAGGGCTCCGACGGACGGATGGCCCGGGATAGCTCCCGCGGCAGGTCGGCCGACACGCAGAGCGTCGACGGTATCTCGGGAGTGCTGGCGGAGTGGGTGTGGAAAGACTGGCTCACCCGAACGGCCGAGCGGCGCGACACGGGCGCGGACGTGTTCCAAGACGACGAGTGGGACACCCCACAGGAACAGGTCGACATCACCGTCGACCGCGGCCGCGGCGAGAGCGCCGCCGTGGAGGTCCGGTCGTCGTTCCCCTACACGGGCGCGGAGAAGGCGGTGTGTACCCACTTCGACGTGATTGGCTGGTACAACAACGAGGTGAAGAAACGCGAGATACGGAAGGACTACTACGTCCGCGTGTTGTTCCCGTTCCACAAGAGTAACTTCTGGACGGAGTTCGAGTCGAACTCCTTCGACGTCTACCTGGCCGGGGGTGCGCCCCGAGCGATGCTAGAAGACAGCCCGCACGCCGAAGACAAGCCGTTCACGCCTCACTGGGACGACTCCTCCGACGGTGGCCAACGGGGGACGTACCGGGTGATCAGCCCGATCGCGAACGCGATGGACACGCCGGCGATCACCGACGAGATTGTCGCGTAGGCGGGGCGAACGTCGAACCGAGCGCCACGGCCGCCGGAGCGACGGCGATCTGTACCCCAAGCGATCCGAGTCAGAGGTCGATCGGAGAACCGTTCGCGGCGCTCTCCGACAGCGCGTCGAGGATCCGCATGTTCGCAACGGCCGACGCGCCGTCGGTCACGGGGGTCGCGTCGCCGGCCACGCGGTCGGCGAAGTGCTCGACCTGAAGCCGGTACTGATCGACCGCCGGGAACGTCTCGACCCCGCGACGGCCGTCGATCTCGTACTCCAGTTCCAGCCGCTCGTCGGCCGGGGCGTCGAAGGCGTTCTCGACCGCGACCCACCCGTTCGTCGCGTCCACGCGGTACCGCTCGACGTGGCGGGTGTCGAACCCGGAGGCGACCCGGGCCGACCGGCCGTCGCCGTACGCCAGCACGCCTGCGAGTTCGGTGTCGACGCCCGCGTCGCGGGTGTCCCCCGTGTGGGCGTACGCCCGGTCGGGAGCGCCGAGGACGGTGCGAGCCAGCGAGATGGGGTAGCAGCCGATGTCCATCAGCGACCCGCCGGCGAGCTCCGGGTCGAGCCGAACGTCGTTCGGGCGGTCGGACAGCGGGAACCGGAACGTCGCGGTCACCGTGCGCACGTCGTCGAGTTCCGTCGCGGCGAGCTCGACGGCGCGCTCGGTCCGGGGGTGGTACCGGTACATGAACGCCTCCATCAGGGTGACGCCGCGGCGGTCGCAGTGGTCGGCGACCGCTCGCGCCTCGGCGGCGTCGGCGGCCAGCGGCTTCTCGCAGAGGACGGCGAGCCCGGCGTCCGCGGCGCGTTTCGTCCACTCACCGTGGAGCCCGTTGGGGAGCGGGACGTACACCGCGTCGATGGCGTCGTCGTCGAGCAGTGCCTCGTAGGTGCCGTAACTGCGGGGGATCGAGTGGCGGGCGGCGAACGACGCCGCGCGGTCGGCGTCCCGGGACGCGACCGCGCCGACGGCGTGGTCGCTCGCGGCGATCGCCGGGACGACGGCCTTGTCGGCGATTCCCGCGGTACCGAGGACGCCGAATTCGAGGCGGGCCGGTTCGGTCGAGTGAGCGCTCATGTCCGCCGCGACGCGGCCCCACCTCAAGTGGTTTGGGTCCCGGCCGAACGAGACGATCGACGTGGGGCGGCGCGCAATGTATCCGTCTGCGAGCCCGAGACACGGGCGATGCGGTCCGACCCGCGAACCGCGCTCCGGCGGCTCTACAGACAGGTGGCACCCATGGAACTCACACGGACACAGGTACGCGAGTACGACCGCCGCGCGGCCGACGCCGGCGAGACCGAGACGGCGACGTTCGGCGTCGGCTGCTTCTGGGGCCCGGACGCGCAGTTCGGCGCGGTGGAGGGCGTCGTCCGCACCCGCGCGGGGTACGCGGGTGGGACCAAACGTGACCCGACGTACCACTCGCTGGGCGACCACACGGAGGTGGTTCAGGTCGATTTCGACCCCGAAACGATATCGTACCGGGATGTGCTGGAACGGGTGTTCGCGGCGCACGACCCGCGGCGGCAGTCCCGGAAGACGCAGTACCAGAACGTCGTCCTCGTCGAGCGCGCGGCCCAGCGGGAGGCCCTCGACGAGTTCCTCTCGGCGCGGGGACTCACCGCCGACGGGATCGACACGCGCGTCGAGCGGCTGTCGCGGTTCTCTCCCGCGGAGGACTACCACCAGAAGTACAGGCTCAGGTCCGCCTCGTCACTAATTGAGCCGTTCGACGCGGCCGGATACGACGGCGCCGAGCTGCGAGAGTCGCCGCTCGCCGCCAAGCTGAACGGGTACGTCGCCGGACACGACGTGAACGTCGCCGAGGAGCTCCCGGCGCCCGAGTGAGTCCGTCGAGGCTCGCCCGCTTGAACTCGATCGGCGACCAGCGTTCGCCATGGAACTCGCGCCGGGCGTACGCGCACTCCCCCTACACGTATCGCTGGACGGCCGGGAAGCGACACTCACTCCCACCGCGGTCGAGACCCCGCAGGGACTCCTCCTGATCGACGTTGGCCTGCCCGACGAGGTCGGCGTCCTCGGAGACGCGCTCGCGGACAAGGGGTTGTCCCTCGACGACGCGCGGGGCGTCCTCGTCACGCATTAGGAGCTCGACCTCGCCGGCTGTCTGGCGGCCGTGGTCGACCGGACCGGCTCCGCCGTGTTCGCCCACGAGGCAGAGGCCCTGTACCTGGAGGGCGACAAGGAGCTCGTCAAGTCGAGCGAGGAGCGGCCGACGGCGATCGAACCGGCGACCGTCGACGTCCGCCTGACCGGGGGCGAGACGTTCGCGACGGCGGCCGGTCCGACGGAGGTCGTCCCGACCCCCGGCCACAGTCCGGGGCACGTGTCGGCGTACTTCCCCGACGCCGAGCTGCTCGTCAGCGCCGACGCGCTCACCGTCGCCGACGGCGAACTCGCCGGGCTCAGCCCGGAGATGACCCCGGACCTCGACACCGCGCTGGAGAGCGTCGCGGTCCTCGCCGACCGGGACGTGGCGGAGACGGTCTGCTTCCACGGGGGCCACGTCAAGGCCGGGACGGAGCGCCTCGAAGAGATCGCTGGCGGTGAGTAGGGTCGACGCGCTGAGCGCGGACGCGTCGAGCGCGGATGTGCGGTAACGTCGACGCTCAGAGAGCGAGCGCGCCCCCCGCGATCCGTGTCTTCAAGCCGGACGCGCCGTCACGGTTCGTCGTGGACGCGAACGAACTCTCGCTCCGGTCGTACGACCCGCGGGACGACGCGGCCGTGTGGGCGCTTCACGAGTGGGCGATGCGGGAGACCGGGGTCGACCCGTCCGACATCCCCGGCACCGACGACCTGCGGTCCGTGGCGGCGTCGTACCTCGACGCGGGGGGCGCGTTCGTCGTCGGCGTCGTCGACGCCGTCGACGCCGACCAGTCGCCGGACGATCCGTCGCCGGAGCGGCAGTCGGTGGATTCGGCGGCGTCACGGGCCCCGGACCAACTGGCGACCCACGACGGGACGCTCGCCGCGATGGGCGGCTACGTGCCCAACGAGGCCGGGCACGGCGACGAGCGCGACCGCCCCGGCGCCGCGGAGCTCCACCGGATGCGCGTCGCGCCGCCGTATCAGCGGCGCGGCTACGGACGGGCGCTGCTCGACGAGCTGGAGCGGCGGGCGGCCTCCGGTGGGTTCGAGACGCTCCTCGCGACGACCTCGACGCGCCAGCCCGCGGCGCTCGACTTCTACGCGAGTCGGGGATACGAGCGGACGGACACCTCGACCGCCGGCGCGTACGAACTCGTCCACTTCGAGAAGGAGCTCTGAGCGCCGCGCCGGAAGGGGTCAATCGGGCGGGAGAGTCTCACCCGGAGAGGTGACCTCACCCGGAGAGATCGAAGTGCTCCGCCGCCGTCTGCATGTCCTTGTCGCCGCGCCCGCAGAGGTTGACCAACAGCGTGTCGTGTCGGTCCTCCTCGGCGAGCTTGGCGGTCAGCGCGAGGGCGTGGGCCGGCTCCAGCGCCGGGATGATCCCCTCGGCCTCGCTCAGTTCGCGGAACGCGGCCAGCGCCTCGTCGTCGGAGACCGCGTGGTACTCCGCGCGGCCCATCTCCTGGAGCGCGGCGTGCTCCGGCCCGATGGCGGGGTAGTCGAGCCCGGCGGAGACGGAGTGGTTCTCGGTGTCGTCGCCGATCGTCTTCGTCTTCATCCCCTGGAAGATCCGCGGCTCCTCCTGTTTCGTCTTCGAGAGCGGGGCCGAGTGGTTCGCGTCGTCGGTGCCGCCCGGCTCGGCGCCGTAGAACATCACGTCGTCATCCTTGAACGCGTGCCAGAGGCCGATCGAGTTCGACCCGCCGCCCACGCAGGCGACGCACGCGTCGGGGAGGTCGCCGTGGCGCTCTTGGATCTGCTCGCGGGCCTCGGTCCCGATGACGGACTGGAACTCGCGGACCATCCGCGGGAACGGGTCGGGCCCCACGACGCTGCCGACGAGGTAGTGCGTCGAGTCGACGTTCTCGGCGAAGTCCTCTAACGCGGCGTCGACCGCCTCCGCGAGCCCCTCGTTGCCGCGGTCGACCGGCTCCACGTCCGCGCCCATGAGCCGCATCCGGAACACGTTCATCTCCTGTCGCTGCATGTCGTGCCGGCCCATGTACACGGTCGTGTCGAGGTCCAGCAGGGCGCCGACCATCGCCGTCGCGGTGCCGTGCTGCCCCGCCCCGGTCTCCGCGATCAGGCGGTCCTTCCCGGCCCGCTTGGCCAGCAGCGCCTGCCCGAGCGTGTTGTTGAGCTTGTGCGCCCCGCCGTGGAGGAGGTCCTCGTGTTTGAGGTAGATGTCCGCGCCGTACCGCTCGCTGAGCGTCTCCGCGTAGAAGACGGGCGTCGGCCGCCCCGCAAAGTGTTCGAGCAGGTCACGGAACTCCGCCATGAACTCGTCGTCGGCGACGGCCTCCTCGTAGGCCGCCGCCAGCTCCGCCAACGGTTCCTCCAGCGGTTCCGGGACGTGTCGGCCGCCGAACTCGCCGAACTCGCCTGACGTACCCATGCGTGACCGGTGTGGCCGCGACTCAAAAAAGACGAGGGAACCCCCGGGCGCTGCCGCGGTCGCGGCGCCCGCCCGTGACCAACGATTTGTGTCGCGACCGAGACCGTGGCGTATGGAACGACTGGTCTGTTACGACTGCGGCGAGACGTACCCCGCCGGCGAGGCGGCCCGCTGCGCGTGCGGCGAGCCGCTCTGGTTCGACACGCACGGGACCGGGTTCTCGTGGCCCGAGGCGAGCGGCGGCGGTGGCCTGCGGCTCGGGCGAGACTCCCTCTGGCGGTACGAGCCCGTCCTACCCGCGGCGACCGTTCCGAGCGGCCTCGCCGCGGCCGCCGGGGGCACGCCGCTGTTCCGCGCGCCGTCGATCGAGCCGGCGGACGGGCCGCGGGTCCACCTCAAGGTCGAGGGGACCAACCCGACGGGGAGCTTCAAGGACCGGGGGACGGCCGTCGGGATGGCCCGCATCGACGGCCCGGTCGGGACGGTCTCGCACGGCAACATGGCACTGAGCGTCGCCGCGCACGCGGCGGCGCTGGACCGGGAGGCCGCGATCCTCGTCGCCGAGGACACGCCGGACTCGCGGCTCGCGATGATCGCCCAGCACGACCCGCACCTGTTCCGGGTCCGGGGGGAGTACGGGCGGCTCTACGAGGACACGCTCGACCACGACCTCGGGGTCGCCTTCCTCAATTCCGACGCCCCGCTCCGGGTCGCCGGCCAGAAGACGGTGGCGTACGAGATCTGCGAGGCGTTCGCTCCCGACGCGCCCGACGCGATCGTCCTGCCGGTCAGCAGCGGCGGACAGGCGAGCGGCGTCTGGAAGGCGCTCCGAGAGCTGGACGCGGCGGGAGTGCTCCCGTCGATCCCGCGGATCTACCTCGCGCAGGCCGCCCGCTGTGACCCGATCGCGCGGGCGTTCCGGCGGGGAGACTCCCGCGTCGAACCCGTCGCGGGCGAGCCGACCGCGGCCGTCTCGATCAACAACGCCGACCCGCCGAGCGGGAACCGCGCGCTGGCCGCCGTCCGGGCGACAGACGGCGGCGTCGTCTCCGTCTCGGAGGAGTCGATGCTGGCCGAGACTGACCGGCTCGCGGCCGACGCCGGAGTCTCCGTCGAGCCGTCGTGCGCGGTGGCGACGGCCGCCGTGCGAGAGCTCGCCGCGGTGGGCGAGTTCGGCCCCGACGACGACGTGGCCGCGATCCTGACGGGGTCGGGGTACAAGTACGGAGCGACCGAGGTCGAGGGCTTGTCCGTTCGGGAGGTCGACCGGGCCGACGTTCCCGACGCGGTCCGCGATATCGTATCGTGACCGGCCGGACGCACAGAGGTCGTTCGGAAGAGCGGCCAGCGGGGTCGGCGGCCTCGTCGGAGCGGCTACGGCGCGGCCTGCTTCGTCGAGACCAGTTCGATCACGTCGCGGTGGGAGAGCTCGCGGTCGGTGCCCACCTGCCGGCCGCTCCGGCAGTCGGTGCCGTGGAGCAGCCCCTCGCCGATGTCCGAGTGGATGTGGTACGCGAAGTCCTCCGTCGTCGACCCCTCGGGGAGGATGAAGCAGTCGCGGAAGACTCCCTTCTCGTCTTTGCTCCCGTTCGCGGAGCCGGGGAAGACGGCGATACAGCCCAGCACGTCGAAGACGGCGGACTCGAGCGCGCCCTGGACGCCCGTGCCGTCGTACTCGTCGACGAACTCGGAGATCTGGTCGAGGCCGGCCTTCTGCTCCCCGGAGACGTCGCCGACGACCTCGAACGCGTCGTCGCCGGGCGTGTAGTCGACGACGCCGGCGTCGTCGGCGTTCTTCAGCGCCTTCTCCGCGTGGGCGCTCGCGGGGACGAACGAGAGGTGGTCGTAGTCGGGGTCGCTCGTGATCTCCGCCCAGTTCGCCTGCGCCTCGGGGGTGTCCATCTTGTTGGCGGCGATCACCATCGGCTTCGTGCGCTTGCGGATCTCGCGGGCCAGTTCGACCTTGTCCGTCTCGTCCCACGTCTCGGGGTCGAGTTCGAGGTCCTGCGCGAGGATGGTGCGTTTCATCCGGTCTTTGTCGGTCCCGAACGCGGACATCTGGTCGGCGAGCTCCGCCTCGATGGCCGCGTCGGCGCCGTGATACCGCGTCTCGAACTTCTCTAAGCCCTTCTCCAACACGTCGAGGTACCACGCGTCGAGCTCCTCCTCTAAGAAGTCGATGTCCTCACGGGGGTCGTGGCCCTCGGTCGCCTCGCCCTCGATGTCGGTCTTCCCCGAGAAGTCGACGACGTGGATCAGCACGTCGGTCTCGTTGAGGTCGGTGAGGAACTGGTTGCCGAGCCCGCGGCCCTCGTGGGCGCCCGGGACGAGCCCGGCCACGTCGACCAGCTTCACGGGGACGAACCGCGTCCCTTCGCGGCAGACGCCGACGCTCGGCGTACAGGTCTCGTCGAACTCGGGCGCGGCGCAGTCGACGCGGACGTACGCCTCGCCGACGGTCGGGTCGATGGTTGTGAACGGGTACGCCCCCTCCGGTACGTCGTTCATCGTCGCGGCGTTGAAGAACGTCGACTTGCCCACCGAGGGCTTGCCGACGAGACCGATCCGATAGCTCATTACCACCGCTGCGCGGCGCGGCGCCAAAAGCGATGCGAGACGCGCCGTGGCGTGGGGATCGGTGACGAGGGAGGGGGCCGGCCGCGAGCCGTCGCGGGAGGCCCGATCTACGCGTCGCCGTCGGACTGCCCGGGCTCCCCGAGCGCCTCGATCGGGAGGACCTTCTGGAGCGCGGCGTGCGCGTCGGCGGCGCCCTCGAACCTCGCCTGGTCGACCTCGGCCAGGAGGTCGCCGAGGTCGGCGTCGCCGTCGGCGAACAACACCGTCGTGCCTGCGAACGAGTCGGCGAGCGCTCCGCGGTCGGCGGGGTACGCGCGGTCGGCGAGCGTCGATTCGGGGCGGGAGCGGTTGATCTCGTCGGACATACCGACCCGTCGTGCGAGAGAGTATAAGCGCGCGCTCGGCCCGGACGCCACCGGACGGCGGCGAGAAACCGGCAAGAACAAAGGGTTATCCGTCCCGGTCGTCATGCTACACGTGAACATGCCCCTATACGACCGGATTCTGGTCCCGACCGACGGCTCCTCGGAGGGGGAGTTAGCGGTGTGTCACGCGCTCGACCTCGCCGCGGTCCACGGGGCGTCGGTGCGCGCGATATACGTGGTCGACACCGCGCGGTACGCCGGGATGCCGATGGAGACGACGTGGGAGGGGGTGGGCGACCTGCTGTACGACGACGGCGAGGCGGCGCTCGAGACGGTGTGCGAACTCGCCGCCGACCGCGGCGTCGACGTCGAGACGTCCGTCGTCGACGGCTCGCCGAGCCGCGAGATCATCACCCACGCCGAACGGACGGGCTGCGACCTCGTCGTGATGGGGACCCACGGGCGCGGCGGGATCGACCGCCTCCTCCTCGGTAGCGTCGCCGAGAAGGTGGTCCGGAGGTCGTCGGTGCCGGTGTTGACCGTCCGGATCGGCGACGACGAGGACGCGGCGACCGCGGGCGAGACCGCGACCGCGGGCGAGACGGGCGCCGCCGGGGCCGACGCGGACGGGTCCGTCTCCGACGCGACGGAGACGGGGTAGCGAGCCGCGGCGCGTCGGCTGGGAGTCAGGCCGCGTCGCGGAGGTCAGGCCGCGTCGCGGAGGTCAGGCCGCGTCGCGGAGGTCAGGCCGCGTCGCGGAGGTCAGGCCGCGTCGCGGAGGTCAGGCCGCGTCGCGGAGGTCAGGCCGCGTCGCGGAGGTGTTCACAGTCGCCCGCGTGGACGCGCCGCCGGCCCTCGTCGGTGTCGACCACGAGCGCACCCGGCTCCGTCACGTCGACCGCGGTGCCCTCCACGACCCCCTCGGCGGTGTCGACCCGGACGCGCCGCCCGAGCGTGCTCGCCCGCTCGCGCCACGCGGGGAGGACCTCGTCGAGCGCGCCGGGCGAGGCGGTCAGTTCCGCGTAACGTTCGAGCAACGTCGCGGCGAACCGCCGCCGGTCGATCGGGCCGCCGCGCTCCGCCGAAAGCGACGTCGCGCCCGCGGGCAGCGTCTCGGGGTCGAGGTTGGCGTTGACGCCGACGCCGACGACGAGCCAGCCGACCCGGTCGGCCTCCCCCTCCATCTCCGTCAAGATCCCCGCCAGCTTCGGGCCGCCGCGGCCGGGGGTGTCGGGATCTGGCACTTCGGAGCCGCTTCCGTCGCCCCCGACGAGCACGTCGTTCGGCCACTTGATCCGCGCGTCCACGCCGGCCTCGCGGGCGGCGTCGGTCGTCGCCACCGCGGCCGCGAGGGTGAAGAGCGGCGCCCGCGCGGTCGGCACGTCCGGCCGGGTGAGGACCGACAGCCAGACCCCGCCGCTCGGCGCGACCCACTCGCGGTCGAGGCGGCCGCGGCTCCCGGTCTGTTCGTCGGCGACTACGGCGACGTCGGTCTCCCCTTCTGCCGCGAGCTCCCGGGCCCGCTCGTTCGTCGACGCGATCCGGTCGTGATACTCCACGGAGTAGGGTGCGTCGAGGCCGAACGCGATCCCCGGTCCGGAGTACCCCGGCTCGTCGGGGGCGACGTACCCCGCCGCGGTCGACTTGACCGCGAACCCGTCCTCGCGGAGCCCCTCGACCGCCTTCCAGACGGCCGCCCGGGAGACGCCGAGCGACTCGGCGAGGGCGGGCCCGGAGACGGGGCCGTCGTCGGCAGCGAGGGCGTCGAGCAGCGCGCGCCGCGTGTCCATGTCGCCCGTTCCGACGCCCGGGCCGAAAGCCGTTCCGGGTCCGGGACGCTTTGTGTGCGGCGCGCGAAGGGACGCCGATGACCGAGGACGAACCCGACGAGGACGCCGGCGGACGGTCAGGGAGCGGGTCCGAGACGGTCCCGCTCGTCGTCGTCGACGGCGACGACCGCGTCGAACTCGCCGTGGAGCGCGGTCGCAACCTCCGGCGGGTCATGCTCGACGCCGGCCTGTCGCCGTACGCGTCCGCGACGCGCCGGCTCAACTGCGGGGGGCGGGGGATCTGCGCCACCTGCGGCGTCCGCGTCCGAGAGGGGCCGCCGGCCGACCAGTGGCACGACCGCCTCGCCGACCGGTTCGGCTACCCGCGGCTCTCCTGTCAGATCGCGGTCGACCGCCCGATGACGGTCGCGCTCGTCGACAAGCGCGTGTGGGGCGGGCGGCGGTCGGGCGGCGACGGGTAGCGGCCGCGACCGCGCCGGGCCACACCGCGTTTCCGGTGAAACGGCGAACGGTAGCGCGTGGCACGCGACCGCGCGCGGAAAGCGTGACGACACCGCTCGCGGCACAAAAGCCAAGTCCGCGGGCCCGAACGGTCCGGTATGCAACCCTCCAAGGAGCGCGAGTCGTCCGACGACCCGATGGACGACCTCGACGACCTCCTCGACGACGACCTCGCGGGCGGCGAGGGAGAGTCAGAGGCCGACGCCGGCGGGGCCGCGAGCGCCGAGCCGACGGCGGGGAGCGAGGCCGGCTCCGGGGACGCCGGCCGGGTCGGCGTCTCGGGGCGGTGGTTCTCGGCGAAGGCGTTCGGTCTCGCGCTCGTCGCGGTCGCGGTCGGCGTGTTCGTCGGCGGCCTGATCCCGCTCATCGGCGGGACGGTCGGGACCGCGGGCGGCGTGTTCGTCGCCGCGTTCCTGCTCGGCCTTGTGCTATCGGCGCGCCGCTACGTCGAGACCGGGACCGCCGGCGCCGCCGCGGGCGCGGCGAGCGCGGTGACGAGCGTCCTCGGCGTCGGCTTCCTCCCGATCGGGATCGACTACCTCTCGCAGTGGGGGCTCCCGCTCGTCGCGGTCGGCGGGGGCGTCGGGCTGGTGCTCGCGCTGCTCGGCCACTACTTCGGCCGCGACCTCCGCGCGGGGCTGAGCCGAGACGTGGAGGGGTGAGTCGCCGAAATCCGCGAGGGGTGAACGACCGGAACCCGCGAGAGGCGTCTCCGTGAGCCGCTACTCTCGCAACCGGTCGACGCCGACGTAGTCGGCGATCTCGCGGCGCTCTAAGACGAGGAAGCCGGCGAGGATCGCGACGAACCCGATCAGCGCCTCGGCGTCGACGAGGTGACCGAGCAGGGCCCAGCTACCGACCGCGGCGACGACGGGCTCGGCGTAGCCGACGAGGTGGAGCTGCGACGGGCCGACCGCGTCGAGCAGCGCGAAGTACAGGAGGAACGCGACCACGCCGGAGAGCAGCGTCAGATACGCGAGCGAGGCGATCGCCGTCTGGTTCCAGGCGATCGCGGCGGGCGACTCGCCGATCGCGGCGGCCGCGACGAGCAGCTGCCCGGCTCCGATCACCATCGCCCAGCCCTGAAGCGCGGCGATCGGGAGGTCGGTGCGGAGCGGGCGCAGCAGGACGGCGCCCAGAGAGAAGGCGGCCGCGCCGGCGAACGCGAGCGCGACGCCGACGACCGCCGCGCTGCCCAGCCCGGCCGCGGCCGGGTCGGCGATCACGGCCACGCCGATGACGCCGAGCGCGAACCCGCCGATTTCGACGGGGCCGAGGCGTTCGTTCGGGAGGAGCGCGGCCGCGAAGACGGCAGTCAACACCGGCGAGAGGCTCACGACGACCGCGGCGACCGCGCCGGAGATCCGGATCTCGCCGAGGTAGAGGAACCCGTGATACGCCGCGATCACGAACGTGCCCGCGACGGCGACGCCGAGCCACTCGTCGCGGCCCCGCGGGATCCACCGGTCCGCGGCGACCGCGGCGTAGCCCAGCACGACCGCGCCGGCGACGACGTACCTGACGCCGGCGAACAACAGCGGCGGGAAGTAGTGGAGGCCGGCCTCGATCGCGACGAAAGACGTGCCCCAGAGCGTTGCGAGCAGCAGGAACGCGGCGACGACCGCTTCCGGAGTAGAGAGGAGGTTTCTGAGATTCACTGGTTATGAATTCGAAAGACGCAGACGTAGTTAAACTATTCTCTCGGATAGTGCGTTATTCGAAACGAAGAATCAGACATACGAATTAGATCCGATTCGAGCCCCGAACGGCGCCGACATCTTGGAGTATCCTCCAACCCTGTCGGTCGACATATACAACCGGTCGGGGGTCGATCCGGGGGTATGGACGAGCGCGACGTGCGGCTGTTGAAGGCGATATCCGATCTCGGTACCGGGAGCCCGGAGCGGCTCCACGAGGAGACCGGGATTCCGGTGTCGACGATCCACTACCGACTGAACAACCTCCGGGAGGACGGCGTCATCGAGAACGACCTGTACGACCTCGACCACGAGGCGCTTGGGCTCGGCGTCACCGTCATCGTCGAGGTGCTCGCGAGCTACGAGGGTCCGTACGAGGAGTTCGCGGACGAGCTGCTGGCGGTGGAGGGCGTCACGGAGGCGTTCTTCACGATGGGCGAGACAGACTTCGTCGTCCTCGCGCGACTCTCCTCGTCGGACACCGTCGAGCGGCTCATCAGCGACTTCGAGGCGATCCCCGAGGTCGAGCGCACGAACTCGACGTTCACCATCGCGGCGCTGCGCGACGAGCCGCGCGCGCCGGCGACGTACGACCTCGACACGTTGATCGAGGAGCTGACCGAGTGACGGCGGCTCACTCGGGCGTCAGCGAGGCGCCGACAGAGCGCTCGACGTACAACAGCAGCACGAGCCCGAGCATTACGGTCCCGTAGGAGACGGCGGCGAACAGCGCGTCCTGCGTCGAGGGGTACTCGGTGGTGCGGAAGATGATCACCTTCCGGACCATCGCGATGACGCCGGTGTAGATCACCAGCCTGACGATCCGCCTGGTGTCGCTCTGTTCGATGTACGCGACGACCGTCTGGTACACCTCGACGATGATGAGCAGCAGGAGGCCCGTCTCGATGAAGCCGATGACCACTTCCGGGTTCGTGATCTCTCCCGTCGGGACGGACTCAACGATCTGGATCGCGAGGTCGACGACGCCGATACCAAACAGGAGCGCGAACAGCGCCGCGGCGGCGAGTTCGACGGCGTGAACGAAGCGGTTCGTCACCTCCGAGACGCGGCCGCTGACCGTCTGCGTCTCGGCCGGGTCGGGCGCGCGGTCCGACGCGGACGAATCGTCCGACTGGTCGACCACAGGCGAGTCTGCCATCAGATGACCCTCAATTCCGATAACGGACTCGCGCCACGTAAAGAGGGGGCCTAACCGGTGTGGGACGCGCGGAACGCGTTACGAGCGCTTGCCGATCTCCTCGCGAAGCACGTCGGAGACGACCTCCCCGTCAGCCTTCCCGCGGAGCGCGCCCATCGCCTCGCCCATCAGCCCGGAGAACGCCCCCATCCCCTCGGCCTCGATCTGGTCGGCATTGCGCTCGACGACCTCGACGACCGCCTCGCGGACCTCCGCCTCGCTCACGCCCGAGAGGCCCGCCGCCTCGACGGCCTCGCTCGCCGTCAGATCGGGGTCCTCGGCGAGCGTCGTCAGCACCTCGGGGACGCCCTCCTTCGCGAGGTCGCCCGACTCGACGAGGTCGAACAGCGCGAGGAAGTGGTCGTCGGTGAGGTGCTCGACGGGCGCGCCGTCGCGCCGGATCTCCGTCGTCGTCGACTCCAGCGTCGTCGCAGCGAAGGTGGGGTCGACGCCGCGGTCGACCGCCGCCTCGAACAGCGGGAACCGCTGGCCGAACGCGACCTGCTCGGCGAGCCCGGCGTCGAGGCCGAACTCGTCGGCGTACCGTTCGGCCTTCTCGTCGAGGAGTTCCGGCGTCTCCACGTCCGAGGGGTCCGGTTCCACCGGCGGCACGTCCGTCTCGGGGTACATCCGCGCGGCGCCCGGGAGGGGGCGGAGGTAGCGGGTCGTGCCGTCGTCGTTCGCGCCGCGGGTCTCCTCGGGGACGCCCTCCATCGCGGCCTCGGCGCGCTCCGCGGCCGCCTCGATCGCGAGGTCGGCGGTCTCCGGGTCGGCCGCGACGACGGCGACCGCGTCCGCCTCGCCCGCGCCGACCGCATCGCGTAGCGCGTCGACCTCCGCCTCGGTGACGCCGTACGCCGGCAGTTCGTCGGTGTGGAAGATGCCGCCCGCGCCGTGGCGCTTCGCGTGGTCCGACAGCTCCGTGCCGAGCCGGCGGTCGGGCTGGAGTTCGCGGCCAACGAGGCCGTCGAACCCGAACAGCGGGACCGCGGTGACCTTCCCGCCAGAGTCGAGCGCGCCGCGGATGACGCCCGACTCGGTGTCGGCGAAGACGTCGGTCGCGTCCGTCACGTCGCCGACGCTCGCGTCGCGTTCGCGGAGTTCGTCGCGGATTTCGAGCAGCTCCGCCTGTCGGCCCACCTCGCCGCGGACGATGTCCTCGATCCCTTGGAGGTCCTGAACGCCCTTCACCTCGACGCGCGCGCCGTCGGCGATGGAGACGTTCACGTCCTGCCGGATGGTGCCGAGCCCGCGCTTGACCGCACCCGTCGAGCGAAGCAGCATCCCGATGCGCTCGGCGGCCTGCCGCGCGCCCTCCGGGCTGCGGATGTCCGGGCCCGTCCCGATCTCGACGAGGGGGACGCCGAGCCGGTCGAGCGAGTAGACGACGCCGTCGTCCGTCTCTTCGACGCGCTTCGCGGACTCCTCTTCGAGCATGAGGTCGACGACCGACACCGACCCGGACTCCGTCTCGATCTCGCCGTCCTGCCCGAGGAGGATCGAGCGCTGGAAGCCGGAGGTGTTCGAGCCGTCGATGACGAGCTTCCGCATGACGTGCGCCTGGTCGACGACCGAGAGGTCGAGCAGGTCGGCGATCTGGAGCGCCACGGAGAGCGCCTCGCCGTCGACGCGGCGGGGCGGTTCGTCGTCCTCCTCGACGAGGCAGGTCGTGTCGTACGCGAGATAGGTGAACTCGCGGTCGACGCGGCTCTCTTCCATCGCGGCGTCGTCCAGCTCGCCCAGTTCGCTCTTCGTCGGGTGGAGCTGTCGGGTGATCGACCGGTCGGACTCGTCGGGGTCGCGCTCGACGGTCGGGGAGTCGCAGAACAGCTTGGTCTCGGTGTCGAGCTGCTGGTGGATCTCCAGCCCGGCGACGAGCCCCAGTTCCTCGTAGTCGTACTCGGGGGTCGCGTCCGTACTCATTACGCCACACTCCGACGGCGCGCGACTAAAAGGGTGGCAGTTCGCGCGGGCGAGGCGACAATCAGCAACAAACAGCCGATGCGGTGGCGCGTGCCTGCGATCGACCGCCCCCGGCGGCCGCGAAGCCAGCACGCGCGAGGGAGTCGGTGGTCCTCCGCTTCGCTCCGGACCACCGACAGGGCGAGAGCCCCGCTCTCGCTTACAACCGGACGTCGTCCGGTGACGAGGCTGGGGAGGCGTGAGGCGCGGTGCTGTGCTGGGCGGGACTCAAAGGGGCAGTCGCGAGGGCGGCGCAGGCGACGTAAACACCGTAGTGAGTGAGCGAAGCAAACGAACGAGGAGCGCAGCGAGCGTGCGCCGCCCTCGCGACTGGGGCTTTGGAGGTGGTCGCCGCCGGTCCACGAGTAACGATTTATAACCGAGCGGCCGGGGCTTTGGGGCAGTTCACCACCGTAGCATTCCGATCGTAGTCGTCACTTCTTACGTAGCATCGAAAGGAATTGTGCGTGGGTGCTGTCGTAGAGACAACACCGGCATCGGTGGGGGTGTGCCCCGAGCGATGCGTGGGACCGGATTTGAACCGGCGGACCTCTACAGGACAGCGCCCTCAACGCTGCGCCGTTGGCCTGGCTTGGCTACCCACGCTCGCGGTGTTCTGTCGCGTCTCCACGTACCCTGTCCCCAATTAAAAGCCCTTCCATTCGAGGGAGCCGTGCCGGGGTTTCGCAGACCGGCGGGCGGCGCGCCGCCGTCCCGATCCGGCGACCGCGACCGGAACGCGTCGACCGCAACCGGCACGCGTTTGGGGGTCGCGTCCCTCCGTCCTGGCATGTCCGACTGGGCCCGCGAGAACGTCTCCGTGTTGACCGCCGTCGCCTCCGGCGTCGCGCTCGCGCTCGTCTTCGGCGCGGTGGGCGGCGTGATCCCGAGTTCGCTGCTCCCGCGCGCGAGCGACGCCGTCCTCGCCGCGATCCCGCACTTCAACGCCGCCGTCTCCGCGACGGCGATCGCAACGATCCTGCTCGGCTGGCGGGCGATCTCCCGCGGGAACGTGACGCGTCATCGGAACTTCATGGTGACCTCGTTCGCGCTGTTCGCCGCGTTCCTCGGGGCGTACCTCTACCGACTGATCCACGTCGGCACCACCGAGTTCCCCGGGCCGGAACTCGTCTACTCGTACGTGTACCTCCCCTTCCTCGCGATCCACATCCTGCTCGCGATCGTCTGCGTCCCCTTCGTCTTCCACGCGCTGTTCCTCGCGGCGACGCGCCCGTACGCGGACCTCTATCAGACGCGGCACTCGCAGGTCGGGTTCGTCGGCGCCGTCCTCTGGCTGATCTCCTTCACGATGGGGATCGGCGTGTACCTGCTGCTGTACCACATCTACTGAGGAAAGACGCGAGAAGAGGACTACGCGTTCCGCTCTGCCTTCTTGTGTGCCGCGTAGAACAGCGGGACGAGCAGCGCGCCGGCGAAGCCGAACCCGAGCGCCAGCGTTCCGATGTCGCTCGCGGAGAGACCGCCGTCGGACCCGCCCGAGTCGCCGCTCCCGGAGCCACCGTCGCCGCCGTCGCCGCCAGAGCCACCGCCGCTGCCGGAGCCGCCCTCGGCCTGCGGGTCGACGAGGTCGTCGTCGACGGACCCGACAGCCACGACGCCCTTCATTCCGACCGCCCGGTGGGGTTCACAGAGGTAATTGAACGTGTCACCGTCGCTCGCGTCCTCGAAGGTGTACTCGAAGGTCGTGCCCTCCTCCGAGACGGGCGAGCCGCTGTCGAACGTGCCATCGTCCGCGACGACGTTGTGACCGCCGCCCTGTCCGGTCCACTCCCAGACGACGGTCGCGCCCGGGTCGATGAGGATGGCGGCGGGGCCGAAGCGGAGCCCGTTCTCGCCCGCGCCGACCGAGACGGTGACCTCGTCCTGCCCGCGGTAGTCGTGAGTACCGTCGTAGTTGCTGACGCCCTCGAGCCACCCGTCGTACTGGGCGGCGGCGGTCCCGCTTCCGGCCGCGACCCCCGCCGCGACCGCCGCTCCGGCGGCCCCGGCGCGGAAGAATCCGCGGCGGCTCATCGACGCGGCGTCGCCCTCGGCGGCGTCGGTGTTCCCTGTCATGCTCGCACCTCTGACCGTGATCGTATTTAAGCCCCCGATACGTTCCGAGCGGGCGGCCCGGCGGCGAACGTGTGCGGGGCCGGCGCCGAGTCGGAAGGGTCAGTCGTCCGCCGGCGTCGGGTCCGATACCGGCGCGTCGACATCACGGTCGGTCGCCTCGCCCTCGACATCGAAGGGGTACTCGCCGGTGACACAGCCGAGACAGAGGTCCGCGCGGCTCTCGCCGAGCGCCTCCGCGACCGCGTCGATGGAGAGGTACGAGAGCGAGTCGGCGCCCACCTCCTCGCGGATCTCCTCGGTCGAGGCGTCGGCGGCGATGAGTTCGTCGCGCGTGGCCATGTCGATGCCGAAGTAGCAGGGGGCGAGGATCGGCGGCGCGCCGATCCGGAGGTGGACCTCCTCGGCGCCGGCCTCGCGGACCAGCTCGACGAGCTGCGTCGATGTCGTCCCGCGGACGATGGAGTCGTCGATGATGGTGACCGACTTCCCCTCCACAGTCGACCGAATCGGGTTCAGCTTCAGCCGGACGGCGCGCTCGCGCTCGTCCTGCGTCGGCATGATGAACGTCCGGCCCACGTACCGGTTCTTCATCAGCCCCTCGGCGAACTCCACGCCGCCGTCGTCCGCCGGCCGCGGCTTGCCGGCGGCCGTGGTCTCGCCCGCCGCGTCCGCGTAGCCGGAGGCGAAGGCGCGCCCGGAGTCGGGGACGGGCATCACCACGTCGGACTCGACGCCGGACTCCTCCCAGAGCTTCCGGCCGAGCTTCCGGCGCACCTCGTACACGAGGCTCTCGTCGATGACAGAGTCGGGGCGCGCGAAGTAGACGTGTTCGAAGAAACAGTGGGCGGTCGCGTCGCGCTCGACCAACTGATACGTGTCGTAGCCGGTGCCGTCGGGGTCGAGGACGACGAGCTCGCCGGGTCGGACGTCGCGGATCAGCTCCCCGTCGAGCGTGTCGATGGCGGCCGACTCGCTGGCGAGGACGTAGCCGCCGTCGATCTTCCCGAGACACAGCGGGCGGTTGCCAAGCGGGTCGCGGACGCCCAGCACGGTGTCGTCGTGGGTGATCGCCAGCGAGTAGGAGCCGTGGATGCGGTTCATCGTGTGTTTGACCGCCCGCACGAGGTCCTCTTCGAGGAGGTTCCGCGCGAGGTCGTGGGCGATCACCTCGGTGTCGCCGTCGGAGGTGAACGCGTGGCCCGCGGCCGCGAGCTCCTCGCGCACTTCGTCGGCGTTGACGAGGTTCCCGTTGTGGGAGAGCCCGAGTGAGCCGGACTTGAACGACACCGAGAAGGGCTGCGCGCAGCTCTTGTCGAGGCTCCCGGCGGTCGGGTAGCGGACGTGGCCGATGCCCGTGCCGCCCGACAGCGACGCGAGGTCCCCCTCCTCGAAGGCGTCGCCGACGAGGCCGCGCTCGACGTGGCTGTGCTGCTGGAACCCGTCGTGCGTGACGATGCCGGCCGACTCCTGGCCGCGGTGTTGGAGCGCGTACAGCGCGTAGTACAGCGGTCGCGCGGCCTCCCGGTCCTCAAGCGAGACGCCGACGACGCCGCACTTCTCCCGCGGTTCGTCGCCGCCGTAGTCCCCACCGGCGTTCATGTACGCGAGGGTGAGGCGGGCGGCGATAAAAATCCTCGTGTTCGTGGCGTATCGCTCCGCTAATCGTGCGATGATATACGCGATCGTGGATAAAACTCGGCTCGCCGGCGCGTCGTTACGCCCCCTCTTCAGCACCGACGAACTCGTCGAGGCGCGCGAAGTACGCCTCGCGGGGCACCTGATACGCGTCCCGGTAATCGATCTCGCCCGCGACGAACCGTTCCGCGACATCGACCGCGCCGGCCGCGCCCGCCTCGCGGCTCTCGTGCGTCTCCGCGACCGCCTCGATTTCGGGCTCCAAGAAGAGGACGACGTGCCACTCGTCAGTCGCGTACTGGCCCGAGCCGGGCCGCGCGTTGCGGGAGCCGTTCGTCAGGTAGATCGTCGGGAGACACTCGTCCGGGAGGTCGCCGCTCCCGAAGACATCGGGGCGGTAGACGAGGATCGCCCGGCCGCTGGGCTCCTCGTTCCACACCCGCCACCCCTCCGGCAGCGATTCGAAGGTCATAGCCTCGCCTCGGTCGCGGAGGCTTGAAAACGTCGCGCTCGGGGAGAAGAATCGTTCCGCGGTCGACGGGGGGCCTCAGTCGACGATGTCCGATCCGCCCGGCGGGAGGAACTCCTGTAGCTGGTCCGCGCTCGCGACCTTCCGCACGAACGACTGGTCCGCGAACCGCTCTTTCAGATTCCGGTACGCCATCATCGCGGCGTCGTTCTGCGCGTACATCCCCGGTTCGAAGGTGAGGTGCGCGGCCGCGCGGTCGACGACGGCCGACGGCGGGCCGCCGATGGCGCGGGTGACCGGCTCGCACTGGACGCCGACGGCGATCCGGCAGGGGACGTCCTCGAAGTACGTCCGGTCGCCGCGGATCACGAAGCTCCCCTTCTCGATGTACTCGCCGCTCTCGGGGGTCTTCGACACCTGGTCGGGGTCGACCATGTACGCGTCGCCCGCGCCGCGGCCATCCTTCCAGTCAGACGAGTAGGAGACGGCGAACTGCGCGGCCTCCCGCAGGGTCTCCTCCGAGAAGTCGACCGGATCGGCCGACTCCGACGGGCCTGAGGCCTTGAGGATCGTCACCGGCCCCCCGTGCGCCTGCGTGTGGAAGAACCGATCGTGTTTACCCATGTACTTCTTCACCAACTCCTCGTTCTGGTCGGCGTTGCGCCCGCCGATGACGAGGTAGCCGGTCGAGGTGCGGAACCAGCGGAACCGCTCGAACCAGTCGTCCGGGCTGCGGATCGGGATCGAAGAGCGGGAGAGCCAGTCGGTCTCGTACGCCTCGTCGTCGTCCTCGTCGTCGCCCTCTTCCTCGCCGCCGTCGTCGGCCGCCTGCTGTTCCTCCCACTCCGCCTTCCGTTCCTTGACCGCCTCCAGCTCCTCGCGGGTGGACTCGATCGCCGCCATCGCCCCCTCCTTCTTCTCCTCGACGCGTTTCGCCTCCCGGTAGAGGCGGTCGGCGTTGACCTCGACGCCCTCGCTCGCGTCGACCTCGACGCGGACGGGGTCGCCGTCATCGTCCTCGAGTTCCACCGTTACCGTCCCCTCGCCGCCGTCGACGTCGACGACGGCCTCCGCGGCCGGAATTCCCCGCTCCGCGCCGGCGTCGAGCGTCTCCGCGATCTCGTCCCACGGCACCTCGTTCTCGCGGGCCTCCCGCACCGTCGAGATCACCTCGTCGACGAGGTCGTAGTTCGCGTACAGCAGCTCCGCGCGCTCGCGCTCCGCCTGCGCCTGTTCCTCGAACCCCTCGATCGCGCCGCGCTGCTGTTCGATGATCCGCTCCTGTTTGGCGATCTCCTCCTCGAAGTCCGGGCGGGAGGCGCTCGCGTCGGCGGGGGCTTCGCCGTCGCCGGTCTCCTCGCTCCCCAGCCGGTGGAAGTACTCGTCGACGGCGGCGTTGAAGGAGTCGAACCCCACGCTCGGCAGGTCCTCGTGCTCCGCGAGCGGGAAGGGGGTCACGTCGACCACGCGGGGGTCGGCGTCATCGGCGCCGCCGTCGCTCCCGTCGCCGTCGATCGATTCCTCGTACACTCGGGGGTCGATGTCGCCCGAGCGGAGCCGTTCGTCGATCCGGGAGAGGGCGTCGTGGAGCGCCCCGAGTTGGTCGTCCGTCGCCTCCTCGATGGGCGTCTCCTTCGGCACGCCGGCGCGGGTACACACCTCCTCGGCGTAGAGGCCGCCGAGGTTCAACTGGGTGGCGAGGGTGCGCACCACGTCGCTGTCCGACTCGCGCATGTGCCGGTCGAACCCGCCGCGGCTCACGTCGAGGGGGTTGAGCCGCGAGGCGGGGTACTCGTACTGCGAGCCGGGCGCCACCGTCCGGGACTTCAGCCGGACCGTCGACAGCGCCCCGATCACCTCGCCCGTCTCGTCGAGCGCGGCGACGTTGCCCTGCCCGAACAGCTCGGCGACGAGCGTCGTGTTCTGGTCCTCGCGCTCAAACTCGAAGGTGAGGATGCGGTCGAACTCGTACTGCTCGACGCCCGCGAAGTCCGCGCCGGACAGCCGGTTCCGGAGCATCTTCGCGAAGTTCGGCGGGCGGCCCGGCGCGTCCGCGACGTGGTCCGGGTCGGCGGCGTGCGCGCGTTTGATATCTCCGACCTCGATCATGAGCTCGACGCGGCCGCGGTCGAAGTCGCGCAGCTTCAGCCGGAGCAGGTCGTCGTCGTAGAGGTACGCCTTGTCGACCTTCGCGCCCTCGTACCGATTCAGCTCGGTGACGAGCGCGGCGAGGTCGATGCTCGACAGCTCCCGCTTCTGGTCCATACTCGATGAAGACTCGCGGGCCGGAAAAAGGCGTGTCGTTGTGGTTAGCCCGCCCGGGCAGCGACCGGTTCCGGCTGCCGAGCCGTCCGAGCGGCTATTATATTGTATAAATGTTTTGGGAAAATTATATTTTTGCGATGTCCGAGTGTCAAATACATGTCTAACCTTACCAAGAGAAAGTTTATCAAGGTGAGCGGGTCGGTGATCGGTGGTATCGCGGCCGGGACGACGGTAACCGCTGCGGCACGGACAGACAGGTTCATCGTCTCAACGAAGGGCAAGGCCGACCTGAGCGACCTGACGGTCGTCCACGAGATGCCCGGGATCAACTACGCGGTGGTCCAGGGCGACGAATCGGACGTGAAGCGGTCGGTCAAGAGCTACGAGGCGGACGTACGGATCGAACTCGACTCGCCGGGCGTGAACAAGGAGACGCCGACGCTGGACGCATCGGACTAAGAGGGACAGCCGGGAGACTTCCTCCAGTGGGACAAAGACAATCTCGACATTCCCGAGGCGCACGCGACGACCGAGGGCGAGGGGACTCGGGTCGCCGTGATCGACTCGGGCGTGCTCGAAACGCATCCGGACCTAGCCGGGCCACTAAACCTCGACCTCTCTCGGAACTTCACCGCCGACGGAGGCGATCACAACCCCGTCGGCAGCGACGACCACGGGACGCACGTCGCCGGGATCGTCGCCGCGGACAACGGCGGTGGTGTCGGTGTCAACGGAACGGCCCCGAAAACCGACCTCGTCGATTGTCGCGTGTTCTCCGGACCCACCGCCTCGTTCGGTGACATCCTCGCGGCGGTCGTCTACAGCGCGAACATCGACGCTGACGTGGCGAACCTCCCGCTGGGAGCGTACCCGATCCCGAGACAGGCGCAGGGGCAGTTCTACGGGAAGGTCCTCAACAGCGCGATGACGTACGCGAACAAAGAGGGGACGCTGCTCGTCATCGCGGCGGGCAACGACAGCGCCGACCTCCAGCACGACAAGAACTTCATCAGCCTCCCGAACGAGGGCGCGCAGGCGGTGTCGGTCGCCTCGACGGGGCCGATCGGATACGGGTGGGACGCGGACGGTGGCGGAGAGACAAGCGATCTGGTCGCCCCACCTGAGAGCCCGGCATTTTACACGAACTACGGGACGAACGCGGTCACGATCGCCGCGCCGGGCGGCGATGCCGACCAAACCGCGATCGGTACCGGCGTTCCGTGGTTCAATGACCTCGTGTTCAATACCGTGTTCAGCTACGTTGACACGGACGGAGACGACGAGCCCGACACACAGGTACCGGGTTACGGCTGGAAGGCCGGGACCTCGATGGCGGCCCCGAACGTCGCGGGCGCAGCGGCCCTCGTCAAGTCGGCGAACCCCGACTACAACGCGAACCAAGTCGAGGCCGCGCTGAAGAAGGCCGCCGAGGTGCCCGACGACTACGGGAAGGAGTACTACGGCGCCGGCTATCTGAACGTCGTCGACGCGCTCTGAAGTCGTCCGACGGACGCGTTTTCCCGACTACAGCCGCTTCGACACGTACGGCCCGTCCTGCCGGTAGCCGAGCTTGTTGCGGTAGTACTCGCGGGCGCCGATGCCGGAGATGACCGCGACCTTGTCGTAGCCCGCGTCGCGAGAGAGTTCCTCGGCGCGTTCGAGAAGCTTCGTCCCGTACCCCTTATGCTGCCAGTCGCCGTCGCCGCCGATGCCGACCTCGGTGCCGTACACGTGGAGCTCGCGGATCAGCGCGGCGTCTTCGAGCTCCGGCCGGGTCGGGTCGCTCTCGGTTCCCGGCGCGCCCGGCTGGTCGGGGGCGAACGAGGGGAACCGTAGTCGACAGAAGCCGACCAGGAGATCGCGGACGGGGTCCTCGAAGGCGATGAAGTGTTCCGTCCCGCCGCCGGCCTCGTAGGTGGTGACAGAGAGTTCGACATCGTCCGGGTCAGGGTCGGCGTCGTTGTGGCCGACTTCGCGGGCGCGGATGTCCCGCTGGACGATCCCCTTCTCCTCGGCGCGCTGGGCGGCGAGCTGTCGGAGGTTCGACTTCTGGACGCCCGCGTCGATGAAGTCGGCCGGGATGTCGCGCTGGACGCGCTGGAGCCGCGTGTACTTCGGGATGAGGTCCATCACGTCGGCGACGAGGTCGGCCGCCTCCTCGCTCGTGAGCGGGTCGAAGTCGTCGCGCCGCCACCGGTCGTACACCCGCGTCCCCTCGACGACGAGCGTGGGGTAGATCTTCAGGTAGTCGGGGCGCCAGTCGGGGTTCTCGAACAGCTGCCGGAAGTCCTCCAGACACATCTCGCGGGTCATCCCCGGCTGGCCCGGCATCATGTGGAAGCCGACTTTGAACGCGGCGTCGCGCAGGCGGCGGTTGGCGTTCCGGCTCGCCTCGTTGCCGTGGCCGCGGTGCATCTCGCGGTTGATCCGCTCGTAGGTGGTCTGGACGCCGACCTCGACCTTCGTGCCGCCGAGGTCGAGCATCCGGTCGATCTGCTCCGGGTCGCACCAGTCGGGCTTCGTCTCGAAGGTGGTGCCGATGTTGCGGATCGGATTCGTCTCGTTCTCGGCGATCACGTCTTCGAGGTACTCGAACTCGGTCTCCTCGGGCGCGGGCGCGAACGACTCGCCCTCCGCGGGCTCCGGCTCCTTGTCGAGGTCGTAGTCGTTCATCGCCTGGAGCGCGCGCTTGACGAACCACTCCTGGTAGTCGTGCGAGCGCGCGGTCATCGTCCCGCCCATGAGGATGAGCTCCACCTTGTCGACGGGGTGGCCGATCTTGCGGAGCTGTTCGAGCCGGAGCGTGACCTGCCCGTACGGGTCGTAGTCGTTCTGCTCGCCGCGGGCCGCCGCGGGCTCGTGGCCCGTGTACGACTGCGCGGAGGAGAACTCTGAGGCCGGGCCGCCCGGGCAGTAGAGGCACTTCCCGTGCGGGCACAGTTCGGGGGAAGTCATGATCGCCACGGGGGAGACCCCGGACGCGGTCCGGACGGGCTTGCGCTGGACCACCTCGATCACGTCGTCGCGGTGCTCCGTCGGTGCGTGGTCGAGGATCTCGGTGTTCTTCGGCACCTTGGGGGAGCCGAACTCCGAGCAGGCGTCGAGCTTGGCGCGTTCGAGGTCGTCGCGCTCGATCTCGCCGTCGAGGATCCTGTCGACGAGGTGTTCGCAGGTGCGGACGAACGCCTCGGAGTCGGTGGGGTCCCCGGAAGCGGCGTCGTCGGACTCGGCGTCGCCCGCCGCGTCGGTACTCATTACCCTCCGATCCGCGGGTTTCGGGGTTAAGCGTGTCGCACCCGGGCGCCGACTCGGTGCGCCGAGCCGTTTACCACAGAATATATTAGTTAGTGGTATTACCGAGTGATTATGCCAGCGACACAGATGGAGCGGGCGCGACGCGGCGAGGTCACCTCCGCGATCGAACGCGCGGCGGCGCGAGAGAACCGCGACCCGGAGTTCGTCCGCGAGGCGGTCGCCGAGGGGCGCGCGGTGATTCCGAACAACCACGCGCACGACGCGCTCGACCCGATGGTCATCGGCCGGGCGTTCGCCACGAAGGTCAACGCGAACATCGGGAACAGCGAGACGACGAGCGGCCGGGAGGAGGAGCTCGAAAAGCTCCACGCGGCGGTCCACTACGGCGCCGACACGGTGATGGACCTCTCGACGGGCGACGAGCTGGACGCGACCCGCGAGGCCAACGTCGCGCACTCGCCGGTGCCGGTCGGGACGGTCCCGATCTACGAGGCGGTCAAGCGGGCCGAGTCCGCCGAGGCGATCACCCGCGAGCTCCTGCTCGACGTCATCGAGAAACAGGCGCGGCAGGGCGTCGACTACATGACGGTCCACGCGGGGATACTGATGGAACACCTCCCGCTGACCGACGGCCGGAAGACGGGGATCGTCTCGCGAGGGGGGTCGATCCTCGCGCAGTGGATGGAGGAGAACGAGTCGCAGAACCCGCTGTACGCGAATTTCGAGGCAATATGTGAGATATTCGCCGAACACGACGTGACGGTCTCGCTCGGGGACGGCCTCCGGCCGGGCTGTGTGGCCGACGCGAGCGACGAGGCGCAGTTCGCCGAGCTCGACACCCTCGGAGACCTCACGCGGACCGCGTGGGACCACGGCGTCCAAGTAATGGTGGAGGGCCCCGGCCACGTCCCGCTGGACGATATCGCGGAGAACGTCGAGCGGCAGCAGGCGGTGTGCGACGGAGCGCCGTTCTACGTCCTCGGCCCGCTGGTGACGGACGTGGCGCCGGGGTACGACCACATCACGAGCGCGATCGGCGCGACCGAGGCCGCGCGGGCCGGCGCGGCCATGCTGTGCTATGTGACGCCGAAGGAGCACCTCGGACTGCCGGAGCCCGAGGACGTGCGGGACGGTCTCGCCGCGTATCGTATCGCGGCGCACGCGGCCGACGTGGCGAACGACCTCCCCGGCGCGCGCGACTGGGACGACGCGCTCTCTGAGGCGCGGTACGAGTTCGACTGGCGGCGCCAGTTCGACCTCGCGCTCGACCCCGAGCGCGCGCGGTCGTACCACGACCAGACGCTTCCGGGAGACAACTACAAGGAGGCCCGCTTCTGCTCGATGTGCGGCGCGGAGTTCTGCTCGATGCGGATCGATCAGGACGCCCGAGACGCGGACGGCGGGATGGCGTCGATAGCGGGATCAGAGGGGACGGACCTCGACGCGTCGCCGGCCGCGAGCGTGAACCTCCCGCCGGTCGGGACCCACGACACGAGCCGCGTGCCGGAGCGGATCGAGGTCGAGGGAGTGACGTTCACCCCGGAGACCACGGACGACGACTGATGCGGGCGGAGGGGCCGATGCGGGCGAGCCGCGGCCACAAGCGCGCGTCGGCGCGGGAGCGTCGAACCCGGCCGGTTTTAGGCCGCCACGCCCGTAGCCGCCGCCGTGCTACGGAAGGACCTCCTGCGCGTCTCCCGGGCGGGCGGCGGCTACCGCCCGCAGTTCACCGGGCGGGAACATCGGCCGCTCGCGGCGCGCGTCCTCGGGGCGTTCGAGTCGCACGTCGGCGAGCGCCGCGGCGACCTCGACGACGCGCTGGCGGACTTGGAGGCCGACGCGGCCGCGCGGAACGGCGACTTCAAGCTCGTCCGCGGGCTGGCGGCGCTCGTCGAGCGCGAGTGCGAGTTCGAGACGCGCGCGGCCGTCCCGCCGCGTCGCGTCCGGCGGGCCGCGTTCGAGGCCGCGGAGGCGGTCGGCGTCGCGAGCGAGGCGGAGCGAGAGACCGCGGTCGACCGCGCGGCCGACGCGCTTGGGATCGACTCGAGGGACGTGTCGGCGTCGCTGTACGCCGACCGCGACGTGAATCGGGTACTCGTCGACGCCGACGTGCGCTGGGACCCCGACACGCTGCTGGAGCAGTACGACCTCTCTCTGGCCCAGACTACGCTGTTCGACGCCACCGAGGTCAGAGTGCGGTCGAACGACCCGAAGCGGCTCGTCTCGGCGGTGAAGCGCCTGCGGCTGATGTACGAACTGGAGCAGACTCCCGAGGGCCGGGAGCTCGTCGTCACCGGGCCTGACGCGCTGTTCTCGCGCACCCGACGGTACGGGACCGCCTTCGCGAGACTGCTCCGGACCGCCGCGGAGTCCGCCGAGTGGTCGCTGGAGGCGACGATCGACGACCGCGGCCGCGAGCGAACGATGCGGCTCTCGGACGGTGACGTGACCGTGCCCGACGTGGAGCCGGTGGCGGAGCCCGACTTCGACAGCGGGGTCGAAGCGGACTTCGCCGGTCGGTTCCGCGGGCTCGACCTCGACTGGACCCTCGTCCGCGAGCCGGAACCCCTCGAAACCGGCGCGAGCGTCATGATCCCGGACTTCGCGTTCGACTACGACCACGCCGACTTCCGGCTGTTCTTCGAGGTCATGGGCTTCTGGACCCCCGAGTACGTCGAGAAGAAGCTCGGCCAACTCGCTGACGTGGAGGACGTGGACCTGCTCGTCGCGGTCGACGAGAGCCTTGGCGTCGGCGAGGAGGTAGCCGCACGCGACCACCGCGTCGTCACCTACTCGGGCGCGGTCCGCGTGAAGGACGTGGTCGACGTGCTCCGCGAGTACGAGGCCGAGTTCGTCGCGGACGCCGCCGCCGCCCTCCCGGACGCCTTCGAACCGGCGGACGACGTGCTCCCCCTGCGGGACCTCGCCGACCGACACGGCGTGAGCGAGGCGGCGGTGGAGGGCGGGCCGTTCCCCGCCCACGAGCTCGTCGGCCGCACGCTGGTCAGACCGGCGGTGTTGGAGCGAATCGACGACGATATCGACGACGGGGCGGCGCTGTCCACGGTGGAGGCGACGCTGGACGAGTACGGCGTCGACGACGCGAGCGCAACCCTCTCGACGCTCGGCTACCGAGTTGAGTGGGAGGGGCTCGGCGGCGGAACGGTGAGACGGAAGGAGTAGTCCGCGGTTCGCGAATTACTCGTCGGTGACATTGGAGATAGGTTTATATATCCTAACCGAACATTTTCGCAACCGAGGTTACGCATGGTCACGAACATCCAAACGCAGCTGCTGGGCAGAGACGTATCGTTCCCGGTCGAGGAGTCGCGCTTCGCCTACTGGCTCGTCGTCTTGCGTCTGATCGTCGGGTGGTGGTTCCTCCACGCGGGACTCGACAAGTTCCTCGCGTGGCCGTTCGACGCGAGCTGGTTCGTCGGCGGCGCGGCGGCGCAGACGAGCCTCGGCCCGGTGGTCACGCTGTTCTCCGACGGGATCCTGTTGTCGTTCACGAACATCATGGTCCCCTTGGGACAGACGCTGATCGGGTTGGGGCTGATCGTCGGCGCGCTGACGCGGCTGGCAGCGTTCTTCGGCGCGTTCCTGATGACGTTCTTCTACTTCATCAACGGCGAGACCGGCGGCTGGGCCCACGGCGTGATCACCGGCGACCTGCTCGGGCTGCTGATCTTCGCGATGATCGCCACGCTCGGGGCCGGGCGCGTGCTCGGCGTCGACGCCTACCTCGCGAAGACGTCGTTCGTCAGGGACCACCCGCGGCTGCGGTACTTAATCGGCTAACGAGGTGACGACGCATGAGCCAACTCACTACCATGGAACGAGTCGGACTGTACGGCGGCGGCGCGCTCATCCTGATCGGCACGGTCGGGATGGGGCTGCTCGAGATAATCGCGGGGGTGCCGCACCCGGTGTCGGGAGAGGGACAGGTCGTCCACGAGACGCTGATAAGCCTCAGCGTCCGGTCGTACACCATCCTGCTGGGGCTGCTGCTACTGGCGGCGTACGGAATCACCAACCTCGCCACCAAACCGCCGGAGGACACGTCGATCTGACCCGCACGACCCGCTGGAGCGCCGTCGAACCGCGGCGCTCCGACGACTAACTTTTTACCGAACGCCGGGAGGGCCGCTCACTCCACGACCGGCAGGTCCGCCCGGCTCCCCTTCGGGACCACGGAGCGCAGCTCGTCGTAGAGGTACAGCCCAACCCCGATCGGGACCGACTCGCCCGCGACCTCGTGGGTCGCGATCAGGTAGCCCCAGTCGCCGTCCCACTCGGGGAGGTCTTGGTCGTCACCCGCCGCGAACCGGGACGCCTGCGCCGGGTCCAGTTCGATCGCGTTCTTGGTCGCGAGATGACCGAACCGCGAGACCGCCCGGCCGGTCGGCTTCCAGTGGTCCTGTCGCGTGCGCAGGAAGGTCATCCCGATCGCCTCGACCTCGCTGGGGTCGGTCGCCTCGCCGTTGAAGATCCAGATCTTCCCCGCGCCCTTCTCCCAGAAGGAGTACTCCGCGAACACCTCGGGGTCGATCCCGAACCGCTCCTCCCACCAGTCGAGGACCTCTGCGCGGCTCGCACGGCCCTCGACCTCGCGGTCCGCAGGGGTCGCGGGGAGCCGGTCGAACCGCTGGCCGTCGTTGGTGGGGGCGTCGCCCGCCTCTCCGCCGGTCTCGTCGCTCACGCGTCCACCACCCCGTCGGCGGCGGCCGCGCTATCGGTCTCATCGCCCGCCGCGCCGCCGACTCGAAGCTTCGCGCAGAAGAAGCCGCCCGTGTCGTTGCGGTGGGGGTAGATCCGCTGCGCGCGCGTCACCGACTCGTCGTACGTCTCCCCCTCCCACTCGGTCACGCCGGGGTCGGCGTCGAGCGGCAGGTCGAACTCGACCAGTTCGCAGTCCTCGTTCGCGAGGACGTGGTCGAGGACGGCCTCGTTCTCCTCGGGCGCGAACGTACACGTGGAGTAGACGACGACGCCGCCGGGGCGGGTCGCCTGGACGGCCCTCGCCAGGACGCCCTTCTGGATGCCGGCGACCGCGTGGACGTGGTCGAGCGTCCACTGGTCGAGGACGTCCGGGTTCTTCCGGCACGTACCCTCACAGGAGCAGGGCGCGTCGACCAACGCGCGGTCGAACTCGTCGAACGCCAGCGGCTTCGTCGAGAAGTTGCGGGCGTCCTGGTTCGTGACGATCGCGTTCGTGATCCCGAGGCGCTCGGCGTTGTGCCGGAGCGCGGAGAGGCGCCCGAGGTTGTTGTCGTTGGCGACGACGGTCCCCTCGTCGTCCATCGCGTCGGCGATCTGGGTGGTCTTGCTGCCGGGCGCCGCGCAGGCGTCCCAGACGCGCTCGCCGGGTCGCGGGTCGAGGGCGAGCGTCGGCAGCACGGACACCTCCTCCTGCCCGTGAGTCCAGCCGTGGACGTACGGCCAGTTGCCGCCGGGGTTGCCGTCGGGGAGCCGGAAGAGGCCGTCGTGCCAGTCGACGGGCTCGTAAGCGACGCCCGACTCGTCGAACGCCTCGCGGACGCGGGCCGGCGTCGCCGCGATCCCGTTCGTGCGCACGACCGAGGGGAGGGGCCGGTCGCACGCCGCCCGGAACGCGTCGACGTCGTCGACGAGCGACTCGTATCGGTCGAGCGGATTCATGGCCCCCCTTTCGCGTCGGGCCGTTAGACCGTTTCGGGACGCGCGAGGTGCCTCCCGCCGCCGCACCTTTAGGTCGACCCCGGGCGTACGGCCGCACATGGCACGCATCTCCGTCCTCGACGACGGCGTCTCGCTGGACGAGCCGACGCTGATAGAGGGGTTCCCCGGCGTCGGGCTCGTCGGGAAAATCGCGACGGACCACCTGATCGACGCCCACGGGATGACCCACTA
Organism: Halorubrum sp. GN12_10-3_MGM; assembly: GCF_005435235.1. NCBI lineage: Archaea > Methanobacteriati > Methanobacteriota > Halobacteria > Halobacteriales > Haloferacaceae > Halorubrum > Halorubrum sp. GN12_10-3_MGM. The sequence goes on from NZ_SGUB01000010.1 coordinate 81,306, forward strand.
CGCGAACGTCCACTGCGACGGGCTCCCGCCGGTGACCGTCTACCGCGAGTCCGAGACGGCCGCGACGACCCCGGTCCGGCTGTACGCCGACTCCGAGCTGGATCTCGTCGCGCTGCGCAGCGACGTCCCCGTGAACCCGGGGGCGGCGACGGAGGTCGCGGCCTGCCTCGGCTCGTGGTTCGACGAGATCGACCTGTTCCCGGTGTTCCTCTCCGGCCTCGGCCGCGAGAAGGACGAGGAGCCCCCGGAGCTGTACGGGATCGCGACCGGGAACGGCGCCGAGGCGCTGGACCGCGCCGAGGTGTCGGAGCCGTCGGAGTCCGGGCTCGTCTCCGGGCCAACGGGCGCGATGCTGGCGGCCGCGCTGGAGGACGACCGCGACGCGGTCGGGCTCGTCGTCGAGTCCGACCCGCAGTTCCCCGACCCCGAGGCGGCGCGGGCGCTCATCGTCGACGGCATCGACCCGATCGCGGGGATCGAGACGCCGACCGACGGGCTCGTGGAGCAGGCGACGGAGATCCGGAACGCGAAGCGCCAGCTCGCAGAGCAGATGCGACAGGCGACCGAGGAAAGCACGCAGGCCGAGCCGCTGAAGATGTTCCAGTAGGCGGGGTCAATCCGCTGCGTCGCCCTCCAGCTCGTCGAGGATCGGCCGGTACTTCAGCTGGACCTCGTCCCACTCGCGGTCGGGGTCGGAGTCGGAGACGACGCCGACGCCGGCGAACAGCGTGGCTCGACGGCGGGTTCCGACCGCGGACCGGATCGCGACCGCGAACGCGCCGTTGCCGGCGGCGTCGATCCAGCCCACCGGCGCGGCGTACCAGCCGCGGTCGAACGGCTCTGTCTCGCGGATCGTCGCCAGCGCGCGGTCCGGCGGGAGCCCGCCGACCGCCGGGGTGGGGTGGAGCGCCTCGACGAGTTCGAGGACGTGTCGGTCCGCGTCGAGCTCGGCGGTGATCGGCGTGTGGAGGTGTTGGACGGTCGCGAGTCGTCGAACCCGACGCTCGCCCGCGGAGACCGACGCGGCGAACGGCTCAAGCTGGTCGCGGACCGTCTCCGCGACCAGCTCGTGCTCGTGAACGTTCTTCTCGTCGTCGAGGAGCTCGCGCGCGAGCCACTCGTCCTCGCTCGGCGTCTCGCCGCGGCCGGTCGTCCCGGCGAGCGCGTCGGTCTCGACGGTCCGCCCCCGCAGCGAGACGAGTCGCTCCGGCGTGGCGCCGAAGAAGGCGCTCTCCCCCGCGGCGGGCTCGAACCAGTAGCGGTGGCAGTCGGGGTACTTCTCGGCGAGGCGTTCGAGGGTGGCCGCCCGCGGGAAGTCGGCCGCGAGGTCGGCCTCCAGCGCCTGCGCCAACACCACCTTCTGAAGGTCGCCGTCGGCGATCCTGTCGACCGCGGCGCCGACGCTCTCGCGCCACGCGTCGCGGCTCGTCGTCCGGCGGCTCTCGCGGATCCCCGGGCGAGGGGGCCGGGAGCCGGCGGCCGCGGTCGGCGACCCGGCGTCGACGGCGTCGAGGGCGGCGAACCGGTCGACCTCGCGGGCGAGCCGGTCCTCGACGGCGTCGACGCCGGCGTCCGGCCCGACCGCGTTGACCGTGAGCCACGCGCCGTTGTCGGCGTAGGTCAGCTGGACCCGCGGCAGGACGAACCGGGCCTCCGGAAACGGCGCCCACGGCTCGCCGTCGCAGGCGCCCTCGTGGAAGGCGAACCCGCCGAACACGCGGGGGCGGGCCGCCTCGGTGCCGGCGTGGACGTCGCCGGACTCGAACAGCTCCGTCGCCGACTCGCGGATCGCCGCGAACCGGTCGCCCCCGGACGCGGTCAGCGTCGCGGCCTCGCCGCCGCCGATCACCAGCGCGTCGTCCGGCGCGCTCCACGTCGTGCGCGGGGTGGGAAGCGCCTCGAACGCCGCCGCGAACGCCGGCTCGACGACCTCGGTGGTCCGGCTGACCAGCGGCGACGACGACCGCGAACGCGCCTGTTCCATGCGTATCGAGTCGGGGACGTGGACCCTTTATCCTGACTATCGGGGCGGAGGACCGGGGGAACTCGGGCGACGACGCGGACGGGCCGAGCGCGACCCCGGGGGGCGCTCAGCTGTAGCGCTCCTCGTTCCAAGGGTTCGCCGTGTCGCTGTACCCCCGCTTCTCCCAGTAGCCGAGTTCGGGCTCGGTGAGGAACTCGACGCCCGAGACCCACTTCGCGCCCTTGTACGCGTACTTGTGCGGCGTGACGACGCGGATGGGGCCGCCGTGGTCGGCCGGGAGGTCGTCGCCGTCGTAGCCGTAGGTGAGCTGGACGCCCGGCTTCGTACACTCGTCGAGCGGGAGGTCGGTCGTGTAGCCGTCGAGCGCGTGGAACATGACGTGTTCGGCGTCGTCGCGGACGCCGGCGCGCTCGGCGAGGTCGGCGAAGGAGACGCCCGTGAACTCGCAGTCGAACTTACTCCAGCCGGTCACGCAGTGGAAGTCCTGTCGCTGGGTGACCGACGGGAGGTCGCGGAACTCGTCGAGCGAGAGGGAGAGCGGCTCCTCGACTGCGCCCCACACCTCGAACTCGAACGTCTCCGGGTCCCACGAGGGCGTCCCGCTCTTCGAGAGGACCGGGAAGCCGTCCGTCTCGCGCTGGCCCGGAGGGAGTCTGTCGTCGCCGTACTCGCGGTAGAGGTCGGTGAGGTCCTCGGCCGCGTCGACGCCGGAATCGGTCATGAACCGCCGTTCGGCCCGGACCGACGTATGAATGTCGCTCTCAGAGGACGCGCTGGGGACCCGCGAGTGTCGCCCTCGAACGGCACGGACGCCCGGCGGCGAGACACCGGTACCGCTCGGCGGGGGATTCGCACAAACCTAACCGACCTTCAGAAGATAAAAAATGAGCTTTCGAGTCTCTGCTTTGAGTTTTCATATCTCCGGATCTGCGACGCCAATTTTATATACGCCATGCCACAAGACCCGGACAGCAAATGCCACAAGTGAAGATAACCGTGCCGGAGCATCTGGAGATGCAGATCGCCCAGATGGTCGAGGAAGGAGAGTTCCTCAACCGCGAGGAGGCGGTCGAGGAGCTGTTGTCGACCGGCATCAAGGCGTACAAGACGAGCGGCCCGCGAGACGACGACGACTCCAACGGGTTCGAGGACGAGGGGATGATGGGCCACGAAGACGAGTACGTCTTCTGACCGCGCGGCTCCCTCGGTCAAGGTCTCCGGGGCGCAGAACCGTGCGTACCGCCCTCAACAACGCTTAAAGGGCCTACGACCCGTATCCGTGGGTATGCACAAGGACGAGCTGCTTGAGCTTCACGAACAGATGGTGACGATCATGGAGCACTTCCGCGCGCAGGAGACGGTCGACGGGTCGCTGTTCGACCCCTACGACGAGCTCGAAGTCGACCCCTCCCACGTCCACAAATCGAAGAGCGAACACAAACACGCCGTGTTCGTCCTCGGTAACGCCTTAGCGAACGCGATGAGCGAAGACGAGTTCTCGCCCGCCGGCCGCGTCGGCAAGCGGATGGAGGAGCTGGCCGACGACGCCGAGAACAAGATCTGACCCGTCGGACGCTTTCGCCCGCCCGCTCGACCTCGCATTACGCCCGACCCCGTACCGCGCTCGACCCCCGTTATTGATGTGTGCGCGGCCCCGTCGAACCTGACATGGTCGCGGACGCGCTGGCGTCGGACGCCGTCCACCTCGCCGCCGGCGGCGTCGCCGTCGCCGTCGCGCTCGCCGCGGTGTTCCTCGCGGATCGACGAGGGGCCGACTGGACGCGGACGCTCCGCTCGCGGCTCCTGCTCGGTGTCCCGTGGGGGACGCTCCTCGTTGTCGCCGGCGTGATCGGAGTGTACCTGTTCGTCCAGTCCGGAATCGACGACCCGAACCGACCGGTCGTGATCCCGTTCCGGTCGTGGTCGTACTTCTACCCGGAGGGGCTCGTCTGGTCCAGCTTCGCGCACGCGGGCCGCGGACACATCACCGGGAACCTCCTCTCCGCGCTCGTCGCGGGGAGCCTCGCGGAGTACGCGTACGGCCACTTCCCCGAGGGACGCGAGGTCGGCGACCGGGAGCGGGCCGCCGTCCGGTCCCGCCGACTCCCGGATCGCCTGCGAGGTCTCCCGGGTCGAGTCCGTGAGATGCCGAGTCGGGCCCGACGGCTACCGAGCCGGATCCGCGCCGTCGAATCCCCCGGCGAGAACCCCTACGTCCGTGCGTTCCTGATCGTCCCCGGCGCGGCGGTCGCGTTCGGCCTCGTCTCCGCGCTGTTCGCGTTGGGGCCCGTGATCGGCTTCTCCGTCGTCGTGTTCGCGTACTGGGGGTTCGCGCTCGTCACGCGTCCCGTCGCCGCGGTCGTCGCCACGACGGGAACGGCGCTCGTCGGCGTCGTCTACGACGCCCTCCGGACGCCGGTGGCGTTCGCCGAGGCGTCCCCATCCTACGGCGCCCCGGGGTGGGCGAACGTCGCGATCCAAGGGCATGCGCTCGGGCTCATCGGCGGCGCCCTCGTCGCCGTCGTACTCCTGCGGCGGCGGCGGACTCGAGGGGGGGACGACGGAAAACGCAGCGAGGACCGCGACGCGGGCGCGACCCCCGGTCGGTGGCGGTTCCATCCGAATACCGCGCCGGACCACGACGGGTCGCGCGCGGACGCGTCGGAGCGCACCGCGCTCGTCGTCTTCGGGGCGCTCCTGCTGTTCGGCGCCTCGCGTCGGCTGTGGGCGGTGTACTGGTACCTCGGCAACGAGCGGTACGAGCTGTACCGCGCGGTCGGCGTTGGGCTGCTCGCCCTGCTGGCCGCGATCGTCGCCGTCGCGGCCGCCTCGCGCGACGACCCGCTCTGGCCGTCCCGAGCGGTGCCGAAGCCCGAGACGCTCAGAGACGGGATCCGGTCGTCGACGCCGGCGGCGGTCGGACTGGTCCTGCTCACGGCGGCGCTGGCGGCCGTCGCGGGGCCGGCCGTCGTGCCGAACCTCGTCACGGTCGAGGACGGCGACCTCCCGGGCAACCCGATCGAGGTCGAGGGGTATCAGGTGACCTACGCGGAGAACGTCGAGGACCGACTCGTGGGCGTCGTCGACGTGGAAGCGTTCGGGCGCTCGACGTCGGTCAACACGTCGGGGGTGATCGTCAGCGACCCCGACCGCGAGATATGGACGACCGCCGTCTCGAAGGGGAACCTCGCGTTCTGGGGGTACCGCGCGGTCGACGTGGGGGGCACCGGCTGGCGGGAGACCGTCTGGGTTCAGCGGGTCGGCTGGGTCGCCGCGAACGGCGGTCCGGCGTACCGGGTCGACGTGGTCAGGAACGAGACGAGACGGACGCTGTTCACGAGCGACCCCGCCCGGGCTGAGCCCCGGATCGACGGGCGGAACGTCGTCATCGCGGCCACGCCCGACGGGTTCGAACTGACGGTTGCCGGCGGCAGCGGGAACAACGTCACGGCGCCGCTCCCGGCCGCGAACGAGACCGAGACCGTCCGCGGGATCACGTTCGTTCGCGAGGGCAACGCCGTGTTCGCGCAGCGCGGCGAGACGCGAGTGCGGGTCGCACAGCGGGAGCGGTACGAGGGACGGCGGTAGCCCGCGCCGGCGGGCCGGGAAGAGAGCGTCCGGCCCCCTACGACCACTCGATCCGGTACACTTCGGTGTCGATGTCGCGCGCCTCGTCGGTGTGGTGATCAAACTGTGCGTCGATCCGGAACTCGGCCGCGAACGCGTGCGTCACCTCGCCGCCCTCGTCGGCGGCGAACGCCTCGACGAACTTCCGGCTACCGGCGTTGTGGACCGAGTAAGAGACTTCGGCGAGGTCGCTCGCGACCGCGAGGAACTCCCGATCGGCGTTGCGGTTTCCGTCCTGTGCGCCGAACGGCGGGTTCATGACGACGGTCGCGGGCTCGGAGACCGCGAGCGGCGGGCGGGTCGCGTCGCCGCGAACCCAGTGGACCGGCGCGCTGGCGGCGACGCGGCGCTCGTTCCCTCGGGCGGTCGCGAGCGCGCCCCCGTCGAGTTCGAGGCCGACGACGCGGGCGGGGCCGCGAAGCGCCGCCGCCAGCGCGAGCATCCCCGTGCCGGCGCCGAGGTCGAGCACGGTCCGCCCCTCGACGTCGCCGTGGAGGTCCGCCAGGTGGACGACGTGGGCGGCCAGCTCCGGCGGCGTCGGGTACTGTTCGAGGGCGGCGTCGGGGCGCTCGAAGCCGGCGACGACGCCGAGCTTGGTCGCGAGCGAGCGCTTCGTCGCCATCGGTCAGGCGCCGCCGGCGTCCGCGCCCACCCGGACGAGTTCGACGCCCTCGCGGTCGGCCCGCTCGGCGAGCGCCGCGAGCGCCGTGCGGGCCTCTTCGCGAACTTCGCCGGTGACGCTGACCTCGATCCGGCCGGCGCCGAGGAACGCCGCGGCGCGGAGGAGCCCGCGCAGTCGGTCGACCTCGCGCTGTCGCTCGAGGGTGCTCTCGGTGTCGAACTCGGCTTCGGCGGCGACCGCGGCGGGCTGGTAGCCGCGGGCCGCGAGCCCCCGCTTGAGGTCGCGGAGGTGCTCGGGCGCGGTGCTGTCGAGGTCCGCCGCGTCGATGACGACGGGATCGACGTCGGCCGGGCGACAGCCGCGAAGCGTGCGTTCGACGCCGGGCGGGGAAGTCGTACTCATACACGCCTATTGGTATAGGTTATACAAAAATCTTCTTGAATGTTTAAGAGTAATAAACTTGGGCACCGGGGGTAAGACCGACGGAGCTGGCGAGAGGTGGGCGTCAAACGACGCCCGAGGCTCGACCGGGGCTCCGTCCACGGTCACGTTTCGTGCGTCTCGGTGCGGGTGGCCGGGCGACGGTAGGGCAGCCATCGATGTGTATTCTGTTCGCTAATCTGCTATTAATCCCTCTCTAACGTCCGAAAACGCGATTTTACGTCGGTTCGAGAACCGTCAGGATCGATGATAGGGGTGGACAAGGCTTAAATGCGCGACTGACCAGAAACCTTTTAATGGAACGTCCGAGTCGCCAGCGGCAACAGGAGCGGGACACGGAGCAGGAAACGGACGAATCGACGGTCTCCTGTCCGGAGTGTGACTCGGAGAACATCGTCACCGACGCCGATCAAGAGCTCGTCTGCGAGGACTGCGGGCTCGTCTTGGACGAGCGGAACATCGACCGCGGGCCGGAGTGGCGCGCGTTCAACCACAACGAGCGGCAGTCGAAATCCCGGGTCGGCGCGCCGATCACGGAGACGATGCACGATAAGGGACTGACGACGACGATCGACTGGAAGGACAAGGACGCGTACGGGCGGTCGCTCTCCTCCGAGAAGCGCTCGCAGATGCACCGACTGCGGAAGTGGCAGGAGCGGATCCGGACCAAGGACGCGGGCGAGCGCAACCTCCAGTTCGCGCTCTCTGAGATCGACCGCATGGCGAGCGCGCTCGGCGTTCCCCGGTCGGTACGGGAGGTCGCCTCGGTCATCTATCGACGCGCGCTCAACGAGGACCTCATCCGCGGCCGCTCCATCGAGGGCGTCTCCACCGCCGCCCTCTACGCCGCCTGCCGGCAGGAGGGCATCCCCCGGAGCCTCGACGAGGTCGCAGACGTGTCGCGGGTTCCGCAGAAGGAGATCGGCCGGACGTACCGCTACATCTCCCAGGAGCTCGGCCTAGAGCTGAAGCCGGTCGATCCCAAACAGTTCGTCCCCCGGTTCGCGTCCGCGCTCCAGCTCTCCGAGGAGGTCCAGTCGAAGGCGACCGAGATCATCGATGTCTCAGCCGAGCAGGGGCTGCTCTCCGGGAAGTCCCCCACCGGTTTCGCGGCCGCCGCCATCTACGCCGCCTCGCTGCTCTGTAACGAGAAGAAGACCCAGCGCGAGGTCGCCGACGTGGCGCAGGTCACCGAGGTCACCATCCGGAACCGGTACCAAGAGCAGATCGAAGCGATGGGCTTCCGTTAGGCGGTCGGCCGGTCGAGACCCCGGAGTTCGTCCCGTCTCGGGATCTGAACAGTTGGATCGGGTTTTTAATCGCTACCCGCTGTAGCGGGGAGTGTGATGTACTCGGATGTCCTCGTTCCGACCGACGGCAGCCCGGCGTCGGACGCCGCGATCGAACACGCGATCGACCTCGCAGATCGGTACGACGCTCGCCTCCACGCGCTGTACGTCGTCGACGGCGCGGCGTACTCCAGCCTGGAAGCGGGCGCGGAGATCGTCGTCGAGGCGCTCGAATCGGAGGGCGAGGAGGCGACGGGACGCGTGGCGGACGCCGCCGCGGACGCGGGCGTGGAGTGCGTCACCACCGTCGCGTCCGGCACCGCCTACCAGTCGATCCACGACTACGTCGACGGGAACGACATCGACGTGGTGGTGATGGGGACCCACGGCCGGAAGGGGCTCGACCGTTACCTGCTCGGGAGCGTCACCGAGCGGGTCGTCCGCACCTCGGACGTTCCGGTGTTGACCGTGCGACAGCCGGCGGATGAGTAGCCGCACGGCCTCGGGCGAACGGAGGTGACACCGATGCGCGACTGGCTCTCTCACCGCGTGGTCTCGTCGCCGGACGGGACCGCCCTCGTCCGCGCCGAGGACGGCGAGGCGTGGAGCTACACAGACCTCGACCGGCTCGTCGCCGAGACGGCGGGGCGACTCGTCGCGCACGGACTGGGCGAGGGCGACCGGGTCGGCGTGCTCACGCCCCCGTACGTGGGCACCGTCGGCCTCGTCCACGCGACGATGCGGATCGGCGCCACGTTCGTCCCGCTCGGCGAGGAGCTGACCGCCCGCGAGATCGCCGCGCGGATCGACCGGACCGACCTCGACGCCGTCGTCTGCGCCGAGCCGACCGAATCGACCGCGACCGCCGCGGTGTCCGAGATCGAGGGCGTCCCCGTTTACTCCGTGGACGACCCGGCGGACGCGGACGTAACTGGGATCCACGACGTCGATCCGGCGTCGCTCGATCCCCCGGAGTGGTCGTTCGAGGACCCGCTCTGCGTGCTGTTCACCTCGGGGACCACCGGCGAACCCAAGCCCGTCCCCCTGACCGCGGGCAACGTGTACAGCTCCGCGGTCGCCTCCGCGTTCCGCCTCGGGGTCGAGGCCGACGACCGCTGGCTGGTGTCGCTGTCGCTCCACCACATGGGCGGGCTCGCGCCGGTGTACCGGTCGGTGCTGTACGGGACGACCCTCGTGTTACGCGAGGGGTTCGACGCGGGCGGCACCGCCGACGACATCGACGCCTACGACGTGACCGGCGTCTCGCTCGTCCCGACGATGCTCCGGCGGATGCTCAACCGGCGGGGGACGCTGTCGGACTCGCTTCGGGTGGTCCTGCTCGGGGGCGCGCCAGCGCCGGCGGAGCTGTTGGAACGGTGCCGCGACTACTCGATCCCCGTTTACCCGACGTACGGAATGACGGAGGCCGCGTCGCAGATCACGACCGCGACGCCCCGACAGACCAGAGACCGGATCGGCACGGTGGGAAAACCCCTGTTCGGCACCGACGTGACCGTCGTCGACGGCGGCGACCCGGTCGACCCCGGCGAGACCGGCGAGATCGTCGTCAGCGGGCCGACGATCACTCCGGGGTACCTCGTCGAGGACGGCGGCGACCCGGACGCGGTCGACGGTGCGGGCGCGTCGACCGCCGATGCGGTCGAGGGGGGCGACGCGTCCTCCACCGGGTCGGTCGGCGTGAACGGGATCGAAACAGCGGACCTCGACCGCTCCGATTTCGGCCCGTACGGACTCCGAACCGGCGACGTCGGGCGGTTCGACGAGGACGGCTACCTCCACGTGCTCAACCGCGTCGACGACCGGATCATCAGCGGCGGCGAGAACGTCGAACCCGGGGAGGTCGCGGACGTGCTCCGGGAGTACGACGACGTCGACGACGTGGCGGTGGTCGGGCTCGACGACGAGGTGTGGGGCGAGCGCGTCGCCGCGCTCGTCGCCGTCGGCGACCAGTTCCGGTCGGCGGCCGCCGACCCGGCCGTCGACGACGCGGTCCCAGAGATCGATCCCTCGGTGACCGACGGGGAAGGCGACGGCGCGGACGGGGGCGACGCGGAGAGCGAGGCCGCGATATCGGCCACCGGGGCCGGATCCGTCGGTCCCGCGCCGATCGACGAGGCGGCGTTCGTCGAGTTCGCCCGCGAGCGGTTGGCGCGGTTCAAGATCCCCAAGACGATCGCGTACACTGCGGAGCTGCCGCGGACGGTCTCGGGGACGGTCGACAGGGAGGCGACGCGCGCGCTCCTCCACGAACACGGGGCGGACCCGCGCGGGAACCCCGACCTCGAGACCGCGGGGTTCGAGCCAGCCGACCCCGCGGAACCGCCCGCGGAGTCGGACGCGGCGGGGAACGAGTCGGACGCCGCGGAGCCTGACTCGGACGACCGGCCAGCGGGGGGCGGCGAGGCGGACGACGCTGCGGGAGGAGTGAACGACGCGGGCGCGCTCGAAGGCGGCACGGTGGCCGACGGAGAGCCTTCGTCGGATGCGACCGAGGGAGACGAGGTCGCGGCCGGATCGGAGGGAGTCACGCGACGCGACGCGGAGGTGGGCGGCGACGAGGACGGCGACGTGGAGACAAGCGGCGACGAGGACGGCGACGCGAGGGCGGGCGCTGACGGAGAACGCAGCGACACGGACGCGGTCGACGACGCGTGAACTCGCCCGGAGTTCTTCGTTGTTCCACGAAGGTTTTGTCCACGGGGTCCACAGGGTCGGTATGGAGTTGCTCGACGACAGCATCGTGCCGGAGCGCGCGCGAGACGTCAAACAGGAGGCCCGCGAGTTCGCCGACGAGTACATCGCACCGAACGCCGAGTCGTACTACGACACCGGCGAGTACCCGTGGGAGGTGCTCGAAGCCGGGATGGACGCCGGGCTCGTCGCGCAGGACATCGGCGAGGAGTACGGCGGGAAAGGGTTCGACCTCGCGCAGGTGCTCGCCATCGCGGAGGAGTTCTACCGCGCGGACGCGGGCATCGCGCTCACCCTCCAGCTCGCCAGCTTCGGCGCGGAGATGGTCGAGGACTACGGCACGGAGGAGCAGAAGGAGAAGTACCTCCGGCCGGTGGCCGAGAACGAACAGCTCTCGGGGCTCGCGGTGTCGGAGCCGCAGACCGGCTCCGACCTGGCGGGCATGACGACGAAGGCCGAGAAGGTCGAGGGGGGCTACGAGCTCACCGGCGAGAAGTACTGGGTCGGCAACGCGGTCGAGGCCGACTGGCTCACCGTCTACGCCAAGACCGGCGAGAGCGACGACCGTTACTCGAACTACACGCTGTTCATCGTCGAGACGGACTCCGACGGCTACGAGGCCGAGCACATCCCCGAGAAGATGGGGATGCGCGCGTCGAAGCAGGGCCACATCGTCTTCGAGGACTGCTTCGTCCCCGAGGAGAACGTCGTCGGCAGCGAGGGCGGCGGGTTCTACGCCCTCGCGGACTTCTTCAACCACGGCCGCGTCATCGTCGGGGGCCACGGACTGGGCCTCGCGGCCGCGGCCATCGAGGAGGCCGAGGCGTTCATCGACGAGCGCGAGGCGTTCGGCCGCACCATCGACGACTTCCAGGCCGTCCAGCACACGGTCTCGGACATGCGGATCGGCTTCGAGTCGGCGCGCGCGCTCAACTGGCGCGCCTGCGAGAAGGTCGCGAACAGCGAGGACGCCGGCTACTGGGCCGCGCTGGCGAAGACCAAGTCCACCGAGGTCGCCACCGACTGCGCCGAGAAGGGGATGAAGCTCCACGGCGGCCGGTCGAACCTCACCGAGCGCCGGATCGCCCGCGTCTACCGCGACGTGCGCATCCCGGTGATCTACGAGGGCGCCAACGACATCCAGCGCAACCTCATCTACCGGCAGTCGCGCTAGGCGGCGTTCAGAGCGTCGCCGCCAGCCGGCGCAGCGCCTCGTCACCCCCCGAGGCGAGCGGGTCGCCGTGCCCGACGCAGGCGACGTCGAACGCGGGGGCGCGCTCCGCGAGCGACCGGACGCTCGCCGCGACCGCGCCCGTGTCGTAGCTTATCACCCAGCCGGACTCCGTCAACTCGCCGTCGGACTCCGAGACGAGGTCGCCGAGCAGCGCGACGCCCAGTTCCTCGCTGACGTAGGCGACGTGGCCGGGCGTGTGGCCCGGCGTGTGGTACGCCGTGAACGAGCCGATCGCGTCGCCGTCGCGGACGCCGACGATTTCGAGTTCCGGGAGATCGGTGACGAGTCCGCCGAGCCGCTGTATCAGCCCTTTATGATTCCCGAGCGGGGGGGTCCGATAGCCCCGCAGCAGTTGCGCGTCGAAGCCGTAGGCGTGGACCGGCGCGTCGAGCTCCGGCGTCAGCGCCGCCAGCGTCCCGACGTGATCGAGGTCGTAGTGGGTGAGGAGGACGCGCCCGATCGCCGAGAGATCGACGCCGGCGTCGCCGAGGCCCTCTCGGATCGCGCCCTCGTCCCACGGCGTCCCGGCGTCGACGAGCGTCGGCACGTCGTCGAAGACGAGGTACGCGTTGACTCCGCCGCAGTCGAGTCGCCAGACGCCGTCCGCGATCTCCGTGGCCATGGCCGCGAGTAGGAGTCAGCGCGGTATGAACGCTGCCGTGGCGGAACCGACGGCGAGGGGACGGAACTCGCGCCGACGCTCTCGCGGGGTCGCCGTCGGCGACGCGAGCGACGAAAGCGCCAAGATGCCGGGGCCACACCACGGGGTATGCGACTCCAGGACTACTGGGGGATCGGGCCGAAGACGAGCGAGCGGCTCGCCGAGGCCCTCGGGACCGAGCGGGCGGTTGAGGCGATCGAGTCGGCCGATGTCCGCGCGCTCGTCGACGCCGGGCTCCACCGCGGCCGCGCGACCCGCATCCTCCGCCGGGCGAACGGGGAGGCCGGGATGGACGTGCTCGCGACTGGCGACGCGCGCTCGGTGTACGACGACCTCCTCGGGCTCGCGGCCGACGCGGCGTTGACCGCGCACGCGGCGGACCGCATTCGGGTGTTGACCCCGCTCCTCGACCGCGACGCCGTCGAGGCACGATTAGATCGGGTCGTCGCCGCCCGCGACGCGTGGACCGACCTCGACGAGGCGGACCGGGAGTCGGTCGCGGACGCGTTCGACGCGTACGACGAGGCCGCCGGCTCCGACCTGGCCGCGGTCGAGACCGCCGTCGCGCTCCGCGAGGCGGGGTTGACGGCGGGACCGTTCGCCGACATCGGCGCGCTGGACGGGGACCGCCTGCGCGACGCGGCCGACGCGCTCGCCGACGTCCGGGGGTCGATCGACCCCGCCGGCGGGCTCGACGGTGACGATATCGAGATCGCGGCGGGCGCGGACGCGGAGCTGGACCGGCTCCGCGAGCAGCTGTCCGCGGCGCGCGACCTCGCCGACTCCGCGTTCGACGTGCTGGAATCGGTCCGCGACGGGAGCCTCCGCGACTTCGAGGCGCTGGAGGCGGCGACGATCGACCACGTCGCGAGCGAGACGGGCGTCGAGCCCGCGACGGTCCGGGCCGCGTCGCCCGACGAGGCGCTCGACGCCGCCGACTTCGTCTCCGGGACGCTGCGGGACCTCGTCGTCGAACTCGAAGCGGCCGTCGAGGAGCGTGAGGCCGCCGTCGCGGCCGACATCCGCGAGCGGCTGGGCGACGAGTCCGCAGGGAGAGACGACGCGACCGCCGGCGGCGGCGACGGAGCGGACGACGGCGGCGACACCGCCGTCGCCCGCGCCGCGTCCGCCGTGTCGGACGCCGCCTTCCTGCTGTCGCTCGGGCGGTTCGCGGCGGAGAACGGGCACGTCCGCCCGACGCTCGTCGACGACGGCATCGCCGTGCGCGGCGCGCGGAACCCGTTCCTCGGGGGCGACGTCCAGCCGGTTTCGTACGGCGTCGGCTCGCACTCGCTCGCTGACGCGTCGGGCGTCGCGAGCGCCGACGCGCCGCCGACCGGCGACCGCGTGAGCGTCCTCACCGGGGCGAACTCCGGCGGGAAGACGACCCTCCTCGAAACGCTGTGCGCGGTGGCGCTGCTCGCATCGATGGGGCTGCCCGTGCCCGCCGACGCGGCCGAGGTCGGGACGTTCGACCGGATCGTCTTCCACCGCCGACACGCGTCGTTCAACGCCGGCGTGCTGGAGTCGACGTTGAAGTCGGTCGTGCCGCCGCTGGTCGCGGACGGTCGGACGCTCATGCTCGTCGACGAGTTCGAGGCGATCACGGAGCCGGGCCGGGCCGCCGACCTGCTGAACGGGCTGGTGACGCTCACGGTCGACCGCGGCGCGCTCGGCGTCTACGTCACGCACCTCGCCGAGGACCTGAGTCCGCTGCCCGAGGCCGCACGGATCGACGGCATCTTCGCGGAGGGGCTGACGAACGACCTGGAGCTCCGCGTCGACTACCAGCCGCGGTTCGAGACGGTCGGGAAGTCCACGCCGGAGTTCATCGTCTCGCGGCTGGTCGCGAACGCGGGCGACCGCGGCGTCCGCGCCGGCTTCGAGCACCTCGCGGGCGCGGTCGGCGAAGAGGCCGTCCAGCGAACGCTCTCGGACGCCGAGTGGGCGGCGAACGATGACTGAAGAGTCGGCGGACGACGCGGCCGGTCCCGACCGGATCCGGTCGATCGCGGTTCACCGCGAGGACGTGGCGAACGCGCTCGAGGCCACGCTCCGGAGCGACCGCGAGGTCGTCCTCCGCGCGACGCCGCCGTTCTCCGGGCGGATGCGCGCACGGCTCCACGCGCTCGACGCCGGCGGGAATGGAGGCCATAACGGGAACGGTGGTTCCGACGACGCACCCGCGCCGCTCCACATCGACCCCAGGGACCTCGTCGCGGACGTGCCCCCGTACCCCGAAGTCGACGACACGGCCGCCGAACTCCCTGACGCCGACCTCGAAACGCGTCGCGAGCGACACGCCGAGAGCGTCGAGGCGTGGCGCGAGACCGTGCGCGAGCGCGTCGGTTCGACGGTCGAGATCGAGGTCGACGGCGGGGTCCGCAGCGTCGACGTGAACGCGCTCGGGTGAGCCGAGCCGGAGACCGGAACCGCCCGACCTAGAGCCGAAGCCGTTCCACCGACGTGCCGGCCGCCTCGAACGCCTCGTCCGTCGCGGCCGCGACCACGACGGTGTCCGCGTCGGTCGCGGCGTCGAGGTCGACCTCGAAGGCACCGTCGTCGTCGGGCGTCACGAGCCGCGAGGTCTTTCGGGTGTGGACGGCGACGGACTCGGCGTCCGTCTCGCCCGCGACGACGACCGCGTCCTCGGCGAACTCGGCCGTGGCGGTCAGGTCGGGGCCTGCGGGGCGGTCGCGCTCGACGTACCGATCCCGGACGACCGCCGGCGTCTCGACCGGTTCGTCCGCGTCGACGCCGTGCGCCAACCGGACGAAGCCGGCCATCGACCACGCGAGGGGGGTCGCCCCCCCGGTGCCCTCGCCGAACTCCCAGCCGTACTTCGTCGGGTGTTCGCGGTCCCACACCTGCTCGGGGAGCATCAGCCCGGAGTTGCCGAACCCGGCCATCGTCTCGAGCAGGGCCTCGGGTTCGAGCGCATCCTCGTCGGTCCCGCCGAAGGCGTCGGGGCCGTCGGCGCGGGCGCGCAGCTCGTACTCGCCGCGCTCGCCGGTGAAGATCGGCCAGAGACGCCCGCGGCCGTCGCCGGTCCCGGCCCACGGCGCGCCGGGGTCACCGACCGCGATCTCGCCGTACGCGTCGCCGACGTAGCGGTACCAGGCGGCGCCGTGCGGCGTGTCCACCCGGATCGAGTCGTCGACGACCGAGACGGAGTTGCGGACGACCGGGTCGTCGGCGGGCTTGATCCCCAGCCGGACGAGTTCGAGGAAGCCGCCGTCGATTATCTCCCGCTCGTCGTACGTCGGCCCGTCGTTGGCGATGGTGCGCGGTCGGCCGGAGTCGGGGTTCCCGTCGGCCGTGATCCGGATGTAGTACGGGGTCCGATCGTGGCGGTCGGTCCCCGTCGAGGTCGCGCACCACTCCTCGACGCGCGCGGTCCAGTCGTCGGCGAGCGCGAGCCACGCCAGCGCGTCCGCACGGAGGGAGTCGGGCGATTCGGCGCCGTCGCCGTCCGCCTCCTCGCGCCGGTCGGCCTCGGCGAGCGCGAGCGCCGCGCCGCAGACGAGGCCCGCTATCTCGGCCGCGATGCTCGACGGCGAGTAGCCGGCCTCCTCTTCCCAGCGCTCCTGTGCCGTCTCGGGGCCGTTCTCGGCGATGTAATCGAGCGAGCGGGCGACCTGGTCGTACGTGTAGCCGGCGTCGTCAAGCGTCACGCCGCGCTCGTACAGCTGCCACGCCATCACCGAGGGGAACCCGATGTTGTCCATCTGCTCGCCGCCCCACCGGGTCCGGCCGTCGATGTAGGTGTTCTGCGGGAGGAACCCGTCGTCGTCCTGCTGGGTGTTGTAGAGGTAGGCCAAGGCGTCCGCGCCGCGTTCGAGCTCGTCCATCTCGATCAAGGCCGTGAACACCTGATAGAGGTCGCGCGACCAGACGAAGTTGTAGCCGTAGCCGCGGTTCTCGGCGGCGTACTCGGTCTCGCCCCACGGCACCGACGGGCTGGCGATCCCCGCGCCGTCGTGGGCCTTGTCCTCGACGGCCGCCAGCGTCATCAGCGCGAACCGATACTGCGCCGCGAGGCCGGGGTCACCGGCGACCGAGTCGGGAAGCTCACGGTCGGCGAGCCACGCGCGCCACGTCTGCGCGTACGCCGCCGCGGCGTCGTCGAACCCGCGAGCGAGCGCGCCCTCCGCCTCGCCGAGCGCGCCCGCCGTGTCCGAGTCCTCGGCGAACCCGAGCGCGACCGTGTCTCGCAGCGACTCGCCGCTGCCGACGAGACCGGCGAGCACGACGTTGCCGACCGCCTCGGGCGATTCCTCGACGCGCTCGCCGTCGCCGAACAGCGCGTCGGTGGCGTCGCCGTCGGCCGCGAGCGCGCTCGCCCAGTCGAACCCGTCGCCGCTCGCCAGCGCGAGCGCGGGGGCGAACGGCTCGCCCTCGTCGTCGACGAGCTTCCCGGGGTCGCGGTCCGGGTCGTCCTTGCGCGCGAGGAGGTGCGCCCCCACGTCGCCCGCGACCCGCTCGGCGCGGTCGTCGGTGCCGACGTTCGCGATGGTGGCGTCGACGAGAGCGTACACGTCGTACTCGCGGGACCCCTCGAACCGGACGTCGGCGAGAATCGCGGTGCCGTCGGTGTCGACCGCGTACTCGACGGTGAGCGTCCAGCCGTGGCCGTGGCCGTCGCCGGTCTCGCGGATCGTCTGGACGTACGCCAGCGCGTCGTCGGCCGCCGGCTCGGTCGTCCGCTCGATCGTCTCCGTCGCCGAGACGTGGCCCGTCTCGGCGAAGGTCCGTATCGCGTACTCGGAGTCGGGGTCGGCCACGAGGAAGTCGAACGTCCGGACGTTCATCACGTCGATCCGGGGGAACCGCGCCTCGGTGAGGGCCCCCTCGGTGAGCGTGAACCACACCGGGACCGGATCGTCGGCGTCGTAGTCGGCGGGCGTACCGACGCCGAACTTGCGGCCCGTGGTCCAGTGCGGCGCCGCCTCCGGGCCGGTCTCGCGGTCGTGCGGGACCGGGAGTTCGCCGCGGCTCGCCAGCGTCACCGTGGCGTCGATGCGGAGCGCGTGGGACCACGCGATCGGCGTCGCGCTGTCGAGGTCCCCGTCGTCGAACACCTGCTCCGCGAACAGCCCGGCCTCGTTGACGAAGGGACCGTCCGGCTCGCAGAGGGCGTAGAGGTCGCGCGCGTCGGCGAACAGCGGCTCCGCGGTCCCGCCGCGGTCCTCGACGACGCCCGCGAGCGTCGCCGCCGCGGTCGCGCCCCACAGCGTCGCGATCGACCACACCTTCGCGGCGCCCTGCTCGGCGGTGCGCCAGTCGTCGCCGGTGAACCGCACGAGCCCCTCCACGGCGGGCGTCTCGCGCCGGAGCGCGTCGATCGACTGCCGGACGTGGGTGTTGACGCGGTCGAGGAAGCGGTCGAACTCGCTCGCCGCGACGGTGTCGACCGAGCCGGAGCCGTCGGTGGCCGCGGCGTCGTCGGGCGCGTCGTCGTCGGCCGCCGGCGTCTCGTCGAGCAGGGCGGCGTACTCGGCGGCCGCGGTCGCGAGCGCGAAGGTGCTGGCGTCGGCGCGGCTGTCTTGGTCCTCCTCGCTCGCGCGCTGGAGGAACCGCTCCGTGTCGGGGTTCCAGCGCGCGTCGAGCCCGGAGAGCGCGGTGTCAGCGGCGTCGGCCGCGTCGGCCCGGAGTGCCTCGTCGACCGGCGCGCGCGCCACCGCGGCGAACGCCCGGAGGTACTCGGCGCCGGTGTGGGTGAACCGGCCGAGCGCGTTCTCCCAGCAGTTCTGACAGCGGCGGGGGAGCCCGTCGTCCTCGGTCGTCTCGAAGAGGAAGTCGACGGCGTCGGCGATCGTCTCGTCGATCCGGTCGCGCCACTCTTCGGGGAGGTCGGCCTCGCGGCGGAGGGTCGCGAGGAACGCGACGACCGTGGCGGGCTGGTCGAGCTGATCGTTCGGGCCGGGGGTCGCGTTCGCGCCCTCGATCCGGGCGTTCGCCCAGCCGGGGGCCACCTTCCCGGAGTCGGCCCACACGCGGTGGGGCCACGAGCCGTCGGCGTCCTGCGTCCGACAGAAGAAGCTCGCGGCCGCGAGCAGCTCCTCGTCGGCGTCGAGGCCGAGCTCCTCGCTCGCGTCGAGCAGCGCGGTCGAGACGGTCGCCTCGTCGCGGAACCACGTGTAGCCGTAGCCGCCGGAGGTGGAGTAAAACGGGTCGAACTCGGGGGCGGCGATCCGGCCCCCGGACTCCGCGGTGAGCAGGTCGAGCGCGCGGAGGTCGCTCGCGATCACCGACCGTCGCGGGGCGTCGGCGGGCACGTCCGGTCCGCGCCCGTCCGCGGCCTCGCGGAGGTCGTCCGCGTCGGGGTACGCGGTGGCGATGTTCGAGACCGTCTCGATGCGGCGCTGGCGGTCGACCCCGTCGGTGAGCGCGTCCTTCGCGTCGTCGCCGGTGTCGCGGGCGGCCCGGCGGTCGACGACCGCTCGCCCGGCGAGCGTGACGCGCTCCGTGCGGCCGTCGCGCTCGAAGGGGGCGCGGACGACCACGTCGGGAGTGAGCCGCGAGTCCTCTCGTCGGTCGATCTCACCGCGGTGCGGGAAGCCGTCGTCGGCCTCGCCGAGCAGCTCCGGAATCGTCCGCAGGCGCTGGCCGTGGGCGTTCGAGAGCCCGGTCGAGGCGGTGAGGAAGTCGTGCTCGGTGCGGTGGTACACCTCGACGACGCCGCCGTCCTCGGGGCCGGCCCCGTCGTGGACCATGTTACCGACGCGGCCCTCGACCATGTCCGGCGAGAACGCGTAGGCGGCGACGATCTCGGCGTCGGCGGGCGGTGATCCCCGGAGTTCGACGTGCGTGAGGTGCGTGTCGCTCACGACGAGGTCGAACTGGTGGATGGTGTAGCGGCCGGCGTCGTACTCCGTCTCGACGAGCGGCGTGTCGCCGTCGTAGTGCTGGCGGGTCGTCTCGAGGTCGTCGAACCAGCGGACCCCGCGCCCGGCGGTGATCCCCATCCGCAGGCGGTCGGCCCCGCCGACCTCGGAGAGGGAGTACGAACAGTCGTGGACGGTCCCGTCCGGTCCGACGTGGACCAGTCGGCCGTCGTCGCCGGTGAACGCGCCGGCGGTCATCGAGTGTTCCGCCGGGTAGCGCTCCCCGCGCCGACGTTCGTGCTCCGTAAGGGCGGTACGCAGTCGCATACCCGCTCTGCGACTGCCGGAGTAAAAGCCTTGACGACCGCGGCCGGTATCCGAACGGACGCTGCGCGGCGCAGATCTCACCGAAACAAGAGCAACACCGAAGGCCCCGGGCGTTAATTGGCGTCACATGCACCACCCCGGACCCCCGCGCTTCCTCGCGACCGGCGAGCAGACCGAACTGGCTCCGCGAGACCCGAACCCCGACGCGACGTACGTCTGGCGCGTCGCCGACGCCCCGCCCGGCAGCGAGGCGACCGTCGGCGACGACGCCGTAACGGCGTTCACGCCCGACGTTCCGGGCCGTTACCTGCTCGGGCTCGACGCGCCGGACGGCGACCACCTGCTCACGGTCCGCGCGTTCCCCGCGAGCTACGAGGGCGTCGACGTCGCCGGCGGCAGCGGGACCGCGATACGGGACCGCGACGCGGACGACGCGCCGGTGGACTACGCCGCGCGGGAGCGGCACGAGGGCGTGGGTCGGCCGCGGGTCAGGGTGGACGCGAGCGTCGCGTTCGGCGGCGACGCCGAGTCGACCGGCGGCGAGACCGGAGGGGAGGAGGCGCGCTCGGGCGCCGGAGAGGCGGTGTTCACCGCGACGCCGACGCCGAACCCGGAGTCCGCGTTCGACGCCGACGACCTCTCGGTGACCTTCGTCGTCGACGACCGGGACGTCGAGACCGCGGTGGCCGACGGCCGCACGAGCCCGCGAGACGCGCTCCGGGTGAGCGACGGCGGCCGCGAACTCCGCGTCCCCCTCGACGCGGTTCCTGACCGCCTCCGCGTTCACGCCGTCGCGGTCGCGCGGGACTCGGGAGAGGATCCGCGCGTGAGCGTCGCCGACGCGGCCGCGGTCGAGCGCGCCGGGGACGGTCCGCCGGGAGCGACCGACGCCGGCGGCGAGGCCATGCTGACCCCTGACGCGCCCGACTTCGAGACGCTCCGACTCAACGACCCGCCGGCGTGGACTCGCAGCGCCTCCGTCTACGAGGTGTTCGTCCGCACCTTCGCGGACGCCGACGAGGGCGCGGCGTTCGACGCCATCGCGGAGCGGATCCCCCGGATCGCGGAGCTCGGCGCCGACACGCTCTGGCTCACGCCGGTCCTCGGGCACGACGGGAAGCCACACGGCTACAACATCGTCGACTTCTTCGACACCGCCGACGACCTCGGCGAGCGCGAGGACTTCGAAGCGCTCGTCGAGACGGCCCACGACCACGGGATGCGCGTGCTGTTCGACTTCGTCGCCAACCACACGGCCCGCGACCACGAGTGGTTCCGCGACGCCTACCAGAATCCGGAGTCGCCGTACCGCGACCGCTACGAGTGGCAGGAGTCCGGCGAGCCGGGGACCTACTTCGACTGGGAGCTTATCGCGAACCTGAACCACGCGAACCTCGACGTGCGGCGGTTCCTCCTCGACGTGATCGACGAGTGGGCCCCGCTGGTCGACGGGTTCCGCTGCGACATGGCGTGGGCGGTCCCGGACTCGTTCTGGCGCGAACTCCGCGACCGCGTGAAGGACATCGACCGCGAGTTCCTCCTGATGGACGAGACGATCCCGTACATCCCCGGCTTCCACGAGGGGATGTTCGACGTCCACTTCGACGCGACGCTGTACTTCCAGCTCCGCCAGGTCGGTCGCGGCGCGGAACCCGCTTCGAGCGTCCTCGACGCGGTCGACCAGCGCGCGGAGATCGGGTTCCCCGACCACGCCGAGTTCCTCCAGTACATCGAGAACCACGACGAGACGCGCTACCGCGTCGAGTGCGGCGACGCCGCCGCGGCGGCCGCGGGCGCGGCGATCATGACGCTGCCCGGCGTCCCGATGGTGTACGCCGGCCAGGAGATCGGTCAGCGCGGCCGGCGCGACGCGATCGCGTGGGACCACGCGCGCGAGGAGGTCCGCGATCGCTACGAGCGACTGCTCGCGACCCGACGGGACCACCCGGCGCTCGGGCCGGAGGGCGACGTGTCGCGCGTCGGCTACCACGTCGCGAGCGGCGACCTCTCCGAGCGGCCGATTGTCGCGAGCGGCGACGTCCACCCGGACGACGTGGTCGCGTTCCGCCGGCACGACGGCGACGAGGACCTGATCGTCGTTCTCAACTTCGCGCCCGCGGACGCGAGCGTCGCGATCGATGTCGCTCACGGCGAGCGCGACCTGGTCACGGGCGAGCGGTGCGTGGTCGAAGACGGCGAGGGCACCGAGCGGGTCCGCGTCGACGACGTGGCGGTGGTGCCGGTCGCAGAGGAGTGAACGGCGGGCCGGAGAGTGGCCGTCCGGTCGCGGACAAGTGAGCGGCCAGTCGTGACGATCTCCGCCGCCGCGACGCGATCCCCGGACGCAACGTTTGAAGTCAGTGGGGGGCGCAGGGTGGCCTATGCGATTCGACCGCTCCGACGGCGTCTTCTGTCACGTCACCTCGCTACCGGGGGCGTACGGGATCGGCGACCTCGGCGAGGGCGCGCGCGACTTCCTCTCGTTCCTCGGCGACGCCGACGTCGACCACTGGCAGATCTGTCCGATCGGGCCGACGCTCTCCGTGGCCGGGGAGTCGCCGTACCAGTCGCCGTCCGCGTTCGCCGGCAACCCGCTGTTCGTCGACCCCGAGGGGCTCGTCGACGACGGCTGGCTCGACGAGGGGGACCTGCGGCCGGTCCCCGACTTCCCGACCGACCGCGTCGACTACGAGGCGGTCCGCGAGTACAAGCTCCCGCTGTTGCGGACCGCGTTCGAGCAGTTCGAGGAGCGGGCGACCGAGGAGGACCGCGCCGCGCTGGGCGCGTTTCGCGAGCGCGAGCCGTGGCTGGCCGACTACGCGCTGTTCAGGGCGCTCTCCGACGCCCGCCCTGAGGACGTGTGGACGGAGTGGCCCGCGCCGCTGCGCACGCGAGACCCGGACGCGCTGGCCGAGGCGCGCGAGGAACACGCCGCGGAGGTCCGGTTCCGCGCGTTCGTCCAGTGGACGTTCGACCGCCAGTGGCACGACCTGCGCGCGGTCGCCGCCGATGAGGGCGTATCGATCGTCGGCGACGTGCCCATCTACGTCGCGCTCGACTCCGCCGACGTGTGGGCGAGCCCGGAGGCGTTCCGGCTCGACGAGGGGAACCGTCCGACTGCGGTCGCGGGCGTGCCGCCGAACGCTGGCGATTCCGGCCAACGGTGGGGGAACCCGCTGTACGACTGGGAGCGGCTCGCCGAGTCGGGGTACGACTGGTGGCTCGACCGGTTCCGTCGGCTGTTCGACCTCGCGGACGTGGCGCGGCTCGACCACTTCCTCGGCTTCGTGAAGTACTGGGCGATCCCCGCCGACAGCGACGACCCCGCGGACGGCGAGTGGCGCGACGGGCCGGGCCGCGACCTGTTCGAGGCCGTCGAGCGCGAGCTCGGCGCGGCCCCGTTCATCGCCGAGGACCTCGGCTTCGAGGACCCGGCGATGGACGAGCTGATGGCCGAGTTCGGCTTCCCGGGGATGCGCGTCCCGCAGTACGCCGACTGGTGCGCGGAGGGGAACGAGTACCAGCCGATGCACTACGGCGAGGGGGTCGTCGGCTACACCTCGACGCACGACACCGACACGTGGGCCGGCTACTTCGAGGACCTCCCCGCCGAGCAGCGCGACTGCTTCCGGTACAACGTCGGGAGCGACCCCGACGAGCCGCCCGAGTGGGCGATCATCGACGAGGTGTGGAGTTCGGACGCGATCCTCGCCGTGGCGACGATTCAGGACCTGCTCGGGCTCGGCAGCGAGTCCCGGTTCAACGAGCCCGGGACGCTGGACGGCAACTGGGAGTGGCGCGTCGCCCGCGACGACCTCGACGACGCGACCGCGGACCGGCTGTGGGAGCTGGCCGGGAAGCACGTGCGCTAGCGCCGTGACGGGCGCCCTCCCCGACTCGCCACTCGTCCACGTCCTCGTGATCGCCGCGGCGACCGCGTTCATCTGGCTCGGGAGCGGCTGGTTGGAGGAGGCCGCCGAGACGCTGTCCGGGTACTACGGGCTCCCGGAGGTGGTTCAAGGGTCGATCGTCGTCGCGGTCGGATCGAGCTTCCCGGAGCTCGTGAGCGTGCTGGTCACCGCTCTCACCGGCGTCTTCGACATGGGCGTGGGCGCGCTCGTCGGGTCGGCCATCTTCAACGTTCTCGTGATTCCCGCGGCCGCCGGACTCGGAGGCGAGGACGAGCTGGAAGCCAACCGGGCGATCGTGTACAAGGAGGCGCAGTTCTACATGCTGGCGGTCTCCGCGCTGGTCGTGACGTTCGCGCTCGCGGTCATCTACTTCCCGGTGTCGACGGACCCGATCGTCGGGACGTTGCCGCGCTCGCTCGCGGTCATCCCGCTCGCGCTGTACGGTCTCTACCTCTTCATCCAGTATCAGGACGTCGACGACGCGGCGATGGACCGCGTGCGCGAGGGGATCGACATTCGGCGCGAGTGGGCGAAGCTCGGCGGCGGGCTCGCGGTCATCGTCGTCACCGTCGAGCGGCTCGTGGCGTCGGTGGAGTCGCTCGGCGTCACTTTCGGAGTCCCGGAGTTCCTCGCCGGCGTCACGGTCGTCGCGGCAGCGACGAGCCTCCCGGACACGCTGGTCAGCGTCCGGACGGCGCGCGAGAACCGGGGGACGACGAGCCTCGGAAACGTCCTCGGATCGAACACGTTCGACCTGCTCGTCGCTATCCCGCTCGGCGTGCTGATCGTCGGCGAGGTCGCCGTCAACTTCTCGACGGCGGTGCCGATGCTCGGCGTGTTGACGGTCGCGACCGTCCTGCTGTTCGTGACGCTCCGGACGAGCCTCGCGCTCAACGAGCGCGAGTCGTACGCGCTGCTCGCGGCCTACGGGCTGTTCGTCGCGTGGGTCGTCGCCGAGAGCGTCGGCGTGACGAGCGTGCTCAAGGGCGTGTGAGTCCTCCGGCGGGATCGGCGCCGGGAACCACTCGTCGGCCCCGGTGCGTGAGACGGCGGCTCAGTAGGAGTCCCGCCCGATGATGAGGTACAGCAGGATCCCGAGCAGCGGCGCGAAGAACACGACGAGCGCCCACAGGATCGGCGGGTGCTCGCTGCGGCTCTGCGCGTCAGAGTACGTCCACACGATCATCGCGAGGTGGACGACGAGGAACCCGAGACTGATTAAGAGGGCGATACCGGCCGCCGCGCCTTGGAGGAGCAACGGGGACATGTCGGCTGACACCACAACGCCGCGCGGAAAGTGTCTTCGGGATCGGAAGGCGCTCCCGGCGAAACGGCTATGAGAGACGGATGTGAACGGCACGCATGGTCGGTGTCGTGCGCGCAGCGGGTGCCACGACCGAGCTCTGCTGCGGCCTCGCGCTGCTCGCGCTGTCGCGGACCGACACCGAGGGGTTTCCGGCGGCACCGTTCGCGACCGGCTTCGCAGTCGGCTACCTCTACCGTCACGCGCGGGCGACCGCGGGCTGTCGGCGGTTCCGCGGCGGCCCGGCACGAAGCCTCGGGATCGCGCTAGCGTGGGCGGCGCTCGGCGTCGCCGCCGAGCGGTCGATCGACGGGAAGGCGGCGAGCCGCGCGTTCGCGGCCGGACTCGGGCTGGGCTCGGCCGGCTACTGGCTCGCGCGGCGCGGGGAGTGAAGGCCACTCGGGAGGTGACCGACCGGACACCCGCCTCGACGCGACCGCCGGAGCCCGAACCGTTTTGATCGCGGAGCGCCCGGCTCAGGTATGACGCTCCCAGTCGACGCGGACCGGCTCCGCGCGGACATCGAGGCGAATGCGGCGTTCGGCCGCGTCGAAACGGGCGATCCGGACGCGCACGCGCGAACGAATCGCACTGGATCCGAGGCGAACCGTCGCGCCAGGGACCGGCTGGTCGAACGGCTTCGAGCCGCCGGTCTCGACGTCGCGGTCGACGCGGTCGGAAACGTCCTCGGGACGTGGGTCCCGACGAGCGCCGATCCCGAGGCGGCTCCGGTCGTTTCGGGGAGCCACCTCGACAGCGTGCCGGAGGGCGGGATCTTCGACGGCCCGCTCGGGGTGTACGCCGCGTTGGAGGCGGTCCGCGCGATGCGCGACGCAGGGGCCGAGCCGGACCGACCGGTCGCCGTCGTCAGCTTCACCGAGGAGGAGGGAGGCAGCTTCGGCAACGGGCTCCTCGGTTCGTCAGTCGCGACCAGCGAGACGGCGCTCGACGACGCGCTCGCGCTGTCGAACGCTGGCGGAGAGACGCTCGGCGAGGCGCTCGACCGGATCGGCTACCGCGGGGGCGACGCCGTCGACGCCGCCACGCCGACCGACGACGACGGCGACCCGACAACGCTCGATCCCGCGTCGTGGGCGGCGTTCTACGAGCTCCACATCGAGCAGGACACGACGCTGGAGGAAGCGGGCGCGGCGGTCGGTGTCGTGACGACGATCACCGGGATCACCCATTGCGAGGCAGCGATCGAAGGCGAGGCGAACCACGCGGGCGCGACCCCGATGGACGAGCGGACCAACGCGCTCGCGGCCGCGAGCGAGTTCGTGTTGGACGTCGAAGCCGCCGCGAACGAGGTCGTGGCGTCCTCGTCGCCCTCGGCGGTGGGCACCGTCGGGTCGCTGTCGGTCGCGCCGAACGCGACGAACGTGGTTCCCGGCCGCGTCGAGGCCAGCGTGGATATCCGCGACGTCGAGGCCGGATCCATGGAGGCGATCGTCGAGGCCGCGCGCGACTCGCTCGCGCGGCTGGAGCGCGAGCGGGGCGTCGAGACCGCGTTCGAGCGACCGTTCGACGTTGCGCCCACGCCGATGAGCGACCGGCTCCGCGGGGCCGCACACGGCGCCGCCGACGCCGCCGGGCGGGAGGCGATCGACCTCCACTCGGGCGCGGCGCACGACACGATGCGGGTCGCGCGCGTCACGGACGCGTCGCTGCTGTTCGCTCCGTCCCGCGACGGGATTTCGCACAACCCCCGAGAGTGGACCGACTGGGACGACTGCGCCGCGGCGACCGAGGTGCTGGCGGGCGCGCTCGCGCGCGCCGCGGTCGACGAGCGGTGACGGTCGACGGTGCGAGCGAGGTCGGCGCTGTACCCGGTGGCCTCTCAGGCACACGGACCTCGGGTGGGGCGCCGACCGGCCCCTTGAGTCGAGGACCGGCCTCGCTGCGTGGGGGCGGTCACTGAGAGTGAAGTATAAATACGGTCGCACGACTCCGCTCCGGGACATCACCGATCGCGGATAGGACGAGGTCGAGGTCACATATCCGCGTACACCGACGTATGAAGCCGCTTCCGGTCGCAACGCCGCGCTCAATTATAGATATATTTATATACTTTCGCGACTAACTATACGTTAACGAGCTGGCGATTCGCGGACCTCGCTGTATTTTCGTCGGGGGATCGTCGGAGCACACACATGACAGAGACACATACCTACAGCGACGGCGGCACGGAACGGGAAGGACGGGCGGACTCCGCGGACGCGTCCGCGGGCGGCGAGCGCACGCGAACGAGGGCGTCGGAGTCGGCGGCCGTCGCGGAGCCGACGGAGAGCGAGCGCGAGCGCACCACGACCTGCCCCGAGTGCGGCGGTCGGCTCGCGACCGACACGGAGCACGGCGAGACGGTGTGTGACGACTGCGGGCTCGTCGTCGAGGCGGACTCGGTCGACCGCGGGCCGGAGTGGCGCGCGTTCAACTCGAACGAGCGGGACAGCAAGTCGCGGGTCGGCGCTCCGACGACGAACATGATGCACGACAAGGGGCTCTCGACGAACATCGGCTGGCAGGATAAGGACGCCTACGGCAAGTCGCTCTCGGGCCGACAGCGACGCCGCATGCAACGGCTGCGGACGTGGAACGAGCGGTTCCGCACCCGCGACTCCAAGGAGCGCAACCTCAAGCAGGCGCTCGGCGAGATCGACCGCATGGCCAGCGCCCTCGGCCTCCCCGACAACGTCCGCGAGACCGCGAGCGTCATCTACCGCCGCGCGCTCGACGAGGACCTGCTTCCCGGCCGCTCCATCGAGGGCGTCGCGACGGCCTCGCTGTACGCCGCAGCCCGGCAGGTGGGGAACCCGCGGAGCCTCGACGAGTTCACGACGGTCTCCCGCGTCGAGAAGATGGAGCTCACGCGGACGTACCGGTACGTCATCCGCGAGCTCGGACTGCGCGTCCAGCCGGCGGACCCGACGAGCTACGTCCCGCGGTTCGTCTCGCGGCTCGGCCTCTCGGAGGAGACGGAGCGGCGCGCACGCGAACTGCTCGACGACGCCGCGAACGCCGGGATCACGAGCGGTAAGTCGCCGGTCGGACTGGCCGCCGCCGCCGTCTACGCCGCCGCGCTCCTGTCGAACGAGAAGGTGACGCAGAGTCAGGTCTCGGAGGTCGCCGACATCAGCGAGGTCACCATCCGGAATCGATACAAGGAGCTCCTCGACGCGAGCGGCGCCGCGAGCGCCTGAGGCGCCGTCAGGAACTCGGTTCGATGTCGGTCTCGTCGGGCTCGACACTCGACCCCCGATCGCCACCCACGTTTTTAACGCGGCCGACTGTACAGGGTGACATGGTTGATGCGTTCGTCAGACTCGTCTGTCCGGAGTGCGGCAAGGAGTGGCAGGACAACCCGGCCGAGCTTCAGGACCTGCGGTCTAACTTCAGTTGTCCGGCGTGTCACGCGACGCGGCGCCTGACCGAGTTCATGCGAACCGAGCGCGACCTCGAAGCCGTCAGACAGTTCCAGTAGCGCCGTGCCGGGTCGGGGGCTCGACCACCCCTGAGACCGGAGCCCCGACCGCACACGGTCGGCGTCTCGCGAACGACTTTTTGATCGTCGTCGACCTCGGGTAGCGACGGATCGCGGGAAACGATCCTGAACGATCTATCGAGAACCCACTTCTCCGCGTTGCTACTCGCGAAATACGCGGATAGTGTGGTAACGTTACTCAAGATAATAATATAAACCTCCGGTAGCAAAGGACTGGTACTCATGAAGAAGCAGGAACTCATCCATCTTCACGGTCTCCTCGCGGAGGTACGAAAACAGTGCGAGTTCTGGGACGACGACGTTGATCTCGAAGCCTACGAGGAACTGGGCGTGAAACCGACGTCGATCCACAAATCCAAGACCGACCACAAGGCGGCCGTTTTCAAGCTGACAGAGGGAATCACTGAGCCGATGGAGTCGTCCGAATCGGAGCCGCTGGCCCCGACGGCCGACTGAGACGTTTACCGCGTACCGCTCCTCGCCGACCGCACCAAACGCCGACCAGCGTCGCGGCCGCTCCCGTCGAGAGCCGGCAGCACGGAGGCGACCGGCTCAGAACTCCTCGTGCTCCTCGCCGCCGCTGAGTGCCGATCCGTCGCTGCGGCTCGACTCCTCGTCGCCCGACGCTGACTTTCCTGTCGCGGTCGACGCGTCGTCGGCGCGGTCGCTCTCTTCGGGACCGATCTCGGTGACGGTAAGGACCTTCAGCGGGATGTTGCGAAGTCGCTTCCCGATCTCCTTTCGCGCGACGCGGCTGGCGTGTTCGCCGCGGTCGACGTTGAACACGTCCATCCGGAGCTCCAAGGCGACGAGCGCCTCGTCGGCCGCGACGAACGCCGGATCGAGCGGTTCGCCGCTCGGCGACGTCCGGGTCCCGGTGTCGATCTCGACGTAGTTGAGGTCCGGGTTGAGCATCTCACCGGTCTTCGAGATGGCGATCCGGACCGCCTCGTCGGCGGTCTCCACGTCGTACACCGGGACCGCGGCCTCGACGACGACTCGACAGTCCATCACGATTGTGCGTACCACGCGAACGAGTATCAAACTTCGGCCGCGCCGGACTCCGGGCGCCGCGCCGGTCACTCGCCGCCGGCGCGGAGGTAGTAGAACACGTACGTCTGGGCGTAGCCGGCGAACTCGCCCCCGAAGCGCTCGCGGATCGCGCGGGAGGTCGCGGCGTAGCTCCCGCGGTCGCAGTCAGGGTAATACTCCTCGATGGTGGTGCGGATCCACGTGTCCAACGGCACTGCCTCCAGGAATCCCAGCGAGAACAGCAGTACGCAGTCGGCGACCTTGTCACCGACGCCGACGAACCGCGTGAGCGACTCGCGGGCCTCTTCGTAGGGGAGATCGGCCGCTTCCGAGAGGTCGGCCTCGCCCGTCGCGACCATCTCCGCGGTCCGCTGGACGTACGGCGCGCGGTAGCCCAAGGAGAGATCACGGAGTTCGTCCTCCGTCCGCGCCGCCAGCTGCTCGGGCGTCGGGAACGCCCGATACGTCTCGTCGTCGAGTCGAACTGCGTCCCCGTACGTCTCTCGGAGCCGGCGCTGCATCCCGTGGATCCGGGCGACCCGCATCTGGGCCGAACAGATGAACGAGATCAGACACGGGAAGACCGGGTCGCGGGTCAGTCGCATTCCCTCGTAGGCGTCGTACGCGCGCTCCAGCAGGGGCAGATCTGGCGTGGCGTCGAGGATCGCGTCGAGGTCGTCGTCGAGCCGGAGCAGGTGCGTCAACAGCGGCTCGACGTCCGTCGACGCCTCCCAGCGGAGGGTGCCGTCGTGGACGCCTCCCTCCTGTCGGACCCGCACCGCGACGCGCTCGTCGGTCACCCCGGGAATCGGATCGACGACGGTCTCGTACCACGCGTCGCCGCCGTGCGCGTGAAGTTCGTCGTACGTGTCGCCGTCGGACCGGTTCCAGAGGTAACTCTGGCCGCTTTCGAGGGTCGCCTGAAGGTCGAACGGTCCAGCCAGATCGCCGACGTCGATCGCCCCGCGTTCCATCGTATTCGATCAGCGCGCGCGCAGGCATGCGAGTTTCGGTCGCGGCCCGCCGTGGACGGCTTTTTGTCCGACCGCACCGTACCGGACGTATGCCGACGTACAGGCGGACGATTCGGGTGCCCGCTCCGGTCGAAGACGTGTGGGCGTTCCACTCCACGGTCGACGGACTGCGCGAACTCACCCCCGACTGGATGCGCCTCCGCATCGACGGCGTGGAGGGACCGGACGGCGAGTCCGATCCGGGGGTTCTCGTCGCCGGATCGGCGATCGAGATGTCGGTCCGACCGTTCGGAGCGGGCCCGCGTCAGCGGTGGACCTCGCGCATCGTCGAGCGCGACCCCGACGGGGAGACCCCGCCCGAGCGCTCCGCGCGGTTCGTCGACGAGATGGAGGACGGACCGTTCCGACGGTGGCAGCACACCCACGCGTTCTACGCCGACGGGGACGAGACCCTGCTCGTCGATACGGTCGCGTATCGACTGCCGCTCGGCCCGCTCGGCGACTTCGTCGGACCCGCGGCGAAAATCGGGTTCGAGGGCATGTTCCGAGACCGTCACCGGCGCACCGTCGACCGGTTCTCCGACGCATAACGGCGTCACGGAGCCGCCGCCGACACCGAGCGAATCCGCTACGCCGACGCGACCTGCGTCGCGCTCGCGCCGAACGTGAGCTCGAAGACCGCGCCGTCGTCGTTTCGGGCCTCGATGTCCCACTCGTGGGCCTCCACGATCCGGTCGACGATCGCCAGCCCGATCCCTGAGCTGTCGGCGGACGAGACGCCGGAGTCGAAGACCGTGTCGGCGAGTTCGACCGGTATCCCCGGACCGTCGTCCGCGACGTACATCCCGCGGCGGCCGTCCTCCGTGGTGAGCGGGCCGATCTCTATCGCCACATCCCGGCCCGCGTGATCGATCGCGTTCCGGAAGAGATTCTCCAGCGCCTGCCGGAGTCGTCCCGGGTCGGCCTCGACCTGACCGACCTCATCCGCGATAGTGAGCGTCGCCTCGGGCGACCGGACGGACGCCCACGCGTCTTTCGCGACGGCCTCGATCGGAACCGACTCCGTCTCGCCGATCGCCTCCCCGCGCCGCGCGAGCATGAGCAGATCGTCGATCAGCGTTTCCATGCGGTCGACCGCGCCGCTCATGGCATCGTATCGCGACGGCGTCAGCTCGTCCTCGGAGAGCGACAGGTACCCCGAGAGCACGTTTAGCGGATTCCGGAGATCGTGTGAGACGACCGCACTGAACTGCTCGAGCTGTTCCGCCTGTCGGCGGAGCGCCGCCCGACGGTCGTTGCGCGCGATCGTGTGCGCGACCAGATCCCCGAGAGTACGGTACAGGTCGACCTCGTCGTCGGTCCACGTCCGGTAGTCGTCGGACTCGAAAGCGACGATTCCGCTCAGCTCCCAGTCGACGACGAGCGGTACGTGAACCGTCGCCGGCGGACCCGCCTCGTCAGTGTCAGCGGTCGAGACGTCTTCACCGCGCGGAGGAGCCGCCCCCCGAGCGACGTTGCCGAACGTCGACAGCTGGTCGGGGTCTGGGAAGTCATCGAACCGCCTCGGGGCGGGGTCGAAGCCGTCGGGACACCAGCTGTACGCCGGCACGAACTGCCCGTCCTCCTCTCGGTAACAGATTATCCGGTCGAGCTCGGCGTGCTCGCCGACGTTCTCCATCGTCCACTCGATCTTCGTTCCGACCTCGTCGGTGCGGGTGCTCATCAGCGTCGTCCCGGCGTCGAGCAAGACCTCAGAGAGGCGAGCGACATCGTCGGTTCCGAGCTGGACGCGGTCGGGCTCTAACAGTCCCGCGAGGCGTTCGGCGAGCGACCGGACGGCGTCGCTCTCGTCGGGGGACAGCGCCCAGTCGTCGACGGTGACCACGTCGTCGACGCCGGCCGCCAGCAGGGCGCGGATCGTCTCCGTCGTCGCGTCCTCGACGAGCGCGATCACCGGCACGTTCGACGGGAGCGCCGCGAGCCGCTCCGTTACCGCGTCGTCGGCCGCCGCCGCGGCGGTGACGACGACACCGCAGGTGTCGTTCAGCGGGCCCTCGTCGTCGCGTTCCTCACCCAGATCGGCCGGGGCGAACGTCCGAACCGTCGGTCCGTCGGGCCCCTTCCAAGCGGCGTCGACCGCGCGCGTTACGCGGTCGCTCGCGCGGGCATTGTCTCCTACAAACGCGACGACCGTTCGCCGGTCCATATCTTAATCAACCGGCCAGACGGTTTCAACGTTTACCCCAAAATATCGACGCTGAAAACGCTGTCACCGGTCAGCGGCCGCCGTGACGTATATCCCCAAGAGAACGACGCACCCGCCGACGACCGTCGCCGGCGTCGGAGTCTCCGACAGGAACGCGACGGCGAGCAGCGTCGCCCCGACCGGTTCGCCGAGCAGCGAGACGGAGACGACGCTCGACTCGAGGTGTGCGAGCGCCCAGTTGAGAACGGTGTGGCCGAGTAGCCCCGGACCGGCCGCGAGGCCGACGAACAGGAGCCATTCCCGAGGCGGGTATCCCGTAAGCGGATGTCCCGCCGCGAGGACGAACGAGAGCAAGACGAGCACGCAGACGCCGTACACGACCGTGACGTAGGGGACGAGCGAGATGCGTTGCCGCAGCGACCGCCCGGCCAACACGTAGCCCGCGGCGGCGACCGCCCCGGTCAACGCCAGCGCGTTTCCGTACAGCGGACGGGGGCCGACCGCCACGCCGCTGAGGAAGTCACCGAACGACATCGACACCATCCCGCCCACCGCGACGGCGATACCCGCCGCCATGCGGCGGGTAACGCGCTCGCGCAACAGCAGCCAGGCGCCGAGCGCGACGAACACCGGTTGCGCCTGAACGAGGGTCACACTCGCGGCGACGCTCGTCCACCGGAGGCTCTCGAACCACGCCGCGAAGTGAACCGCGAGCGCGACCCCGGACAGGGCCGCGAACGCGAGATCGCGGGGCCGGATCCGCGCGAGATCCGCTCGATACCGCCACGCAGCGACCGCCCCCAGTGGCACCGTCGTGAACAACACCCGATAGAAGGCGGCGACCGAACTCGGCGCCTCGCTCAGACGGACGAGGATGGCGCCCGCGCTCACGGCTGCGACCGCCGTCGCCAGCGCCGCCTTGGGTGACACCGCCGGGTTCGAGGTCATCGGGTTCCACGACGCTTCGAACGGCGACTGCTTACGGCTTTCGAGAGCCGATCGACCGACGCGACGCAGATACTCCCGTGATCCTCGGTCAGCGACCGACGCCGACGGTGATTTCACTCCGCGACGCGAACCGGCACACATGTGTGCGGACACGTTCGGCGTCGGCATCCGCGTCACCGAAACGGAACTGCGCGTCGTCGTCGGTGTTCCATCAGATATCGACGCCGGATGGACCGACCCAGAGGCGTTCCAGTCGCTCATCGCGGAGGCCGTGTGGGAGCGGCTCGACCGACAAGCGACGCTGGAGGCCGTCGCCGCGCGGTACGACACGGGCGAGACCGCATCGCTCGGGAGCGTGACGCTGGAGCCGAACGGGACTGTGGTGAATGCCGACCTCGAACGCGTCGCGGAGGCGGACGCTCGGGACGGATCAAAAGAGTAGCGCGTCTACTGCGGTACGACCCCACCTTCAGTCGTCTGAGACGCCCGTCGCGATCGCCGCACCGAGCGCCCACGTCCGTTTCGGCCGGTACGCGGTGAGATCGTACCGGGTCGGGCCGACGGTGTCTCCCCACGTTTCGAGCGCGCCGAGCGTGACCATCCCCGACAGCGTCGCCCCCAGCGTTCGCGGCGTCGTCTCCGGGTCCGCCAGCGCGGCGTGTACCTGCTTCGACTGCGGGTAGTTTCGGTCGCACGTCTCGATGCCGCGTTTGGCCTCCACCCAGTGGCGACGGACGTACCCGAACGTCGTGGGATCCTCGCGGGAGAGCCGCTCGACCGCCGTCACCGCCTCCGCGTCGGGCCCGACGACGACATCGGCGCGGGCGCCGACTCGTGACAGCAACTCCACGGGGATCTCGAACGAGCACCCCATCGAAATCCGACCCACTCTCCCCACAAACCGCTCGAGGAGACGGTCCACGAACGCGACTGCCGAGTCGACGCCTTCCCGGGCGGCGACGGGCGCGAGGTCGTCGACCACCACATCGATCGCGCCATCGGGGACGCCGTCGAAGTGGTCGGCGACGGCGTCGAAAACCCGTTCGCTTTCCACGGTCCGGCCGAGGACCGTGTAAGCGAGGCCGTTGTTCGGTACGACCTGCGTCGACGCGGCGGTCCCGCTCCGAGCGATATCGTTCACGTCCACTACCGCCTCTCTGTCGGGCGGTCTCGCTCGCGCTCGATCCCAGCCGCTCCGCCACCTTTCCACGTCGGTCCCAAACAGGACGGACACGACACGGTCCGAGTCCACTCCGTCGCGAACCGACGGCTGCTCGCCACAGAACAGCCGTACCGTGCCGTTCGGTCCGCCCATTACACTTGGGTTCAGCGACAGAACTGATAAACTTACTGACGAAACTATTAGTACTGATAGGACTCGCGCCGAGACGATCACTG
The DNA here is from genome assembly GCF_005435235.1 of Halorubrum sp. GN12_10-3_MGM. Classification (NCBI taxonomy): domain Archaea; kingdom Methanobacteriati; phylum Methanobacteriota; class Halobacteria; order Halobacteriales; family Haloferacaceae; genus Halorubrum; species Halorubrum sp. GN12_10-3_MGM. The sequence continues at coordinate 116,304 of NZ_SGUB01000010.1, forward strand.
TCCGCGCATTCGGTGCGGCGGGCCGACGACCCGCTGCTGTCGATCGGATACCGGTACGAAGCGACCTCTCGCGCTGTCCGGCAGGTGATATCGGCGGTTTCTCGGACTGATCCGGAGCTGTCGCTGTGGAGCGTTTAAGCCTAGCGGTCGCGCGTCAGCGCCCTCGCCGCTCGCTATACATCAAAAAAGCCCACGGACATTAATGATCAAGATAACTTCTGAACGCTAAGAAACTTCTCACACCACTTTCTGGCGTAGCTGACTCGCTGTGTCACTTGTTCAAATACGTCTTTGACGAGTTCGTGAAATTCGTCCTCGTCGTCGACGATGATCGGCGACATCGTCCATTTCAGCTGTTTCCAGACTTGCTCGATTGGGTTGAGATGCGGCGAACCTGATGGAAGGAAGATCAGGTCGATCCCTAGTTGATGTGCGCGCTTGCGCGTGTATTCACAGATGTGCGATCCGTGCTTATCTAAGACGAGCAGAATCCGCTGTCCCGGATTCTGCTCGCGGACCGTCTCTAAGACGCTACAGATCTTCTCTTTCTCTTCTGTTTCGGTCCAGCGAACCAGGCTTACTCCGTTCAATGCGTAGAATCCAACCGCCGAATCTTCGGTCTTGACTAGCTGCCGTTCAACGTGCGGATCATCGACGTACCACACCCGCCGCGAATTATCGTACGGCTGGGGGTGTGAGGCATCGAAAAAACCGACGACCGTACCGCCGTCTGTACAAACATCGTCGTCGACAATCCATCCGTCTTCTTCGTCACCCTTCTCCTTGTTATGGGGTTCGTCGTCAGTCTCGTCGAGCGCGTCAGCGACGCGCTCGTCGAGGACTTCCTCGGGATTCTCCGGCCTATTCGGCCGTTTCGGCCGGGGTTTCGCGTACGACAACCCAAGATCTCGGAGAAACTTCCCGAGGTAATCTGGGTGGTACTCGACACCGAACTCCTCAGCCAGAAGGTGCTGTATCTCCTGTGATTTCCATGGCTGCCCCTCTTGGAGAAGTTCAAGCAGTTCTTCTTGTTCGTTCTCAGCAAGTTTCGGGGGCCGACCGCCCCCGAAACTCGGCATCAATTCATCGACTCCGCCTTCGTTCCACGCATTCGCCCATCGGCGGCCGGTCGCTGCCGACCGAGCTTCCCGGTCGGCAGCTTCCGCAATCGTGTCGCCTTGGTAGAGATTCTTCACGAACCCGAGACGCCGAATCCTGTGCTTATCTTCGGCGTCACGGAGAAGCTCGTCGAGCTTCTCCTCCGAAAGGTGACGCTTGATCTCTTTGCGTCGATTGCTTCCCATTACCAGCACATCGAGTCCACCCCACAAAAGATTTCTCACTCATTAACGTCCGTGGGCTGGGTGGGAGTATTCTCCCGGATGAGTGGGCAGGCGGCGACCCGTGGTTCCCAGAGGATCGCTCACTCCAGTACTTCACGGTACGCTGGTGGGCTTAACTTCCGTGTTCGGAATG
>NZ_SGUB01000011.1:0-112247 GCF_005435235.1 Halorubrum sp. GN12_10-3_MGM
GGTCCGGGAGGGGGTCCGAGAGTCGTTCCTCGGGATCGACCGCGCTCACCGCGTCGGTACGCACGGCAACACCGCGTTCGCGCTCGCCGGCGTGCTCGACTACGCGCGGGTCGTCGGCGACGCCGACCTCGAACGCGAGGCCGCGGCTGCGGCGCGCCGCCTCTACGCGGACGACACCGCCGCGGTCGTCGGCGCGGAGCCGGTCGGTTGGGACTTCGTCTCGCCCGCGCTGACCGAGGCGGACCTCATGCGCCGCGTCCTCGACCCGGACCCGTTCGCGTCGTGGCTCGACGACTTCCTCCCGGACCTCGCCGCGCCGCCGCACGACGCGCTGTGTTCGCCGGTCGACGTGGAGCCCGACGAGGGCGACGGCGCCGCGATACACCTGATCGGGCTCAACGTCTCCCGGGCGTGGTGTCTCGCCGGACTGGCCGACGCGCTCGACGGGCGGGACGGCCCGGCCGCGGACCGGCTCCGGGAGCCCCTCGACGACGCGGCGCGCCGCCACGCGGAGGCCGGGGCCGCAGACGTGCTCACCGACGACTACGCGGGGTCGCACTGGCTCTCGTCGTTCGCGCTGTACCTGCTGACGCGGAACGAGGGCGGCGTCGCGCCCGGCGCCGCCTAGTCGGCTCCCGTCGACTCGGGCCCGTCGCCGTCGATCCGACCGGCGGACTCGCCGTCGGCCGGGCCGGCTGAGTCACCGTCGGCGATGTCGAGCGCGTCGTCGGAGAGGTCGCTGCCGTCGAGCCGGGGGATCCGCTCGCGGAGCCTGGCGGCGGCGGCGCGGGCTTCGGCGAACTCCACCTCGGCGAGCGCGCGCACCAATGCGACCGCGCGCTCGGCCCGTGCGCGCTGCCACGATTCCTCGCGCGACTCGTAGGTGCGGATCGCGCGCAGGAAGTCGACCTCGGAGAACTCAGGCCAGTAGGGGGCACAGAAGTAGACGGCGGCCTCGTTGCCGTTGGCGTGCCACGGGAGGAAGTTCGAGGTGCGCTCGTCGCCGCCGGTGCGGACGATCAGGTCAACGTCGCGGATCGGGCGGTCGTACAGGCGCGACTCGACGGTCTCGACGTCGACGTCCCCGGGAGCCATCTCGCCCGCGTCCACGTCGCGGGCGATGGCGCGCGCGGCGTCGAGCAGTTCGGTCCGGCCGCCGTACGCCAGCGCGACGTTGAGCGTGAACCGGTCGTTGCCGGCGGTGCGCCGCTCCGCGTACTCGACCGCGTCGCGGACGCGCGGCGGGAGCCGGGCCACGTCGCCGATGGCGCGGACGCGGACGCCCTCATCGTGGACGCGGTCGGCGTCGGCGAACTCGCGCAGCTTGCGTTCGAGCAGGTCGAAGAGGGGTTCCAGCTCCTCGTCCGGGCGCTCGAAGTTCTCGGTGGAGAAGGCGTAGAGGGTGAGCTCCGAGACGCCGAGGTCGGCGCACCAGTCGAGGACCTGTTCGGTGGTGTCCGCGCCGGCGCGGTGTCCCTCGGGAGCGTCGTCGCCCTGCTCGCGGGCGTACCGACGGTTCCCGTCCTGGATGACGGCGACGTGGTCGGGGACGTCGTCGATCTCGCGGCGGAGGTGCCGCCGGTACGCGCGCCCGGCGAGGCCGCGGAGACGCTGCCACATGACGGGGTCCACGACGCCGAACGGTATGTAGCTTTATGAATCGGTCCGGCGACGGTCGACGCATGGAGGCCGCCTACGTCTTCCGCGTCGCCGTCCGACTCGATCCCGCGGACGCCGCCGTCGACCCGGGCCGGTTCGAGACGACGATGGAACTCCCCGCGAGCGACCCCGGTGCCGACGGGTGGCTGTTCTTCCGCGACCGGCTGTGGCGCGGCGAGGTCGGCGACGAGCCGTCGTTCCGGCGGCTGGCCGCGGAGCGCCTCGGACTGGCGGACGCCGCGAGCCTCGAGGTCGCCGCCGCCGACTTCCGCGAACTCCGCACCGACGAGGCGTACCGCGACGCGCTGACGGACGCGATCGCCGCGGACCTCGGCCGCTTCAACGCCGACTCGGTCGACGAGGTCCTCCGCAAGTACCTCGGCTCGTCGGTCCACGTCCGGGAGTGACGCGAGGGGGGGGGGAAGCCGGCCGCCCGGACGGCTCCGGTCGGTGTGAGCAGGGATCCCGCGCACCCGCAACGCACTTGCCCGCCCCCGGCGTACGGGTGGACCGTATGGCCGTCACCGATTACGACTTCCACCTGTTCGACCTCGACGGGACCCTCGTCGACGCCGAGTGGGAGTACACCCGAGCGGTGTTCGACCGCGTCGGCGGCCGGCTGGGCCGCGAGTTCTCGGACCGGGAGGCGCGGGTCCTCTGGAGCGGTCTCGGCGGGTCTCGCGCGGAGACGCTCCGCGGGATGGGGGTCGACCCCGAGGCGTTCTGGCCCGCGTTTCACTCCGTCGAGGATCCGGTCGCCCGCGCGGAGGCGACGTACCTCCACGACGACGCCGCGCGGCTGCTCGACCGCGTCGAGGAGGTCGGCGGGCCGACGGGGCTCGTCACCCACTGTCAGGAGTTCCTCGCCGAGCCAGTCCTCGACCGCGTCGGCCTCGACGACCGCTTCGACGCCGTCGTCTGCTGCACCGAAGAGACGGGGTGGAAGCCGTCCCCCGACCCGATCGAGACCGCGATGAGAGACCTCGGCGTCGATCCGACCCGAGGTCGCGGCTACTACGTCGGCGACGGCGAGAGCGACGTGGCGGCCGCCTGGAACGCCGGCCTCGACGCGGTCCACGTCGAGCGCGTCGGCCACGACGAGCGCGGGCGGTGCGTGCTCGGGGACCGGCGCGTGCGCCGGCTCGACGAGCTTGTCGACGCGTCGTGAGCGATTTATGCCGCCGCGGGCCGACTCGCGACACATGACGAAGTGGTTCCACAGCGGCCGCCGCCGCGACCTCTGCGCGCTCCTGTACGAACACGGGGAGCTGCGCGCGCAGTCGCTGAAGAGCCGGCTCGAATCGCACTACGACGAGCGGATCGATCCGGGATCGTTCTACGGCACGCTCTCCGCGCTCGTCGAGGCCGGCCACCTCCGCCGGCGCACCGAGGGGATCGCGGACGTGTACGCGCTCACCGAGGCGGGCGAGGCAGCCCTACTCGACCACTACGCGTGGCTCGGCGAGCGGATCGCAGGCGGCGACAGCGAGGGGACCGGAGGAGGCGGCGACCGGCCCGAGCGAGAAGCGGAACGCGGCGGCCCGGACCTCAAGGATTAACAACTTCCGCGGTATGATTTAATATATGACAGTCGTCAGCGTGTCCATGCCGGAGGAGCTGCTAGAGCGCATCGACAACTTCTCCGACGAGCACGGGTACACCGGCCGCAGCGAGGTCGTCCGCGAGGCCTCCCGGAACCTCCTCGGCGAGTTCGAGGACGCGAAGCTCGAGGACCGCGACCTCATGGCCGTCGTGACGGTGCTTTTCAACTACGAGACGACGAACGTCGAGGAGCGGATGATGCGCCTGCGCCACGAGGACGAGGGGATCGTCGCCTCGAACTTCCACAGCCACGTGGGCTCGCAGTACTGCATGGAGCTGTTCGTGTTGGAGGGCGAGCTCGCGGAGATATCGACGTTCGTGGGCAAGGTCCGCGCGACGAAAGACACGCTCACGGTCGATTACAGCGTCACCCCGGTCGACGAGTTCGGTCCCGGCGCGCTCGGAGACGCCGGCGCGCACGGCGGACACGATCACGGCGAGTCCGACGACGGGGGAACGGAGGGCAGAGAGGTGGAAGAGAAGGGGACGGAGGACGGCGCGGCCGCCGAGTCGAGCGGAGACGACTGATCGGAGACGGGACCGGCCCGCGGGACCTCGGCGCCCTCAGACGCTCTCGGGCCGGACGGACTCGAGCGCCGCGTCGAAGTCTTCCCCGGTGATACCCACCTCGTCGGCGTGGTCGTTTGCGGCCTCGCCGTGCTCGTCGGCGACGCGCTCGATGGCGCGCATCGCCGCCGCCCGCGACAGCGAGGCGATCTCGGCCCCGGAGAACCCCTCCGTCTCGTCGGCGACGCGCTCCAGGTCGACCTCGTCCGTGAGGGGCTTCCCGCGGGTGTGGACCTCCAGGATCTTGCGGCGCGCCTCGCGGTCCGGCTCCGGCACCTCGACGTGCGTCTCGAGCCGGCCGGGGCGGAGCAGCGCGGGGTCGAGCGCGTCCCGCCGGTTGGTGGCCGCGAGGACGACGAGGTTCGGGTTGTCGCTGGCCCGGTCGAGCTCCGTCAGGAGCTGGGAGACGACGCGCTCGCTCACGCCCGAGCCGTCGCCGCCCGCCGCGTCCCGGTCGGTCGCGACCGCGTCGATCTCGTCGAAGAAGACGATCGCGGGGGCCGCCTGCCGCGCGCGGTCGAACAGCTCGCGGACCGCCTTCTCCGACTCCCCGACGTACCGGTCGAGCAGCTCCGGCCCGGCGACCTGGATGAAGTTGACGCCGCTCTCGCCGGCGATGGCGCGCGCGAGCAGCGTCTTCCCGGTGCCCGGCGGGCCGTACAGCAGGACGCCGGTCGGGGGGTCGGCGCCGGCGGCGTCGAACAGCGGCCCGTACGACAGCGGCCACGTCACGGCGCGTTCGAGCTCCCCCTTGGCGTCGTCGAGGCCGCCGACGTCCGCGAAGTCGGTGGTCGGCTGCTCGGCGACGTACTCGCGCATCGCGCTCGGCTCGACGTTGGCGTGCGCCGCCTCGAAGTCCGCCTTCGTGACGGTCACGTCGTTCAGCGCCCGTGAGTCCGACTCCCGGGCGCGACGGAGCGCGGTCATCGCCGCCTCCTGCGATAGCCCCTCGATGTCGGCGCCGACGAACCCGTGCGTCCGGCCCGCGATCCGGTCCAAGTCCACGTCGTCCGCGAGCGGCATCCGGCGCGTGTGGACGTCGAGGATCTGCCGCCGCCCCGACTCGCCGGGCACGCCGATCTCGATCTCGCGGTCGAAGCGCCCGCCGCGCCGGAGGGCGGGGTCGATGGTGTCGACGCGGTTCGTCGCGCCGATGACGATCACGTCGCCACGGGCGTCGAGCCCGTCCATCAGCGAGAGCAGCTGGCCGACGACGCGGTTCTCCACGTCGCCGCCGTCGTCGCGCTTGCCCGCGATCGAGTCGATCTCGTCGAAGAAAACGATCGCGGGGGCGTCGTCGCTCGCGCGCTCGAACACCTCCCGGAGCCGCTCCTCCGACTCGCCCTTGTACTTCGACATGATCTCCGGGCCGTCGACGGTGATGAACGTCGCGTCGACCTCGTTGGCGACGGCGCGGGCGATGAGCGTCTTCCCCGTCCCCGGCGGGCCGTGGAGGAGGACCCCCTTCGGCGGGTCGACGCCGAGCCGGGTGAACACCTCCGGCTCGGAGAGCGGGAGCTCGATGGTCTCCCGGACCAGCTCCAGCTCCTCGTCCAATCCGCCGATGTCCTCGTAGGTCGCGCCTGCGGTGTGTTCCTCGGGCGGCGACCCGCCCTTCGGACGGCCGTCGTCGCCGGGCGTCTCGGTCCCCGGATTCGCCGGCCCGCTGGCGCGGTCGCTCCCCGGCGCGGCCGACGCGTCGGCGTGGTCTCCGGCGGACCCGGCGCCGTCCTTGTACTCGACGGAGACGTCCGTCGAGGCCGTGATGCGGACGGTGCCCGCCGGGTCGGTCCGAGCGACCACGAACCGGAGCCCGCCCAGTCGCTCGACGTGGACGGCCTCGCCCTCGGTGACGGGGCGGTCGCGGAGCTCGCGGGAGAGCGCCCGCTCGACCACCTCGCGGCTCACGTCCACCTCGGCGAGCCGCCCGGGCGCGGCCAGCGTCACGCGGTCGGCGTCGGCGACGTCGACGGCCGCGATCGTGACAGTATCGCCGACCTTCACGCCGGCGTTCGCACGGGTGTCGGCGTCGATGAGGACGGAGCCCTCGGCGGCGTCGGGACCGCCCGGCCACACCTTCGCGACGGCGGTGCGCTCGCCGCGCACCTCGACCGTGTCGCCGCTGAGGAGGGCGAGCCGCTTGCGGGCCGACTCGGGGAGCCTGGCGATGCCCCGGCCCGCGTCCCGCTTCTCGGCGGCACGCACCGTGAGCCGGAGCCCTGCGGTGTCGTTCATACCACTAGTTCTCGCCGGCGGCTCTTTACGCTTGTCCGGTCGCGGCGGAGCCGCGCAGTCCGGCGTGTCCGTTGGGAGGGATGGGCCGGACGAGAGGGCGCGATCGACGGCGGCTCGTCACCGTCGACTTATCGGCCGGACCACGCGCCGACCGCGTGATCCGCTGCGAGCGGGACGGCCGCCCGGGCTCACTCGTCCAGCACGGTCGTACCGCGGCCGATGCGGGTCTGGTAGGCGCGCGCCTCGATCCCGGCGCCGGCGAAGGCGTCGAGCATCTCGGCCGCGACGGCCCGGCGGTCGCGCTCGCGGCAGGCCGCGATCACCGCCGGACCGGCGCCGCTGACGGTGACGCCCGTCGCGCCGGCGTCGAAGGCGCGTTCGCGCACGTCGTCGTAGCCGGTGATCAGGCGCGCGCGCTCGGGCGTGACCACCGGATCGGTCATGCCGAGGCCGACGAGGGCCGGGTCGGAGCGACACATCCCGACCGCGAGCGTCGCCGCGTTGCCGACCGTCTCCACGAGGTCCTCCATCGAGGCGGTCTCGGGGACGACCCGGCGTGCGTCGCGGGTCGAGACCGCCACGTCGGGGAGACAGACGACCAGGGGGACCGCGGCGTCGACCGAGTGCGTGCCCTGGGCGGTCGTCACGGTGAAGCCGCCGAGGATCGAGGGCGCCACGTTGTCCGCGTGCGCGACCCCGGAGACCACCGCCTCGCCCTCGGCGGCGATCGGGACCAGCTCCTCCCGGGAGCGGCCCCTGTCGTACAGTCGGTTGAGCGCCACGGCCGCGCCCGCGGCGCTCGCGGCGGAGGAGCCGAGCCCCGACGCCGGGCGCACCCCCTTGTCGATGTGGATGCGCGCGGGGGCGTCGAGGGCCTCGACGACGGCGCCGACCGTGTTCTTGTCGGGGTCTTCCGGAATGTACTGCGCGCCGACGCCGGTGACCTCGATCGTCGTCTCGGCCGCCTTCTCGACGGTGACGACGTCGGCCGGCCGCGAGAGGGCCGCCCCGAACACGTCGAAGCCGCTCCCTAAGTTCGCGCTCGTCGCGGGGGCCCGTACCGTTACCATGGCGGGGAGTGTCCCCGGTGGGGCAAAAAGGAGCGGGATCGAACAGAAGTCGAAACCGCGGGGGAGCCGACCGAGTCCGTCTAGGGGGTCGAGAGAGCTGAGAGGAAGAGAGTTCGGCCGCGCGCGCCGCTCGACGGTCAGTTGACGCGGTTCTCAGCGCGCCATCGTCCACAGCAGTGTGCCGACGAGGACGAGCGGGATGCCGAGGAGGATGAACGTCGGCGGCATCGTCGTGTACGGGGCCATCAGGAAGATGACTCCGAACACGGCCATGATCGACGCGAGGGCCTTCTGGGACTTCAGCGGCGCGACACCCAGAAGCGAGACGACGAGCCCGAACAGTAGGACGTGCCCGAGGTGGTAGTCGAGCAGGAACGTGTCGATGACCAGCGGCGAGATCATTCTTGTCCGGAGGTGCGAGCGATTCGCGCATTAAAGTTCCGTTTCTCGTGGCCCGGGCGGGCCGCTGCGTGCCGATCTTATAAGGGCTGTCGGCGCGACCGCCGATCGTGCGACTCGTTCAGGTCATGATTCCGGCGGGCAAGCGGGCCGCTGTCGTCCGCGCGCTCGACGACGAGGGGGTCGACTACGTCGTCACCGACGAGACGAGCGGCCGGGAGTACACCGCGGTCGCGACGTTCCCGCTGCCGACCGCCGCCGTCGAGCCGGTCCTCGACCGACTCCGGGAGGCGGGGATCGACGAGAGCACGTACACCGTGATCGTCGCGGCCGAAACGGTCATCTCGCGCCGGTTCGAGGCGCTCGAAGAAGAGTACGAGGCGGACGCCGAGCGGAGCGGCGACCGCATCTCGCGGGAGGAGCTCCAGGCGAAGGCGGACGACCTCGCCTCGGGGCTCGGCACGTACGTGCTGATGACCGTCATCTCGTCGGTGATCGCCACGGCGGGGCTGCTGCTCGACTCGCCCGCCACCGTGGTCGGCTCGATGGTGATCGCGCCGCTCATTGGGCCGGCGATGTCGGCGGCGATCGGCACCGTCGTCGACGACGAGGCACTGTTCCGGCGGGGAGTGCGGATGCAGGTGATCGGCGTCGCGGTCGCAGTTATCGCGGCGACGGCGTTCGCGTTCGCGCTGCGCTCGCTCGCCTTGGTTCCGCCCGGGCTGGACCCGCTCGAACTCGCGGAGGTGTCGGAGCGACTCGCGCCGAACGTCCTCGTGTTGGTCGTCGCGGTCGGGGCCGGGATCGCGGGCATCGTCTCGCTGATGACCGGCGTCTCCGCGACGCTCGTCGGCGTGATGATCGCGGTGGCGCTCATCCCGCCCGCGGCCGCGGTCGGCATCGGAATCGCCTTCCGGATCCCGCGGCTCGTGATCGGGGCGGGCGTCATCGTCGCGGTGAACGTCCTCTCGATCAACCTCTCGGCGCTCGTGATGCTATGGTACGAGGGGTACCGCCCGCAGCGGTGGTTCCGGGAGGACGAGGCACGCGCCGCGTTCCTCAAGCGCGCCGCCGTCCTCGCGGTCGCCATCGCGCTGCTGTCGGTGTTCCTCGGCGGCGTCACCTACGAGTCGTACGTCGCCTCGACCACCGAGGCCGACATCCGCGCCGCCGCGAGCGACGAGTTGACCGCGCTGGACGCGGAGTTCGAACTCCTCGATCTGACCGTCGAGCGGACGGGAACCGTCCCGCCGCTCGAGACCGACCGGGTCGTGATCCGGGTCGGCACGCCCCCCGGCGGCACCGTCGAGGGGCTCGCGCCCGCGCTCGACGACCGGATCGAGTCGGTCGTCGGCGGCGAGGTGGAGGTCGAGGTCCGCTCGGTGACCGTCGAGCGCGCCTGAGTCCGTCTCGTTCTCCCGACCGCCCTAAGTCCGTCTCGTTTCGCCCGACCGCCCCTGAACTCGTCTCGTTTCGCCCGTCGCTGCGGTCCGCCGGTTCGCGTCCGCGTGATCGGAAGAGCAAGGGCTTTTTACCGGGCCTCCGTGGGCTCGGCCAGTGACGGATCCCACGCAATCCGACGACGATTCCATGCGAGAGGTCGTCGAGCGGTCCCGGAGCGGCGCGCCCGCGGTCGGCGAGGCCGTCCGGGACCGGTTCTCCTCCGACGAGGTGTTCCAGCGGATCATCGCGGCCGCGGACGAGGAGGTGACCTCCGGGAGCCGCGAACTCTTCTTCAGCGGGCTCGCCGCCGGGCTGGCTATCACGATCACGTTCATGCTGTACGCGTCGCTGACCGCGGCGACCGACTCTCACCCGATACTGAGCGTCCTCCTCTACCCGCTCGGGTTCATCTACATCATCATCGGCGGGTACCAGCTGTACACCGAGAACACCCTGCCGCCGGTGGCCCTGACCTTGGAGCGGCTCGCGAGCCTCCCCACGCTCCTCCGGCACTGGACGATCGTCCTCGCGGGCAACTTCGTCGGCGGCGGGATCGGCGCGGCCGTCCTCTCGTACGGCGGCGTCTTCACGGGCGACACCGTCGACGCGGCGCGGTACATCTCCGAGGGGGGATTCGGCGTCCCGTTCGTGCCGCTGTTCTTCAAGGCCGCGATGGCGGGGCTCGTCGTCGCCGGCGTCGTCTGGGTCGGCTTCGCCTCCACCGACTCCGTCAGCCGGATGCTCGTCGTCTACCTCGCGTTCCTCGCGATCCCGCTCGGCGACCTGTTCCACGTGGTCGTCTCCTTCACCGAGGTGCTGTACCTGTTCTTCCAGCACGGCATCCCGCTGTACGGCGCGGAGATCAGCCTCTTCTCCGGGCTCGTCGGCTTCGTCCTCCCGGTCCTGCTCGGGAACACCATCGGCGGGGTCGTCCTCGTCACGCTCGTCAACTACTTCCAGACCAGCGAGGAGCGCCTCGAAGAGGCGCGCTTCGAGGGCGTGAGCCGCCGCCTCACGGTCCCCGAGTGGGTGTTCGGCCGCGCGGCCGGACGCTCGTACGTCCCGATATTGGATGCCACCGAGGCGACGCTGTTCGCGGGCGAGGGGTACCGGGTCATGGTACCGATCACGAACCCCCGGACCGACGGCCCGATCGTCGACCTGGCGGCGCGGCTCGCGAGCGACCACGACGACGGCGTCGTCCACATCGTCCACGTCGTTCAGGCGCCCGAGCGCATGTCGCTGTCCACCGGGGACGCCGGGCGGCGCATCGCGGACGTCTCCGGCGAGGGGATGGCGAACCTCCGGTCGACCGCGGCCGACTACGACGTGGAGGTGTCGACCTCCACGGTCGTCTCGCACCGCTCGTTCGAGGAGGTGTTCAACATGGCGCGGCGGACCCGGCCGGACGCGGTGCTGATGGGGTGGGGCGACGACCAGCTCTGGAGCGCCGCCCGCGCCGAGCGGCCGATCGACGAGCTCACCAACCAGCTTCCCTGCGACTTCCTCATCCTCAACGAGCGCGATCTCGACACCTCGCGGATCCTCATCCCCACCTCCGGCGGCCCCGACTCCGACCTCAGCGCGGAGGTGGCGAAGGTGCTCGCCGACGCCACCGGGGCCGAGGTGACGCTGCTTCACGTGGTGGACGGGCCCGGAAACAGGGGACGGGGCGAGGCGTTCCTCGCGAACTGGGCGGCGGAACACGACCTCGACGACGCGGAGCTCGTCGTCGACGACGGCGGCGACGTGGAGGACGGCATCTGTCGGGCGGCCGCCGGAAAGACGCTGGTCATCATCGGGGCCACGGAGAAGGGGCTGCTCTCGCGGCTCGTCTCCAACTCGCTCCACCTCGACGTCATCCACGAGGTCGACGCCTCGGTGCTCCTCACAGAGCGGCCCAGCAGCCGGTCGCTGCGCGAGCGGCTGTTCGGCTCCGGCCGCCGCGCCGCAACCGTGACCGGCGGCGTCGAGCGCGAGTCGAACCGCTCCGAAGGGACGGACGTGCAGTCCGCCGCGGACCGCGGTGACGGCGGTATCGAGGGTACCAGCTCGCAGGGCGACGGCGACTCCGACGACGCGGACGCGGGCGACTCCGGAGGCGCGAGCGACGACGCGTTCATCGCGGACCACGACGACGCGGACGAGGAGATCACCGAGGACGCGGCCGGCGAGCGCGACGGCGACGACGGACGGTGACGAAAACGACTCTTTGCGTTATCTGCGGTTTATACGTGCTTTCGGACCGACTAAGCGCGTATGAACAGGCGACTGACAGCGATCGTTGGCATCGCGGCCCTCGTCGCGTTGGCCGGCTGTGCGGGGTTCGCGGGCACCGCGACCCCGACGGACGGCGACGAGGCGCAACTGGAACGGAACATCGAAGTGACGGCGACGGGCGAGGCGACCTCGGCGCCCGACCGCGCCACCCTCCGCGTCGCGGTCACCGCGACCGGGTCGGACGCCGCGGCTGTGCGCGACGAACTGGCCGCGGGCGAGGAGGATCTCCGGGCGGCGCTGACCGAGTGGGGCCTCAGCGACGACGCGATCCGGACGGAGCGGTACGACGTACAAGAGAGCTACGAGACCCGCGACGACCCGAACCGGACGCGGTACCAGGGCGTCCACCAGTACGCGATCGAACTCGACGACGTCGACGCGGTCGGCGAGGTGATCGACGTCGCGATCGACGCCGGCGCGGACGAGGTCCAGCGGATCGAGTTCGGGCTGAGCGAGGAGACCGAGCGGGAGGTCCGCGAGGAGGCGATCGCACAGGCAATGTCGAACGCCGACGCCGACGCCGCCGCGCTCGCCGACGCGAGCGGGCTCGAGGTCTCGGGGGTCTACGAGGTGTCGACCGGGCGGTCGCAGTCGCGGCCGTACGTCGCCCAGACGTACGAGTCGGCCGCGGGCGGCGACGCCGGGGCCGCGACCGCCGTCGAGAGCGGCGACGTGAGCGTGAGCGTCTCGGTGAACGTCGTGTACGAGGCGGCGCCGGCGTAGCGCCGCGAGGAGCCTTTTTTCGCGGTTCGCGACCGTCAAGCGCGTCGACCGACTACTCCCCGTCGCGGGTGGGGAGGTCGGGCTCGTAGCCGACCGCGTCGACGGCCATGTCGAGGACATCCTCGACGTTCTCGTCTTCCGTGACGCTCATCGTCGCGTCGACTGATTCCGCCTTGACGCCCTCGAAGCGGTCGTGTTTGTTCGCCACCGTGAGCAGCGGCACGGCCGCGCCGAACAGCTCGCGGGCCTCCTCGCGGAGTTCGAGCTGGACCTCGAGCGGGTAGCCGCAGTCGCCGGAGGGGTCGATGACGAAGATCACGGCGTCCGCGAGGTGTTCGAGGGCGCTCACCGCCTGCCGCTCGATGTCGTTGCGCTCGTCCGCCGGCCGGTCTAAGAGTCCGGGCGTGTCGACGATCTGGTAGCGGATGTGGTCGCGCTCGAAGTGGCCGATCTGGACGCCCTTCGTGGTGAACGGGTACTCCGCGATCTGGTTCGACGCGCGGGTGACCCGGTTGACGAACGACGACTTGCCGACGTTCGGGTAGCCGGCGACGACGACGGCCGGCTCGTCCGGGTCCACGTCCGGCAGGACCTTCAGCTGGTCCCGGGAGTCGCCGATGTAGCGCAGGTCGTCTTCGATCTGGTCCATGATGTCCGCCATGCGGGCGAACGCCTGCTTCCGGTGTTTCCGCGCGGTGTCCACGTCGGAGTTCCGGACCTTCGTCGTGTACTCGTCGCGGAGGTCCTCGATCTGGCGGCTCGCCCACATCACCTGCGAGAGCGCCTGGCGGAGGCGGTCGACGTCGACGAGTGCGTCCGCGAGCTCGTAGTAGAACGGGTCGACGTCGAAGCCGAAGTCGGGCCACGAGGTGACGACGTTCTCCAAGTTGTCCGAGAGCACGTTGCCGGCGGTCCGTAGCATCGACTCCTGCGCCTCGTGGCCGCGCTTCGCGCGCCCGGCCCGCGCCGCCCGCGAGAACGCCTTGTCGACGAGCTCCTCGGAGCGCGGAGTCGTCGGGAGGCCCTCGAATATCATGTTACCCCGGCTTCGCCGCCGACGCGTATAAGAGCGTCCGTTCGCGGACCGCCGCGACACGGCGGCACACGGGCGGACGCGGCGGGTGCCGCGGGGCCTGCCGAAGCCGCTCACCGTAAGCGGCAAGATCTATCGCTATCTATCACACGCATATTTCGAGCCATACTTATGCTTCAAAGGAATACAATCGGGCATGGCACGCTCGTTCACCCCGACGGCGTACGACGACCTGGATCCAGACCGCCGCCCGAGTCTCGCGGCGGCGCTGGTCCCGGTCCTCGCCGTCGTGGCGTTCCTCGGAATCGGCTCGGCCGTCCTCGGCCTCGACCCGCACCCGCCGCTGTTGTGGAGCATCGCCTTCGTCGGCGCGTTCGGCCTGTGGCTCGGCTACGACTGGGACGCGCTGTTCGACGGGATCGCGAACGGCCTCGTCATGGGGCTCCAGGCGCTCCTCATCATCTTCACCATCTACGGGCTGATCGCGACGTGGGTCAGCGCCGGCACGATCCCCAGCATGATGTACTACGGCCTGGAGATCTTGTCCCCGACGACGTTCCTCCCCGCGGCAGCGGTCCTCGCCGCGATCGTCGCGTTCGCCATCGGTTCCTCGTGGACCACCGTCGGGACGCTCGGCGTCGCCTTCGTGGGTATCGGCGCGGGGCTCGGCGTCCCCGCACCGATGACGGTCGGCGCGGTCCTCTCGGGCGCGTACGCCGGCGACAAGCAGTCGCCGCTCTCCGACACCACGAACCTCGCCGCCGGCGTCACCAACACCGACCTGTACGGGCACATCCGACGGATGCGGACCGGCACCGCGATCGCCTTCGGTCTCGCGGTCCTCGGCTTCGCCGCGCTCGGCCTCCGCACGAGCGGCGACATTCCCGCCGGCGAGATCGCGGCGATCCAGGGTGGTCTCACCGAGACGTACGCGGTCACCGCCGTCGCCTTCGTCCCGCTCGTCGTCACCTTCGGGCTGGCGCTGCGGGGGTACGCCGCGCTGCCGACACTCGTCGCGGGCGTGTTCGCCGGCGCGCTCACGACGATCCTCCTCCAAGGGACCGGATTCGTCGCCGCCTGGGAGATATTCATGTACGGGACCTCGCCGGAGTCGGCCTCTACGACCGTGAACGAACTCCTCGCGACCGGGGGACTCACCGGCTCCGCGTGGACGATCACGGTCGTCGTCGCCGCGCTGTCACTCGGCGGCATCTTGGAGCGCACTGGCGTCCTCGCGGTGATCGCCCACGCGTTCACCTCGTCCGTGCGGAGTCCGGGCGCGCTCGTCGCCGGAACTGGTGTCTCCGCGATCTTCATCAACGCCCTCACGGCCCAACAGTACATGAGCATCGTCCTGCCGGGCGTCACGCTCCGGAACACCTACGACGAACTCGGCCTCGACACCGACCAGCTCTCGCGCGCGGTCGAAGCGGCCGGGACGCCGACCGGCGCCCTGATGCCGTGGCACGCGGGCGCCGTCTTCATGGCGAGCGCCACGGGCGTCCCGACCATCGAGTACGCGCCGTACTACCTGTTCGCGTTCCTCTCGCCGTTTGTGCTGTTCGTTATGGCCGGGACTGGCCTCACGATCGACGCGGATCCGACCTCGGCCGACGCCGACCCGGCGGAGACCGCCGCCCCCGGCGACGACTGAGTCCCGGGATCGTCCGGTCGCCCCCGGGTTCGACACGTTTACGCGCCCGCCGGGCCGTTCGTCTCACATGAGTCTGGAGGTCGCCGTCGCCGCCCCGTTCAAGGCTCGGGCACAGGACCGGCTCGGGCAGGGGGAGTTCGTCGTCGTGCTGTCGCTGGAGCGCGAGTGGTTCTCGCCCGACCAGGCGAAGCGGCTCGTCGACGTCGCGCTCGGCCGCGGCCTGCTGGCGTCCGAGGACGGCGATCTGGTCCCGCAGTTCGACCCGGCCGAGGTGACCGTCCCGGAGGGGTTCACCCCGGACGAGTCGGTCCTCCGCGAGCAGTCCACCTTCGAGAGCGCGCTCGACGCCGTCGTCGCCGCGGGCGTCGAGAAGCAGCGCGCCGTCGCCGCGATCAACGAGCGTCAGCGGGCGCTGGCGGTCACCATCGAGGCCGCCGCGGTCCTCTACGCCCGCGAGCAGGGCGTCGCGGTCGACCGCCTCGCGGTCGACGTGCGCGAGGAGCTCGCCGCCGAGGCGGGCGACGCGGGAGGCGATCTGACCGACGCCGACGACTCGGGGGCGGCGTGAGATGGTGACGGACCGACTCGCGGACGGCGTCCGGATCGCTCAGCTCCTCGCCTCCGAGGTGACGGGGAACGAGAGCCGGCTCCGCGGGCTGACCGTCGCCGACGCCGACCCCGACGTCGAGCCGACCGCCGACGGCGCGCTGGCGTACCGGATCGTCCGCGAGCGCGACGGCTCGCCAGACGGGGACGCGTCCGCGGAGACCGACCCCGACCCGACCGTCGCCGAGGTGTACGTCCAGCCGGACCGCGCGCGGATCGAAGCGGTCGCGGCCCCGGACGCGGTCGCGGACGCGGCGAGGGAGGTCGACCTCCGCGTCCGGCCGAAGGCGGTCCGCCCGCCCCGGACGCTTGTGTTCGTGGAGGACGGCGCGGGAGTGAAGCGCGCGCTGGCGGTCCTCGAAGCTGTTCGGAGCGAGTCGGACGATAGATAGCCGGGCAGCGCCGAACCGCGGAAAAACGTCTCGTCGCCGCGCGTCTACTCGCGCTGGCCGCCGTCGCCGACCGCCGCGCTCGGGCCGGGGCCCGACGCGGGACCGGTCCCGCCGCCGGAGACGTCGAAGTCCCGGACGAGCGAGCCGAGCCGCTCCGCCTGCTCCGCGAGCGACCCGGCCGCCGTCGTCGCCTCGCTCATCGCGGTTAGCTGCTCGTCAGCGGCCTCGGCGACCGCGTCGGCCTCGTCGGCGGTCGACCCGCTGATCTCCGCGACCTCCTCGGCCATCGAGACGGTCTCCTCAGTGCTGGCCGCCTGATCGTCGGTGGCCCGGCTGATCTCGCGGATCCCCTCGTCGGTCTCCGCGGCGTTCTCCGACACCCGCGCGAACGCGTCCGCGGCGTCCTCGACGGCGTCGGCCCCGGCGGCGATGTTCTCCTCGGCGCTCCGGACCGCCTCGACGGTCCCCTCGGTCTGCGACTGCGTGGCGCCGATGAGCTCCTCGATCTCGGTGGCGGCGTCCTGCGTCTCCTCCGCGAGCTGCTTCACCTCGTCGGCGACGACCGCGAACCCGTCGCTCCCGCCGCCGCTGCCACCCGCGCGGGCGGCCTCGATGTTCGCGTTCAAGGCGAGCAGGTTCGTCTGCTCGGCGATGTCGCCGATGAGGTCGACGATCTCGCCGATGTCCTCCATCCGGTCGTCGAGCTGCTGGACGGTCCCCGCGGCCGAGTCGAGCGCCTCGCGCGACTCCTCGACGCGGCCGATCGCCGCCTCGGCGGTCTCCTCGCCCTCGTCGGCGATGTCGGCGGTCTGCTCGGCGACCGAGACGACCGTCTCGGTCGAGGAGGCGACCTCCTCGATCGTCGCCGAGAGGTCGTTCATCTCGTCGGACACCTGCCGCAGCATCTCGCGCTGCTCGTCGGCGCCCTCGGCGATCTCCGTGACCGACCGGCTGACGGCCTCGCTCCGGTCGGACGCGGTCTCGACGCCGTCGACCGTGTCCGCGCTCGCGGTCGACACGTCCTGCGCGAACGACCGCACCTCGCCCATCGCCGCGTCGATGTCCTCCATCATCTCGTTGAACGCCGCGCCGATCTGCGCCATCGCCTCGCTCTCGCTCTCCGCGTCGAGCCGGACCGTGAGGTCGCCGTCTGCCGCCCGGCCCATCGCGGCGCTGTAGTCGTCCGCCTTCGTCTCGAGGTGGCTGTTCAGCCGCTCGACCTCCTCCCGGCGCTCCTCGACCTCCGCCTTCGCCGCCTCGACGTCCTGGATCTCCGCCTGCTTCCGCTCCGCCAGTTCCAGCTGCTCGCGCGCCGCCTCGCGCGACTTCTCGATCGAGTACCAGTTGACCATCAGCGCGCTGGCCAGCGCGAGGACGAAGACCGCGTGAATGCCGCCCCAGACGATCGGGTTCTGTATCGCCGCGGTGTGGTTGTAGACGAGACTCGAATCGATGAGGCTGAACGCGCCGTGGCCGACCGCCACGTACACGACGCCGACGGCGAACGGGAGCCAGTCCTCGTACAGCGCGAGCACCCCGATAAACACGAAGAAGCTGAAGTGCGCCTCGATGTAGCCGCCCGACAGCTTGACCATCGCCATCGAGACGGTCATGAGGCTGAACGCGGAGAGCACCGTCCGCTGGCGGCGGCCGAGCCGCGACCAGCTTGCCAGCGCGCCGGTGCCGAGGATGACGGCGACGAACCCGCCGAGCATCCACAGCGGCGTCGCCGGAATCTGCGCGCCGGTGAACGACTCCGTCCCGTTGTAGAGGCCGAGCCCGATCAGCAGCGGCACCTGGACCGCGATCGAAATCAGGATGTTCCGATGCCGCGGGCTCCACATCTCCTCCGGCATCGAGGTGCCGTCCGGGATGTAGCGGATCACGTCCCGCACGCTCTCCGCCAGCCCGCCCGATCCCCCCGCGTCCACGCCGGTCGCAGTCTCTGCCATGGGCGACGATTGTCGCACGGTATAAAAACACGTCGCCTCCAGATATTATCGCTGATACCGTCTCTCAGGTCCTGAGACGCTGGTAATTAAGCCGCTGAGTGATATCGCGCTGACACAATTTACCCCACGACGTTGCCGATTGTTCGGCGATGATCGAACACGTTCGTCTCGGCGGGCGGAATGACCTCATTGAGTGACACGAACTTCACCGGACGGAACCGGTTTCACTGAGCGAACTCCCGCCGAGTGAACCCCCGCTGAGCGAACTCACGCCGGGCGCCCAGGTCGTCGACCGCGCGGCCGACGCCTTTTATATTGGTCCGGCCCGCCGTACGGTCGTGACGCTCGATCCGATCCACGTCGAGAACATCGCCCGGCTCGCGTACGGCATCGGCGGCGACGTGGACGCGACGGACCACGACGACCTCGCCGAGCGCGTCTGGCGGGAGTGGCTCCCCGAACTACGCCGCGACGGCCGGGTCGTGCTCGCGGCGCTCGGCGACCACGAGCGCCATCGGGCCGCCATCGACGACGTGGCGCTCGCCGAGCGCCCGTTCGAGGCGGTCCACGGGCTCGACTCGGGGACGATCAACCCGACGACGTTCAAGAACGGCCTCGTCGTCGACGTCGCCCACGCGGCGATGGCGAGCTCGCCGACCGACCTCGACCTCCACCGCGACCGCACCATCGTGGCCACCGTCCACGCCGGCGACTCGACCGCCGGCTTCGACAGCGAGTGGACGCGCCGCGACGAGGGCCACACCAAGCAGCGCGTCCTCCACGTCCCGCGGGTGAACCGCTACGCGGAGCGGGTCGTCCACGCGCTCGCCTTATACCTCGCGGAGGGGACCCACGCGCTCGACCATGCCGACCGGGTGGAGGACCTGCTCGTCCTCGACGGTCCCATCTACCCGAAGGAGCTGTTCACGTGGGCCGACCGCGACCCGGAGCTCGGCGCGCTCGCCCGCGAGGCGAAGCCGCGCGCGGTGATCGAGAAGTACGTCCGCCTCGTCGAGCGGTTCGTCGAGCGCGACGTGCCGCTGGCCGGCTTCGTGAAGAACCCCGCGAGCGGCACCGCCGTCCGCGCGCTCTCGCGCGCCGGCGTCGAGTCGCCGTGGCCCGACGACACCGCGCTGTTCACCCGGCTGTTGGAGCGCCGCGAGCCGTACGGGGCCGCCGGCGACGGAGAGTTCACCGACGACGACCGGGGCGCAGAGCGCGGCGCGCGGCTCCACGACGACCTCACGTTCACCACGTGGTTCCGCAGCCGCGGCGGCGCGGACGCGCCGATGGCCGCCGACGGCGACGCGCTCGGTGTCGACCGCGAGCTCGACCCCGAGCTGTACGAGCCCACGTTCATGGTCGTCTACGACCCGCGGACCGACGTGACCTACAAGCTGGAGGCGCCGTACGCGTTCACCCGCGACGCGGGGACCCGCGAACGGCTCACCCGGCAGGTGGTCGCCGAGGTGGCGGCGACCCGCGGCCCGCCGGAGCCGGTCGCGAAGGCGGACGCGCTGGCGCGCATCTCAGCCAGCGAGAAGGCGGCGCTCCGCCGGAAGTTCGAGGAGCGGCTCGGCAGCGACCAGCAGGCGACCTACGACGACCTGCGGTGGGGGAAAGAGACGTACTGAACCGGTGCCCCTCAGAGGGCCTGCGCGAGCAGCACCGCGTAGGTGACCGCGTTGTAGATGCCGTGGACCAGCCCCGGCACCACCACGTTGTCCGTCCACTCGTAGAACGCGCCGAGGACGGACCCCAACACGACCACGATACCGACGTACGCCCACTGCTCGACCGGCGTCCCCGAGACCGAGGGGAGGTGGATCAGCCCGAACGCGAGGCTCGCGATGAGCACCGCGGGGACCGCGTCGAACGCGCGGCGGACGGTGCCTTGGACGACGCCGCGGAACAGCAGCTCCTCGACCGGGCCGACCACCGCGAGCGACACCGCGATCATCGCGAGGTAGTACGGGACGGGGTCGCCGGCGGGGACGACCGCCTGATTCTGCCCGGTCGAGAGGCCGACCTGATCGAGCGCGAACAGCGCGCCGTACTGGAACGCGAAGAGGGCGATACCCCCGCCGACGATGATCGCCGCTTCGCGGGCGTCAGGGCGGGAGATCCGGGCGAGCGTCCACTGGTCGGTGATCGCGAGGTAGCCGGCGACCGCGATCGCGAACCCGACGAACTGGAGCAGCGTCTGAAGGAGCTGGTAGCCGGTCGTGCCCTCCGACACCAGCCCGAGGGAGGCGGCCAGCTCCGCGCCCGGCGCGGTGATCGCGCTCGCGACGAGGAGCGCGAACACGATCGCGAACAGGGCGCTCGCGACGCGGAACACGCGCTGGCCGACCGCCGAGGCCAAGGGGTCGTCGCTCATTACAGTGAACACGACTCGCAAGGGCTTTAGACGCACCGGAAGGGGATCGGCGCCGACGACGTCCCCACTCGCAGAGCAGATCAGTCTATTCGCAGCTCGCGCTTCTCCGCGACCGCCTCGGCCTCCTCGAAGTCGCCGCCGCCGAGCAGCCCGCGGGCCGCCTTCTTGCCCCATTCGACGGCGGGCTGGGTGAACGTCGAGACGCTCGCGAGCTCGCCGTACAGCACGCAAGCGGCCTCCATCCCGAACAGGAGTTCGCCGAGCGCGCGTTCGTCGACGCGGTCGATCTCGACCCGCACGTTGGGGACGTCGGCGGCCGCGAGGCTCGCCTCAGTCGCCTCGAACTCGGCGTCGAGCAGGCCGCCGAGCGACGAGCCGCCGAGGTACGCGAGCCCGTCGAGGTCCGTCTCGGGGATCGGCGCGTCGGCGCGCTCTGTCGGCCGGACGAGCGTCACCAGCTTGTCGGGTGGCCCGGCGCGGTACAGCTGGAGCTGGGAGTGTTGATCGGTCGCCCCGAGCGCGCGCGCCGGGGTCTGCCCCAGCCCGTCCTTCCCGAGGCTCTCGGCCCACAGTTGGGCGAACCACTCCGCGAACGTCTCCAGCGACTCGGCGTACGGCATCACGGCGTTGGTGAGCGCGCCCCGCTCCGCGAGCGCGTACGTCGCCGCCCCGTAGGCGTACGCGGGCGAGTCGTACAGCGACCCGGCGAGCGCGTCCATCCCGTCGCGGCCCCCTGCGAGGACGGCCTCGACGTCGTGGCCCTGGAGCGCGGCGACGGCGAGCCCGACCGTCGACAGCGCCGAGAAGCGCCCGGGGACGCCGTCGGGCACCGGGAGCGACGGAAGGTCGTGGCGGTCGGCCAGCCGGCGGAGGTTCCCCGACTCGCCCGTCGTGACGAGGGTGCGCTCGGTCCAGTCGACGCCCGCGTCGGCCATCGCCTCGCGGACGACGAGGAAGTTCGCGAGCGTCTCCGCGGTCGTCCCCGACTTCGACACCACGTTGACGACGGTGTTGTCGAGCGGGAGGTCGGCGAGGCGGCGCCGCGTCTCGTCGGGGTCGACGTTGTCGAGGACGTACGCGTCCACGTCGCTGTCGAGGGCGTTCGACAGCGTCGCCGCGCCGAGCGCGCTGCCACCGATCCCGACCGTCAGCACCGCCTCGGGGCGGTCGAACCCCTCGACCGCGGCGTAGATCGCGTCCGGGTCCGCGGTCTCGGGGAGCGTCAGGGCGGCGTACCCGAACTCGTCGTCGGCCATCCCGGCCGCGATCCGCTCGTGCGCGGCCGCGACGCGGTCGTCGAGTCGGTCCAGCGTTGCCGTCGTGAGCCCGGGCGTCGTCGCCAGGGCGTTGCCGAGGTCCACTCGCATACCTCCCTCACCGCGCGAGAGTAACTTAAAAGCCGGCGGGGGGTCGCGGTCGCGGCGCCCGCCCGCGGTCGTGGCCCGTCACGGACGAGCACCCGTCGCGGTCAGTCCGCCGCGACCGCCGAGTCGTCGCCGTCGAGCGCCGGCCGACCGAACCAGTAGTCGAACGCGAGCGGGCCGGAGCCGAGCGTGAACACCGCCGACGCCATCCCGAACAGCGCCACGTGCGCGAGGACGGGGTCGTCCGGGAGCCCGAACAGGGTCGTCGTGAACAGGACGAACGAGAGCGCGGCCGCGCCGCGGGTGAAGAAACCCGCGATCAGCGCGAGCCCCACGGCGACCTCGGTCACCCCCGCGCCGACGACCCACAGCCCCGGGTCGACCGGGACCACCGCCGTGAGGTCGTACTTCTCGACAACCTGGAGCGCGCTCGCGGGGTCGGCGAGCTTCTGAATGAGGCCGAGGTAGACGAACGAGACGCCCATCCCGACCCGGAGCACCGTCGGGACGTAGCGCCGCAGCGGGGCCGTCGACTCGTCGAGGAACGACTTGAGGTACTGGACGGGGTCGACCCGGCCGTAGTACGAGCCCGGCGTGCTCGCGACCGCCAGCAGCATGTCGTCGGCGCTCGGGCGGCCGCCGCCGAGGATCAGCAGCGCGAGGAACACCGGGACGTACTCCACGGCGAGGAAGACGAGGGGGTCGACCGCGAGGAACACCCACGCGTACGTCAGCAGGCCGACCGTCGCGGTGATCCGCGTCGCCAGCCCGAAGAGGGTGAAGAACCCGAGCCCGATGAACAGCACCCGGAAGAGCGGGCTCGCCCCGGTGTCGAACGCGAGCGTCGGCGCGAAGAGATACCCCTCGAAGCCGGCGCCGACGAGCGGGAGCCCGACGGCGAGGCGGAGCATCCACGGGACGAGGTCGGCGTACCCGGCGAGCTTTTCGCGGAGGACGACGATGTCGACGATCGTCGGTCGCACCCAGAGGTACGCCGCGATGCCGACGAGCCCGAGCGCTCCGGACCCCGCGAACAGCGCCGCGTTGAACGGGTCCGAGAGCACCTCGATGACGAACGCCACAGCGTCGAGCGGGTCGCCGGAGTCCTCGGTGACGTAGTCGACGTGGGCCGCGGCCGGTCGCGCGGCGAGCGTCGCGAACATGGCGAGCGCGGCGACGGCTACCGATCGGTGACGGACGGACATACCCCTCGTACGGGCTGGATACACCTAACGGTATTTCTTCACGAACGTTCGAATGCGACGGTGTGGCGGCGGTTTCGGACAGATACGGGACGGTCGTTTAGGGTGCCCGCGCGACGACGCCGAACGTTTCGGTCCGCGTCTCGGCGCGCTCGATCTCGAACCCGGCGTCGACGAGCGTTTCGCGCGCGTCGCGCGCAGCGAAGCGCTCGTCGACCGGCGGCCCGTGGTCGCCGTCGCCGTCGGCCGACCAGTCGAACACGACGAGCCGCCCGTCGGAGCGGAGGACGCGGGCGAGCTCGCCGATCGCGTCCGGACTCGCGAACTCGTGGTACGTCATCGTCGAGCACGCCCCGTCGAGTTCGCCGTCGGCGAGGGGGAGGTCCGAGACGTCGCTCGCGACGAGGTCGACGTTCTCCGGGAGCCCCTTGTCGCGGTAGTACTCGTGCATCTCCGACTGGACGTCGACGCCGTAGACGGTCTCGGCGTGTTCGGCGACGGCGTCGGTGTAGAAGCCGGTACCGCTGCCGAGGTCGGCGACGACCGCGGCGCCGACCTCGACCAGCGGGCCGATAAGCTCCTCCGCGGAGACCCATCGGTAGCGGCTCGGGCGCTCGAGTTGCGACGCCTGCTCGGCGTCGAACGTGTGGAATCCCATGGGCGGTATTGCGCGTCGAGTACTAAAACGCGTCCGGTCGAGGCGCGTGCGACTGAGCCGACGCGACCCCGCGACGTGGAACGGGACGGCGACCCGTCCCGCCGGTCACCACTCGGGTTCCAGCGCGTCGAGGAGCCGGTCGACCTCCGCCTCCGTCGAGACGGCGTGGACCGACACCCGGATCCCGTCCGGGTGCGGGAGCGACCGGACGACGATGTCCCGCTCGCCGAGTCGCTCGACGGTCGCCTCCGGGTCGTCGACGTCGATCGTCACGAGCCCGGACTCGAACGCCCGCGGGCTGAGGAGTCGATCCTCGGGGACGCCGTCCTTGAGCCGGTCGGTGAGCGCCTCGATCCGCGCCTCGATCGCGTCGAGGCCGACCGCCTCGATGGCGTCGAGCGCCTCGACGAGGCCGACGTGCGCCGCCGCCGTCGTCGTCCCGACCTCGAAGCGCCCTGCGGCCGGCTTGAACTCGATCTCGTCGCCGGTCGGGTCCTCGACGCCGCGGTAGCCGACCGCGTGGGGCGCGAGATCGGCCGCGGCGTCGCGGTCCACGTAGAGGAATCCGGCGCCCCACGGGCCGAGCGTCCACTTGTGGCCGGCCGCGGCGACCGCGTCGGCGCCCCACTCGCTCACGTCCATCGCGCCCTGCCCGGGCGACTGAACCGCGTCGACGAGGGTGAACGCGCCCGCGTCGTTCGCGACCGCAACGAGGTCGGCGACGGGGAGGCGGGTGCCGTGGGTCCACGTGATCGCGCTGAAACAGACGAGCCGGGCGTCCGCGACCGCCGCTGCGTACTCGTCGCGGTCGACGCGGCCCGCCTCCGTTTCGAGGACGCGGACTTCGACGCCCTCGCGTTCGAGGCGCTTCCACGGGAGGACGCCTGCCGGGTGTTCGAGATCGGTCCGGACGACCACGTCGCCCGGTTCCCAGTCGATCGCGCCGGCGACGCGGGTGATCCCGTCGGTCGTGCTCTCCGTCAGCGCGACCTCCTCGGGGTCGGCGCCGACGAACGCCGCGATCCGCTCGCGAACGCGGTCGTACGTCTCGAACGCGTGGCCGTACGGGTCGGTGGTCGCGGAGCCGTACTCGTGCTCCTCGATGAAGGACTCGGCCGCCTCGACGACGTACTCCGGGCTCGGCCCGTGCGCGCCGAAGTTGAAGTACGCCGCGTCGCCGAGGGCCGGGACGTCCGCGCGGAGCTCTCTCGGGGTCATACCGTCGTCGTCGAGTTGGATCGTTCTCATGGTGTCGGTTTCGGCGACTCGGGCCGCGATGGCCGGCGCGGTCCCGCGTCTCGGGTGTTCAGTGTGTGACGCCTGTCGGACCGATTCAGGCGGTGTGTTCGCCGACCGCGTCGGTCAGCGCCTGCTCGCTCTGCGCGCCGACCATACGCTCGACCGGCTCACCGTCGGCGAACACGAGCAGCGTCGGGATCCCCTGGACGCCGTACTCGCCGGCCAGGGCCTGGTGGACGTCGACGTCGACCTTCAGCACCGCCGCGTCGGTGTCGCTCGCGACCGCCTCGACGGCGGGCTCCATCATCCGGCACGGACCGCACCAGTCGGCGTAGAAGTCGACGAGAACGACATCGTTCTCGGCGACTCGGTCGTCGAACGCGTCGGCGTCGTCCAGCTGGATCGGTTCTGCGGGAGCGGCTTCTGTCGAACTCATACCACCGGGTACACGCCCGGGACTGATAACGGTTTTGGATATAGACCACAATACTACACACTACGGAGGATGAGCCGGAGCGACTCGGCCGCCCCGGCCGCTCTCGATCGGTCCCGATTCCGGCGGAATCGGTGGCCGTCGCCGTACTGACCGTATCTTTCCGCTGGCCGGTTCGGGGACCGAGACGACCCGCTGCCGGGTCGCGGCGTAATCGAGAAGAGCGGCGAGAGCATCGATCGGTGACAACACGACTGCGCGTCCGGGGCGGTCCGCTCGCCCGACGAGTCGGGCGTCGCTACTGGATGTGGCCTTCGCGGCGGAGCTGGTCGGCGTCCTCGTCATCGTACCGCCACTCGACGTTCGCCTTCTCGTCCTGCCAGTCCCACGGCTCGGCGAGGACCACGTCGCCCTCGTTGATCCACGTGCGGTACTTCATGCGGCCGGGGATCCGGCCGAGTCGTTCCTCGCCGTCGGCGCAGCGCAGTTGGACGTGGTTGCCGCCGAGGTGTTCTGTCACTACAGCGAACACTTCGTCGTCGTTGGGCATGCGGAGGTTCTTCCGCCCGGATTCTTCGCTCATACCTTCCGTTGTGCGCTCGCCCGTATAAGTGATTGGAGACGCGTGTGTGCGCCCGTCACGCGATCCGTTCGCACGACGACGGCGCCCCGGAGCGCCGGACCGAACTCACTCCGCGTCGGTGAGCGTGGTCGACCGATCGTCTCCGTCAACGGTCGAACCTTCGACGGCCGTACCTTCGCCGGTCGCGTCGCCGTCGGTCGCGTCGTACCCGGCCGCGTCACCGTCGGTCGCCCGCTCGCCGAACGCCGCGTCGACCTGCGCGAACGTCTCAGCCTCGGTCCCGGAGTTGTCGACGACGACGTGCTCCGACGCCACCTCGTCGAACAGCTCCTTGAAGTGGAGGTGGATCTCGAAGTCGGCGTCGCTGATCCCGTCTCGGCGCTCGATCCGGCGCTCGACGACCGCCTCGTCGCAGGCGACCTCGACGAGGTCGAACTCGGCCGCGGCCTCGGCGGCCGTCTCCTGGGCGTCCGCCCGGAACCGGGCATCCGCGAACGTCGCGTCGAGGACGACGGCGCCCCCGTCGTCGACGTCGTCCCGAGCGCGCGCGAGCAGTTCGGCGTAGACCGCCTCGGTCTCCGCGTCGGTGTACTCCGGGTCGTCGAACAGCTGCTTGCGTATCACGTCGGTCCGCCGGATCCGCCCGTCGACGTGGTCGGCGATCCGCTCGGCGACGGTCGTCTTGCCGACGCCGGGCAGCCCGCAGACGACGACCAGTCGCCCGGTCGACGCGCCGTCGTCGGCGACCGGGGCGGACGAGGTCGGCGACGCCGGATCGAAGGAACCCGCCGTTTCACCGCTCGAAGCGGGGGATTCGGTTCGGTCCGACGGTCGACCGCCTCGGTCACTCATCTACCGCTATTCTCCGGGGTGAGGTAAAAGAAACTTCTCATTAGCCACCCCCGACCGACGCGGTGAGGTCCCCCGGCTCGCGGCGGATCAGGACCCCTCGACGTACCGCCGGATCAAGCGTCCGTCCCGGGCCGTCCACCGATAGCCGATGGAATTAATCGAGTATCGTTGCGAGAGCAGCGACGAGCAAGGCGACGATGGTTCCGACGAGGAGGCCGGAAGCCGCGGCCATAGTCACAGAGAGGTACAGTGACAATCCGGTTACCGCCACGACCGCGACGATTACAACCGGGAGTTGTAGCGCAAATCGGGAGCCGAATTCGGAGGTGGCCTCGGATCGGAAACTTATGCTCGGAGGGAAGAATCTCTGCTCAGAAAATCTCTCCGAACGACGGGTTTGCGATCACAGTCTGATGACTCGTTCAGTGTTCAGTTAGACAGAATAACGCACTGCCTCCGCTGAACTCGTCGCTATATCGTCCGGTGATTACATCCGGGACTCCCGCCGTCGAGTGGTATCGGCCGCAAGAAAGTGGGTTGGGGCGGATTTGAACCGCCGGCCTCCTCCATGTCAAGGAGGTGTCATAACCGGACTAGACTACCAACCCGAAGGGGCTTACTGACGCGTCTCGTCGTTTCCGTGGGACGTAATTGAACCTTTCGTTTCGAACCGCCCGCGGGGCCGGCCCGGCGGCTCGATCGGGAGACAGCGCGGCGACGGTCGCGGCCCAGGCGGGTCGTCGGTCGGTGTCGACCGGACGGCGGGTACGGAGCGGTCGCACGGCGTCCGCGCGCAGACGGCTTCCGACCGGTTTTACCCGTTCGGCGACAGTCCGTCCGTATGGTCGACCTTGCCGCCCGCACGGACAGGCTGGACGCCTACCTCGCCGAGCGCGGACTCGAAGCGGTCTGGTTCGCGCGGCCGAACGGGTTCGCGTGGCTCACCGGCGGCGACAACGTCGTGGACGCCGACGCGGCGACGGGCGTCGCGGCCGCTGGCTACGACGGCGAACTCCGCGTAATCGCCGACGACATCGAGGCGGACCGGCTCGCCGACGAGGAGCTTCCGGACGCGTTCGCGGTCGAATCGTTCCCGTGGTACGCCGACTCACTCGCCGCGGCGGTCGCCGAGCGGTCGCCCGCGCCCGCCGCCGCGGACTTCGACGTGCCCGGCTTCGAGGCGGTCGACGGGAGCCGGCTCCGACAACCCCTCACCGACGACGACGTCGAGCGGTACCGCGAGCTGGGTCGGGAGGTCGCGGCCGCCGTCGAGACCGTCTGCCGGAACCTCGAACCCGACGACCCGGAGTACGAGGTCGCGGCCGGCATTGACATCTCGCTCGCCTCCCGCGACGTGGACACGCCGGTCGTCCTCGTCGGCGGCGCGGAGCGAGCGCAGGCGTTCCGCCACTACACCCCGAGCGACGCCGCGCTCGGCGACTACGCGCTCGTCTCGGTCACCGCGGAGCGGGCGGGGCTCTACGCCTCGATGACGCGGACGGTGGCCTTCGACGCGCCGGACTGGTTCGAGGAGCGACACCGCGCCGCGGCGCGCGTCGAGGCCACCGCGATCCGAGCCACCGAGGCCGCGGCGGCCGGGACGCTCGTCGGAGGAGACGGTGACGCCGCGTCCGCGGACGCCCCCGACGCCGCCGGCGACGTGTTCGAGGCGATCCGAGAGGCGTACGACGCGGTCGGCTTCGCCGACGAATGGGAGAAGCACCACCAGGGCGGCGCGGCCGGGTTCGCGGGCCGAGAGTGGATAGCGACGCCCGACGGCGACGAGCCCGTCCGGTGGCCGATGGGCTACGCGTGGAATCCGACGGTCCGAGGAACGAAAAGCGAGGACACGCACCTCGTCGCGCCGGACCTGACGGAGCGGCTCACGAAGACCGGTCGGTGGCCGACCCACGAGACCGAACCGGTTGACGTGGCGGGGATCGACGCGGAGCCGGTGGAGCTGGCGGCGCCCGTGATCCGGTAGCGGGACCGGTCTCGTCGGGGGGCAGCGCTGCCGGCGACGCGGTCGACGGCGTCCGCGGGTCAGTACACGTACTCGCTCTCGTCGATGCCGACGTACCCCTTCTTCACCCGGCGCTTGTTCCACTTGTAACCGGCCAGCAGCTTGAGCGACTCCCACCCGGAGCGGTACGGCTGCGAGAGGAGGTCGTCGCCGGTCTCGGCGGCGAGCATCGCGTCGGCCGCGCCGATGACGCGGTCCCAGTCGGCGGGCTCGTACTCCGCGACCATGTCGGCCATCGTCACGTTGCGGACGACCTCGTCGCCGATCGCTTCCTTCCAGCGGCGGTTATACGAGGCCAAGTCGCCCTCGGCGGCGAGTTCGCCCGCGATCGCGCCGGTTCGGACCGCGACGTGATCGCCGCCCTCGTGGAACGCCGACGTGGTCCCCATCGCGCCGCCCGCGACCGCGATGCCGGCCTCCACGGGTGAGTCGATCGGCCGGGTAGACGAGATCGGGTACGTCTCCGTCCCGCCCCGCTTGCCCGCGTCCTCGACGAGCGGGAACTCCTCCTCGATGTCGTACTCCTCGCCGTACTGCCACTCCAAGAGTCGGCGGATGTACTCGCCGCCCTGCGGGATCGACTCGTCGTCCTCGCGGAGGAGGGCGTACTCCGAGGCGTCGATCTCGTCCATGTCGAGGCCGATCGGCATCGTCAGCCCGACCCGGCAGACGCGGTCCGCGTTCGGGAAGATCCACGGGTACGCGGTCTCGCCCGGCATCACGCCCCACCAGAAGACGAGCGCGTCCTCGACCTCCTCGAACACGTCTTCGGGAACGCGCCGATACTCCTGATACGCGATGTGGTTGGCGGTCCGGGAGGCCAAGCGCTCGGAGGCCTGCGCGTCCGCGGGCAGGTACTCGTCGAGGACGCGGTTCGTCACCGTCCGCTGCGGGCCGTCGGTGAGAACGACGAAGTCGGCGCCGACGGTGCCGCCGTCCGCGATTTCGAGCGTGTGGCGCGGGTCGCCGTCGGCGGGGCCCACCGAGAGGTCAGTGTCGACGCCGCGAACGGAGGTCCCGACGCGGTACTCGGCCCCGGCCTCCTCGGCTCGGTCGCGGAGCCAGTCGTCGAACCGCGCCCGCTGGAAGGTGTAGCCGAACTTGTCGTACGAGGAGTCGATGCCGGTGGAAGTGAGCGTCGCCGACTCGTCGGGCCCCCGGAACTCGGCGCGGTTCAGCTCGCGTTGAATTACTCCGTCGTCGAACTCGTCGGGGTGGATCCCCATGATGTCCACCCAGTAGTCCAAGATCCCGGCCGCGTCGGTCGAGTCGGGACCGAGGCCGTCGCGGTCGGCCCGGGGGACCCCTTTCTCGACGACCAAGGCGTCCGCCCCGCCGGTCGCGGCCGCGTGCGCCGCGGACGACCCGGCCGGCCCGCCGCCCACGATCGCGACATCTACGCGTTCCATACCTCGTGAGGTCCCTGTCCGGCTATTAAATTCACGGTCCCCGATGCGGGTCCGACCGGCCGACGTGTCGACGGACGCACGGCGGCGAACGTTCGTTTCCGGGCCGGTGACCGATTGATCATGTTCGATTATCAGCAGTAAGCGGCCCAGAGAGACACGTTTTTATCGGGGAGAGGGATTTCATCCAGCACACCAATGGCACGCGAGACGTGGGCGACGCGGGCGGGGTTCATCCTCGCCGCGGTCGGGAGCGCGGTCGGGCTAGGGAACATCTGGCGGTTCCCGTTCATCACCGGCCAGTACGGCGGATCGTCGTTTCTGATCACCTACCTCGCGTTCGTCGCGCTGATCGGGTTCCCGGCGATCCTCGTGGAGTTCGTCATCGGGCGCCGCACCGACCGGAACCCAGTCGGGGCGCTTCGGGAACTGGGCAGCGGCGTCTGGTCGTCCGCCGGCTGGCTGTTCGTCGTCACCGGCTTCATCATCCTCTCGTACTACAGCGTCGTCGCGGGGTGGTTCCTGCGCTACACGCTCATCGGGATCACAGAGGGGTTCACCGTCGCCGACCCGGCGGCCGCGGACGCGCTGTACGAGTCGGTCTCGACCGGGCTCGACACCCTCCTCTTCCACGCCATGTTCATGCTGCTCGTCGTCGGGATCATCGCCGCCGGCGTCAGGCGGGGGATCGAACTGAGCGTGAAGGTGATGGTGCCGGCCATACTCGTCCTGCTCGTCGGACTGGCCGCGTACGGGTTCACCCTCGACGGCGCGAGCGCGGCGTACGCCTACTACCTCTCGCCCGACTTCGCCACAATCGCCGCGAACTGGACTGAGATCCTCCCCGCCGCCGCCGGACAGGCGTTCTTCACGCTGTCGCTCGGGATGGGCGTGATGATAACGTACGCCTCCTACCTCGGCGAGGACCGGAACCTCGCGGCCGACGCCGGGATCATTGCGGCGCTGGACACGCTCGTCGCCGTCCTCGTCGGCTTCGTCGTCTTCCCCGTCCTCTTTTCGATCGGGATCGAACCGGGCGCCGGCGGCCCGCGGACGATCTTTGTGAGCCTCACCGCCGCGTTCGCGGGCATTCCCGGCGGCCGGATCCTCGGCGTCGTCTTCTTCGGCATGGTCGGGATCGCCGCGCTCTCCTCCGCGATCAGTATCCTCGAGGTGCTCGTCTCCTACCTCATCGACGAGGTCGGCGTCGCCCGGGTGCCCGCGTCGGCCGCGCTCGGAGCCGCCGTCTTCCTGCTCGGCGTCCCGGTCACGATCGACTCGATCTTCCTCGGCCTGTACGACGGGCTCGCGGACGGGATCCTGCTCGTCCTCGGCTCGCTTCTGCTCGCGCTGTTCGTCGGCTGGGTGATCCCGGACGTCGGCCGCGAGGAGCTCAGAAAGGGGATCGCTGACGGCGCCGGCCTCGACGCAGTCTGGATCTGGGCGGTCCGGGTCCCGATCCTGATCGTCGTGGTCGTCGTGCTGTACCTCGGCGTCGTCGACTACGTCGGCTTCCTCACCGGCGACTTCGCCGGCTGGCTGGCGGCGCGATAGCCCCGGGCTACCGGGCTGACTTCCCGTCGCCGCCTCAGACGTGTTCCTCGCGCGGCTGGACCACGACGAACCCCTCGCCGCCGAAGCGCATCTGGTAGCGCTCGCCCGACTCCTGGCCGATCATGTCCGAGAGGCTGCGGTTGACCTCCACGTCCGGCGACGTGCCGCTCCACGCGACGGTCGCGCTCGGGTCGGTCGACACCGGCGGTTCGAGGACGATCGGGTCGCCGTGGGTGGTGATCGCGACGTAGCCCGGCCCCTCGAGGTAGACGTTGCTGAAGCCCCCGGCGAGCGCGCCGGCGAGGCTGTCGATCGTGTTGATCTCGTAGGAGAGCGACTCCTCGAAGGCGAGCACGTCCTCGCCGTTGACCGTGATCGACTCGCCGGCGTCGAGCTCGACGACTTGGACCTTCTTGCCGTCGTCGGCGAAGTAAACGTGGCCCTGCCCCTCGACGGCCATGATCGGCGTTCCTTCGCTCGTAGCGGCCTCCTTGAGGAACCCGGTGATACCGCCCTCCGCGGAGGCCTTCCCGGTGAAGGACACGTCGCCCGTGAACGCCACCATCGAGCCGGCCTTCGCCATGACGGTGCCGTCGACGTCGACGTCTAGGGTGTAGCTGTTCTCGCGCTGGAACGGTTCCGCGCTGTCGGTCGGTGCGTTCGCGGCGGTGAACTCGTCTAGGTTCATAGTACGGGGACCGAACCGATCGGTTCGGCTGTACGGAAGTTCCGCTGTATCGATTAAGAATCTACGGGACCCGTTTCGGGGAGCGAGACGCGGCCCGTCCGTGTTCGGGAGACGAGTCCGGCCTCAGTACACGACCAGCGAGAGGTACAGCTGGCCGGTCCCCGCGACGATCATCACGGCGCCCGCGATCCGCTTCAGCAGTCCCGCGTGGTTCATCACCCGGTTGGCGTTGCTGACGAGACCGACGCCCGTCGCGACGGTCGTCGCGGCCATCAGGACGGCGACGGTGCCGGCGTAGACGCCGAGGAGGAGTACCGCCGTCTCGGACGGGAGCGCGATCGCCCGGGCGACGACGCTGAGAAACACCGGGGCCACACAGCCGGCGCCGGCCAGCGCGTACCCCGCGCCGAAGACGCCGAACCCAAACACGCTCGACCGCCGCTCCGGCAGCGGCACGGATATCGACGGCGCGCGCCCGGAGACCACGAGCAGTCCGAAGGCGATCAGCAGCCCGCCGACGAGCGTCTCGAACACCGTGATGTTCGACAGCGTCGAGTAGCCGATCCGGACGGTCGCGCCCGCGAGCAGCGCGAACGTCGCTAACACGCCGACCGCGGCCGCGATCCCTCGAGCCCCCGCCCCGACGACGGACGCGGAGTCGGCGTCGACGGAGTTCACGTAGAAGCCCACGTATCCCGGCAGGAGCGGGTACGCGCACGGCGAGAAGAACGTTGTCACACCCGCGGTCACGGCCAGCGGGACGTTTGTCGCAAGCGAGACGTCGGTCATGAGTCGGGTCGCCCCGTCATCCGTCGAGCGCCTGCCGTATACCCTCGATGAACTCCTCGGTGGTGTGGGTCCCGGACGTGGCCCAGCGGACGCGCCCGGAGGCGTCGACGGCGCGCGCGCTCGGGTAGCTTCCGACGTTGAGTCGCGCCGCGAGTTCGGCGGAGACGTCGGCGGCGACGAGCCAGTCGCCGTCGTTCTCCCGCCACCAGTCGGCCACCGTCTCCTCGCTGACCGCCTCACCGACGGGCTCCGTCGTCACCGACACGAACAGCACCTCGTCGCCGATCCGATCGTGCGCCTCCGCGAGGGCCGGCATCTGCTCGGCGCAGGGCGGACACCACGTCCCGAAGAAGTCGACGAACGTCGGTCGGTCCGGGGCGGGCAGCGTCACCTCGCCATCGCGGCTCCCCGGCGCGTCGACCGTGTCGAGCGTTATCGGCTCGACGAGTTCGGGCGCGTCGCTGCCACCGAGCGCGTCCGGTACCCCGCCGGTCGCGACGGCCCCCGCGCCGCCGAGGACGCCGACGCTCGCGAGCCCCGCCAGGAGGTGCCGTCGCCTCACGCCGTGACCACCCGTCGGAAGTCGTCGACGATCCGTTCGACGTCGGTGGCCGGCCCGCGCGGGTACGCCCGCTCGACGATACCCCGCTTGTTGACCAGCAGGATGAGCCCGTAGTGCGGGAACGCGTACTCTAGGTTCTCGTACTGCTCGCCGTCCGTCTTCTCGATCTTGAGTCCGAAGTTCTCGTCCATCAGCTCCACGCCCGCCTCGTAGCTCTCCGGGCGGAGGAAGTGCCAGTTCCCGGCGTCGAGGTCGACGCCGCGCTGCCCGGCGTACTCGCGGAGCACGTCCGCCGTGTCGCGCTCCGGGTCGAAGGTGAGCGGGAGGAACGCGGCCTCGTCGCCGAACCCCTCTTCGGCGGCGACCTCCTGCGCGCGCCGCAGCCGGAGGATGAGCGCGGGACAGACGCCGTCGGGGCAGTTGGTGTAGAAGGACGTCCACAGGAACGCGCGTTCGCCCTCGAACTGCGTCGTCGATATCTCCTCGCCCGCGATCGGGTCGGGAACGGTGAACTCGGGCATCTCGTCGCCGTGGATCGGGTGGACCGGCTCGCCGCGATTCTGTTCCGGCGGGCCGAGGATCGTCCCGTCGTCGCCGGAGTCGCCGAGGACGCCGGCGCAGCCGGCCGTGGCGGTCGCGCCGGCGGCGGTTCCGGTGGCGGCGAGCGATCGGAGGAAGTGGCGGCGCTCCATGTCGTTGCCCGAACTACGTAGTCGCTCGTAAATGAACCCCGCGGCTGGTTGCGCGCGGTGAACACTACCGCGACCGCCGCAGACCGGCGAGACGTCCCTGAGAGACGGCCGTACACGGAACATCCCCGATAGACGAACGTCCGGAACCTCCGTGGTACCGTGGCCCTCGCAAGGGTTATCCCCAAACGGGCTGTACGTTTATTCGCAATGGCAAACGGTAAGGTTGATTTCTTCAACGACACTGGCGGCTACGGTTTCATCTCGACTGACGACGGCGACCTCGACGACGACGAAGACGTGTTCTTCCACATGGAAGACGTCGGCGGCCCGGACCTCGAGGAGGGTCAGGAAGTGGAATTCGACATCGAATCGTCCCCCAAGGGACCCCGCGCGACGAACCTCGTCCGCAACTAACCCCCACGTAGCGGACGGCGCGTCCGCACGCACTACCGGATTTCGGCCGTCGTTCGACGCGAATGGCGCCTATCTCCGTTTCTCTCACACTTATCACACCCCGACGAGCGCCGGCTCTCTCCGACGGGGAGTGACTCATTTCGACGTTGGACGGCGCTCTCCCGACGGCGACGCGATCGACCGTTTAAATACGAGCGCGGGCGGATCACTTCACAGTGAGCGATCCGATCCCGACCGGCTGTCGCCCGGTCGACGAGCTGTTGGGCGGCGGCTTCGAGCGCGGCGTCGTCACGCAGGTGTACGGGCCGCCGGCCGCCGGGAAGACGAACCTCGCGCTCGCGGCCGCGGTGGAGGTCGCGGCCGGCGGCGACCGCGCCCTCTACGTCGACACCGAGGGGCTCTCGATCGATCGGTTCGAGCAGCTGGCCGCGGGCCGCGCCGACGACCCGGACACCGACGAGACGGTCGATTCGATCGCCTCGCGGCTCGTGATCTCCGAGGCGTACGACTTCGACGACCAGCGCGAGGCGGTGCGCGACGCCGAGGAGCTCGCCGAGGAGGTCGAGCTGATCGTGTTGGACTCCGCGACGGGCTTCTACCGGCTGGAGCGCGCCGGTGACACCGAGGGCGGCGAGTCGCTTCGGAAGGTCGCGAAGCAGGTGACGCACCTCCTCTCGTTAGCCCGCCGTCACGACATCGCTGTGATCATCACGAACCAGGTGTTCACCGACCCGGACGGCGACCGCGACCGCGCGCTCGGCGGGAACACCCTCAACCACTGGACCGGGGCCATCCTGCGCGTCGACCGGTACCGCGGTGGGAA
This sequence comes from Halorubrum sp. GN12_10-3_MGM, assembly GCF_005435235.1. Lineage (NCBI taxonomy): Archaea > Methanobacteriati > Methanobacteriota > Halobacteria > Halobacteriales > Haloferacaceae > Halorubrum > Halorubrum sp. GN12_10-3_MGM. Next base: position 35,278 of record NZ_SGUB01000011.1, read on the forward strand.
CCGCCGTGCCACCCTCGAGAAGCACCGGTCGAAGCCGGCCGGCGACACCGCGACCTTCCGGATCGTCGGCGACGGACTCGCCGAGGGCTCGGACGCGTGATCGGCGGGGAAGAATGAGACGCAGCGACGGAAACGCACGCCGGAGACGGTCCCGTCCCGGCGGTGCGGTCGGGGTCTGTCGACGGCGACGCGAAGCGCGCGTCCGCCGTCGCGGGTCGCTACCGACTTAGAGGTCGCCGAGCTTCCGGAGGAGCTGGCCGCGGTATTCTTCGTCAGCGTTGACGCCCTTGATCTCCAAGACGTTCCGCTCCAGCTTGTCGAGCGCGACGTGGAAGGCGTGTTCGGCGCCGTACCCCTCGCCGGAGCCGCCGACCTGACCCTCGTTGGTGCGGAGGCGGATCTGACACTGGATCAGGGGCGTGCCGCGGAGCTTCTCCTTGTGCGCGTGGAGTCGGACGTGCGCGTGGATGACGTGCATGTCCGCGTACTTGTCGGCGACCTGCTCGATGGACTCAACGATGTGTTCGCGGGAGGTCCCCTCCAACAGGTCGACGTTGGTGATCTGGACGTCCATCGAATCCTGTTCGGTGAACGTGAGCGCGCGCAGCACGTCGGTCTTCGTCACCATCCCGGCGACGGTGTCGACGCCCTCGGGCGTGACGACGAGCCCGGAGACGTCGTTGTCGAACATGCGCTCGACGACCGCCTGGGCGGTCTCGGCGTTCCGCGCGGTGACGACGGGGCTCGACATGATGTCGTAGACGGGGATGTCGAGCATCCGGTCGATGTCGCCCGCGCGGTCGCCGCTGCCCTGTCGCTCTTGGTCGCGGACGACGAACTCCACGATGTCGTTCGTGGTGACGACGCCGACGAGGTCGCCGTCGTCGCCGAGGACCGGCAGTCGGGAGACGCCGTTCTCGCGGAGGCGGTTGATGGCGCGCCCGACGCTCTCAGTCTCACCGATGCCGATCACGTCCTCGGTGGCGATCTGGCCGACGGTGATCGCGTCGAGGCTGTCGAGGACGGCCTCGAGGATCTGGTCGACCGTGACGATACCGAAGAGCTTCTCGCCCTCGTAGACGGGCGCGATCTTCACGTCGCCCTCGACGAGGAGCCGGGCGGTCTCGCGGACGTCCTCGTGACGGTCGACGGAGGGCGCCGGCTTCATCACCGCCGACACCTTCGTGTCGTCCTCCATGCGCGAGCGCATGAGCTGTTTCTCCCCGACGACCCCGGCGTACTCGCCGTCCTCGACGACGACGATCCCCTTCGGGTTCTCTCGCTCGAAGATAGAACGGACCTTGGCGAGACGCTCGTCGACGTCGACCTCGACGTATTCCGGCACTGCGATATCAGAGATGTTCATGGTCCGTTCTGAGAGTTCGACGGGACGGGTATTGAAAGTGCGGGAGTTATCGCGCTCGCCGGGGGCGGTCGTCGGCCGCGCGCAATCCGCCTGAAGGTATTTGAGCGTCGACGGCGAAGCGATCCCGTGAGGTTCTCGACCGCGCTGATCGCCGTCGGCGTCGCGCTGATCGTGATCCCGCTCCCGGTACCGATCCCCTTCGTCGGCGTGATCGTCGGTGCGCTGGCGCTGCTCGCCGGGCTCTTCCTCCGGCTCTTCGGCGTCTGAGGCACCGACCGGCCGACGTGTGAAACCTTTTTGCCCGTTACCCACCCACGGCGATGCGTGTACGACGCCGTCGTCTTCGACAACGACGGGGTGTTGGTCGGGCGGACGCCGTTCGACACGCTCCGCGAGGCCGCCTGGGACGCCTTCGTGAGCCTCGGCGTCGAGGACCCGGACCTCGCCCACGTCGACGACGTCGCCGTCGGGGTCGACCCCGCCACCCTGGCCGACATCTGCGAGCGCTACGGCGTCGACCCGGCGGAGTTCTGGCGGGTCAGAGACGAGGTCGCGTCGGCGGCGCAGATCGACGCCGCCCGGGAGGGACAGAAGACGCCGTACGACGACGTGGACGTCGTCCGCGCGCTGGACGCCTCCCTCGGCGTCGTCTCCTCGAACCAGCAGGCGACCGTCGACGCGCTCTTGGACCACTTCGGGCTCGCGGACCACTTCGAGGTCGCGTACGGCCGCGACCCCTCGGTGGCCAGCCTCTCGCGGAAGAAGCCCTCGCCGTACTACATCGAGCGCGCCCTCGAGGACCTCGGCGCCGAGACGGCGCTGTTCGTCGGCGACAACGAGTCGGACGTGCGCGCGGCCGACAACGCGGGAATTGACTCCGCGTTCCTCCGCCGCCCTCACCGCCGGTCGACCGAACTGGACTGCCACCCGACCTACGAGATCGACGACCTCCACGACCTCGTGAGCATCTGCGGGCGAGCGCCGCCCGACGCCGACGGCGGGATCTGATTCGGCGTGTGACTCGCGACGGCCGCGCGATCAAAACGGACATGTGATCGGTCCCCGAAGCGCGAGCGATGCCCTCGCCCTCCGCGAGTCAGCCCCTCGACACAGACGCATCGGACGTGCGGTCCGTCGTCGCTCGCTACCGCCGGGCGGAGCGCGCCGTCGGCTGGACCCTCGCGCTGCTCGTCGTCGTCGCGTTTCTCGCGGCGGTCGTCGCCATCTCGTTCTGGCCCGGCGTGGCGGTCGGCGCCGTCATCGTCGTCGCGCTCCGCGTGCCCGTGTTTCGACGGCGCGGCTCGACTCGCCTCCGGACGGACGCGTCGCCCGGAGCGGTCGTCCGGCGGTTCGGGTCGGCGAGACCGCCGAACCTCGCGTTCCAGTGGGGCGTCGCCGACGAGGTCCGGAGCGCCGCCGACACGGCAGCGTCGACCGACGCCGCTACCGACAGAAGCGCGCCCGGGACGGACGCGACCTACGAGTTCTCGTACCTCCTCGGCCTCAAGTCGGTCGAGCTCGACCTCTCCGTCGACGTGAGCGGGAGGGACGCGGTCGACGACGCCGCGGTCGGCGAGAGCGATTCCGACCACCCGCCGGTCGCGACGGTCGAGATAGAGGGGACGGCGGACGGTCGGCCGTGGGCCTCGTACGCGGCGACGGTCCGCGAGACGACCGACGGCGGGACCGTCGTCGACCTCGAACTGCGACCGACGCGCCGGTTCGGCCTCCGGCGGCTCCCGCAGGGGCGGGTCGCCGAGCGGTACTACGCCGAGGCGCTCGCCGCGCAGGGGTACGAGGTCGTCGAGCGGTCGGTGTCGATGACGCGGTGAACCCCGATAGGACAACGGGACGAGCCGTCACGGTTCACGCGACGAGTTCCGTCTCGGGCGCGTCGACGACGGTCCGAGAGACGCTGTCGGCGTCGTCGGCACCGCGCAGGTCGACGCCGCGAAGGCGGAGCGCGAGCGCCGCGTCGTTCCGGGCCGCGGGCGACCGCGGTCGGAAGGCCGTCTCGACCGCGTCGCCGTCTTCGTCCTCGTGAACGACGACCACGTCGCCGTCCCTGAACTCGGCGCGCCGGACATCTCGCAGCGGTATCTCCGTCCGCGCGTTCCGGACAGCCGAGACGCAAACCCCGGCGAACCCGGTCACGAGCCCGAACGCGGCGATCCCGCCACCAGTCCCGCCGCTGCCGACCCACTCCAGTAGCGTCCCGAGCGCGGCGATAGCGGCGGCGACCGCCGACCCCGAAACGTCGCGACCGACGGAAGGCGCTCGGCCGTTCGCGAGGGCCCGGGGCGACCGCGACGCGTCCCGCGGCCGTCGGGAGCGACCACGCGCCGGTCCGGCTCATGCGGCGTCGGCGCCGACCACCGACGCGCCGCGCGAGCGCTGGAGGGCGGGTCGACGACTGTGTAAGGGGAAGGGAAACATGGGCGTCCGTACGAGGGCCGGGCTCGTAACTGCTGGCGTCAACTCACGGCCGCGAGCGCGGCCCCGCCGTCCAGCTCACACGGCGAGAGCCTTTAGTTCCCGTCCCGCGCACGTCGCGACATGGACCTCCCGCCGGTCGGTCTCGGAACGATGGGGATCGACGATCCGGGTGCGGTCGCGACGGCGCTCTCCGTCGGCTACCGCCACCTCGACACCGCTCGGATCTACGACAACGAGGCGGTCGTGGGCGACGGGCTCGCCGCCGGGCTGGCCGACGGCGACCTCGACCGCGGCGACGTGACCGTCGCGACGAAGCTCTGGACAGACGACCTCGCGGCCGGCGCGGTCGCGCCCGCGGCCCGCGAGAGCGCGGACCGGCTCGGCGTCGACGCGATAGACCTGCTGTACGTTCACCGCCCTCGCGGCGACTACGACCCCGAGACGACGCTGCCCGCCATCGACCGCGTGGGCGACGACGGACTCGTGCGGAACGTCGGCGTCTCGAACTTCGAGGTCGCGGACCTCGACCGCGCGATCGAGGTTCTCGGACGGCCGCCCGCGGCCCACCAGACCGAACTCCACCCGCTGTTCCTCCGACCCGAGCTACTCGGTCACGCCCGCGAACACGGGTATCCGGTCGTCGCCTACTCGCCGCTCGCTGGCGGTCGGGTGCGCGAGATCGACGCCGTCGCCGCGGTCGCCGAGGCGCACGACGCGACGCCCGAGGCGGTCGCGATCGCGTGGGCGGCCGCGAAGGAGCCGGTGGTGACGATCCCGAAGGCGTCGAGCGAGGCCCACCTCCGCGCCAACCTCGCGGCGGCCGACCTCGAACTGACCGACGCGGAGGTCGCCGCGATCGACGCCGTCGAGCGCGAGGAAGAGCTGTTCCCGGAGTAGTTGATCCACATATGCGTATAACCTGAGAGTTATGGGAGACTCGATACGCATGATCCCGGTTCACTTTTACCGCGGGGACGACGAGAATCGCTCATGACGGAGATCATCGACGGGGAGGCGGTCGCGGCGGACGTGCGAGACGCGGTCGCCGACGAGGTGTCGCGGCTGTCCGACTCCGGGGTCGAGCCGGGCCTCGCCACGGTGCTGATGAGCGACGACCCCGCCAGCGAGACGTACGTCTCGATGAAACAGCGCGACTGCGAGGAGGTGGGCATCGAGAGCTTCCATGTCGAGATCGACGCGGACGCGCCCGCCGAGCGGCTGTACGAGACGATCGACGACCTCAACGACCGCGACGACGTTCACGGGATATTGGTCCAGCTCCCGCTCCCGGACCACGTGGACAAGCGGACCGTCCTCCGGCGGATCGCCCCCGAGAAGGACGTTGACGGCTTCCACCCGGAGAACGTCGGCCGCCTCGTCGCGGGCGACGCCCGGTTCAAGCCCTGTACCCCCCACGGCGTCCAGAAGCTGCTCGCCGCCTACGACGTGGAGACGGAGGGCGCGGACGCGGTCGTCGTCGGCCGCTCCGACATCGTCGGCAAGCCGATGGCGAACCTGCTGATACAGAAGTCCCCGACCGGCAACGCGACGACGACCGTCTGCCACTCCCGAACCGAAGACCTAGAGGGGGAACTGGCCGACGCGGACATCGTCGTCGCGGCCGCCGGCATCCCCGAGTTCGTCGACGGCTCAAGCCTCAAAGAGGGCGTGACCGTGATCGACGTGGGGATCAACCGCGTCGACGCCGACACCGAGAAGGGGTACGAGCTGGTGGGCGACGTGGACTACGAGTCGGCGGAAGAAGTCGCGGGCGCTATCACGCCGGTCCCCGGCGGCGTCGGGCCGATGACGCGCGCGATGTTGCTGTACAACACGGTGAAGGCGGCCGGACTCCAGCGCGACGTCGAGGTCGACCTCGAGTAGCCGGGGCGGCGACGGACGCGCGCGGTCCCGCCGAAACCTCGCGGTCGTCGCTCGGTGGGGCGTCTGCCTACGTCTCGGGTCGCCACCGCCCCCCGATCTCGTCGCGAGGGTAGTCCTGGTACGTACCGTTCAGGAACGTCGTAACGCGTCCGTCCTCCTCGCTGAGCGTGATTCCCCAGAGGACGTCGTCGCGGAGCGACGTCTCCAAGGCGCTCATGTGTTTGGTCCCCATCCAGCCGGGGAACTCGAGGCCGTCGACGTCTTCGATCTCGCCGCGAGAGGGGTTCCGGACCCGCACCATCTGTCGCTGAACGGTACCGTCGCCGGTCACGATGACGGCCCCGTCTCGACTGAACGCCACGTCCCGGGCGACCTTCGTGAACGTATCACGCGACTCCGTGACAACGCGGCACCGGTCGACCGGCCACTCGTTGTCGCCGAGGGGGTCGGTGTAGTCGGCGAAGTTCACCTCGGCGACGATGAGGACGTAGAGACTGGGACCGCTCACGTACTGTTCGCCCCAGCCGTCGAATTCCATGCTCAGCGATTCGGCGGTGTACCTGATGTGATCCATCAGCTTCTGGCTCGTCGCGTACTTCCCGAGCACCTCGTCAAGCGCGTCCATGTGCTATATGTACACACGAAACAAACAGTGTTAAACTCTCTCTCGGTGACCCGACCGAACCTACCGGGGCCGTGACGCCGGACTCGCCGCTTCGAGACGCGATCCGACACTCGCATCCCGACCGCCCGCCCGTCGCCGCTCGTTCAGTCGTCGTCCGCCGCGGGGGCCCGGTTCCGGATCTCGATCCGTCCCTCAATTTCGGGGGCGATCCCGTGTTCGCGGGCGTAAGCGGCCAACACCTCGTACTGGATGTCCGCCTCGTCGACCCGATGACGCTGGCCGAGCGTCGGGTACTCGTGTTCGGAGTGGAGCAGGTACTCCGAGACGGCGACCGTGTAGCGCGCGTCCGGGTCGATGGGCTCGCCCCCGACGGTGGCTTCTAAGACCAGTTCGGCGTCGTCGTCCCAGACGACCCGGGCGTTCGAGACGTGGCCGTGCCACCAGTCGTCCTCGCCGAAGTCCACGTCGGGGGCGGCCATCTCGCGGAACACGTCGCTGAGCTCCGCGCCGGTGACCGACGCGAGCGCCACCGGCTCCTCGAACGGGATCAGGCTGATCAGGTCGGCCTTCGTCACGTCGCCCGTCCACGGGTCGCCCTGGCGGAGCCCGCCCGCGTTCGACAGCCCCACGTCGGCGTCGTGGACCCACCGGAACGCGTCCGCGACGAAGTTGCCGACGCGGCACTCCCCGCCGTGGACCACGTCGCCGGACCGCTCGATCGGTCGGTCGACGGTGTCGACGGTCTCGTCGAGGTCGGCCGCGGCCATCCGCTCGGCGAGCGCGTCGGCGAGCCCCGGCGCGGGGTCGGCCCCGTCGGGCTCGTGGAGCGTCGCGGCCGGCGGCTCGGAATCGAGGTCGATCTCGGCCACCGCCTCGCCGTTGACGCCGGGTCGGACGAGCAGGGTATCGTCGACGACCTCGTTCCGACGGCTGTGGACGTGGCCGCCGGCGACCGCGTCGACGTCGAGCTCGCGGGCGAGGTCGTCGTCGCCCGCGCCGAGGTGCGAGAGGACGACGACGTGATTGAGGCCCTCGTCGCCGCCTCCGCCTCTCTCGCGCTCGGCGACCGCGGCGCGCATCTCGGCCAGCGCGTCGCGCGCGGCCGAGACGGGGTCGTCGAACGAGAGGTCGGCGGCCATGGGGTTAAGCGAGTCCGTCGCGGGGTCGGTGACGCCGACGAACCCGACCGTCTCGCCGTCGACCTCGCGGGTTGCCCACGGGACGACGCCCTCGTCGCGGCCGAACGGCTCGCCGGCCTCGCCGCGGACGTTCGCGGAGACGAACGTCGCGGGCGAGTCGGCGACGAGGCCGCGGAGCGGGTCGGGACCGTAGTCGAACTCGTGGTTGCCGAACGTGTCGAGGGCGGTGTCAGTCACCTCGTAGAAGTCGAGGACCTGCCTGCCCGTCGCGACCAGCGAGAGGACGCCCGGCGCGGTCGTGTCGCCGGTGCCGACGACCGCGGCGTCGGGGCCCGAGAGCGCTCGGATCCGGCCGGCGAGGCGCGCCGCTCGCTCGGGGGCGTCGAAGACGTTCTCGATGTCGGAGTAGTGAACGAGGCGGACCATTCGTCGAGTCGACTGAGGGGCGAGCGACGCATAAAAAGCGCGGAGTGTCGCCGGGTCCGCCGCGGGCGGTGCGACGGCGACCGCGGTACGGCCGGTCCTGCCCGCGATCTCGCCCCGTGACTCCCGCTCGCACACGCGCGAGACATTGAAAGCGCTTTTATGGATGTCCTGACTACCACGGGGCACAGCCTCTGTGGGGTTGATGATGTGCCGTTCCGTTAGGGACCGACCACGGGACGGGCACGCGAGCCCGCACGGAGGATAGGTGAACAACATATGCCCGTTTACGTAGACTACGACACCCCGGCGGACCTCGCGGAGCGATCCCTCGAAGCGCTCGAGGTCGCCCGAGACACCGGTACCGTGAAGAAAGGAACCAACGAGACCACCAAGGCCGTCGAGCGCGGCAACGCGGACCTCGTCATCGTCGCCGAGGACGTCTCCCCCGAGGAGATCGTGATGCACCTCCCCGAGCTCGCCGAGGAGAAGGGGATCCCCGTCGCCTTCGTCGACACGCAGGACGAGGTCGGCCAAGCCGCCGGCCTCGAGGTCGGCTCGGCCGCCGCCGCCGTCGTCGACGCCGGCGACGCCGACGACGATGTCGAGGACATCGGCGAGAAGGTCGCGGAGCTCCGATAACCTCCCATGAGCGCAGAAGAGGGCACCGGCGACTCGACGACCGCGGAGGTCATCGAGGTCGTCGGCAAGACCGGGATGCACGGCGAGGCCATGCAGGTCAAGTGCCGCATCCAGGAGGGATCGAACCAGGGCCGGATCATCACCCGGAACGTCCTGGGTCCCGTCCGTCTGGGCGACGTGCTCCAGCTGCGGGAGACCCAGCGCGACGCCGACTCCATCGGAGGCCGATAACCAATGGTCGAGACACGCACCTGCGATTACAGCGGTGAGGAGATCGAGCCCGGCACGGGCACGATGTACGTGAAGAAGGACGGACAGATCCTCCACTTCGTCGACTCGAAGGCGGAGAAGAACTACTTCCTCGGCCGCGAGGCGCGCGACGTCGAGTGGACCGAGGAGGGTCACCGGGCCGGAGGCGACGAGCAGTGAGCCACCACGACGAGCGCACCTTCGTGATGGTGAAGCCCGACGGCGTCCAGCGCGGTCTCATCGGCGAGATCGTCTCCCGCTTCGAGGAGCGCGGGCTCAAGCTCGTCGCCGGGAAGTTCGTCCAGCTCGACGAGGATCTCGCGAAGAACCATTACGGTGAACACGAGGACAAGCCGTTCTTCGACGGCCTCGTCGAGTTCATTACCTCCGGCCCCGTCTTCGCGATGGTGTGGGAGGGCGCGGACGCGACCCGGCAGGTCCGCGCGATGGTCGGCGAGACCGACCCCGCCGAGTCCGCCCCGGGCACGATCCGCGGCGACTTCGGCTTAGACCTCGGCCACAACGTGATCCACGCGTCGGACCACGAGGACGAGGGCGCGAACGAGCGCGAGATCGACCTGTTCTTCGACGACGAGGAGCTCGTCGACTACGACCTCGACACCGCCGCGTGGGTGTACGAGGACGAATCTCACTGACGCGACTGCTCGCGGAGCGTCTACCGTTTCTCCGCTGTCCGATCCCGCACAGAGCTACCGCTCACGCGACACACCGCGTTTCCGGTGAATATTCGCGCTGAGTGCGGCGCAGTCGGTTGGTTTTGCTCTGCCTTGCCGGCATAAACTGCCGCCGAGCGCCGCTCCCGGAATCACGTGTCGACCGCGATCGCGGTCCCGTCGTCCGCGACGACGATCACCTCGTCACCGCCGTCGCCGGTGACGTCGGCGAACAGGGGACCGCCGTACGCGACGACCTCGGCGGGACCGCCCCGGGCGGTCACCTCGCCCTGTTGGGTCATCGCGAGGGCCTCGCCGTCGCGGTTGACCACCACGGGCGCGAGTTCGCCGTCGCCGTCGACGTCGCCCATGCGCGGCTCGTTGATCCGGGTCGAGGCACCGTACTGCTGTTTCCAGACGACCTCGCCGTCGAGGAGGTCGACGGCCCAGACGCTCCCGGAGCCGCCGACGTACACCCGTCCGGGGTCCGCATCGCCGATCGCGACCGGGAGATCCTGAAGGCCGACCTCGTACCGGTCCGAGCCGTCGCTCGTCTCCAGCGTCTCGATGTTCCCGTTGGCGCCGCCGAGCGCGAGTACTGGCCCGTCCCGGCTGTCCGCCGCGTTCCAGCTCAGCGGATTCACGGTCGGCTCGGTCGTCCATCGCGTCCCGCCGCTCGCGTCGAGCATGTGGACCGTCGCGGGGGCGCCCGCGGTCGTCAGCACCGCGAGTCCGCCCCGCTCGTCGGCCTCAGCGTCCGGTTCGACGATGAGCGGTCGGCGGCTGATCTCGCCCGCCAGCGAGGCCTCGGCGACCGAGTCGCCCGCGGCGTCGACGACCCGAACGCCCCCGTCGGTCGTGACCGCGGCCACCTCCCGACTTCCGTCGCCGGTGAGGTCGCCGATCGCGGGGCGGACCCCGCTCGGACCGCCGAGGTCGACCGCGAACCGCTCCGTCCCGTCGGCGGCGTCGAGGACGACGAGCTCCCCCGGCGCCGTCGTGAGCGCGACGACCGGGTCGCCGGCGAGGGTGCCCGCGGTGAGCCCGCTGACGCCGACCGGGCCGTCGCCGTCGGAGCCGTTCGTGTCGCCGGCGTCCCCGCCGCCGCGCTCCGCGTCCGGGCCGGAGACCGGGACCGACCAAGGCGTCTCGTCGGTCCCGACGGCCGTCGCGCGGACGACCCGCGACCCGTCCTCGGCCGCGGGGCGGAAGAGGAGCGGCTCGCCGTCGACGGTCGCGACCGCCGCGCCGCTGCCGTCGTCGCCGGGCGCCGGCCCGGACTCCCAGACGATCGTCGTCTCGGTGGTGGCGTCGTCGACGCCGACGAACGCGAACAGCGCCACGCCCACCCCGGTCGCGCCGCCGGCCAGCAGGATCAGCGTCGCGAACAGGACGCGTCGGTCCATTTGAACCCCATTCGGGCGTCGCCGTAAAACGGTTGTCGGATGCGATCCCCTCGCCCTTGGCGTCCCGGTGCCTCCCGATCTCGGCGGCTTGGAGCCCCTCGCGCTACAGGAGTGTCACCACGTGGTCGTCGTGCGACGCGCCGACGAGGTCGCGCAGCGCCGCCGGGTCGCGCTCGCCGTCGGCGTTGACGAGGTAGGCGACGCCGTCACGGTCGCCGTAGACGCCGTGGAGATCGTACACGAAGCCGTACACGGTCGCGTCGGCCGCCTCGTCGCTGCCGCGGGCGAACGCGACCTGCTCGTGAACGTTGTACTCGACGAGCCGGTCGCGGACCGAGACACCGGCATCGCTCTCGGCGTCCTCGTCGGTCGTGCCATCGACCGCCTCGCCGTCACCCTCGCCGACGACGGCCGGGTCGTCGAGCCCGGCCTCGACGATCGGCAGCAGCGCCTCGACGGCGGCGCGGACGCCCGGTTCGGCCGGGAACTCGCCGGTGCGCGCCGCCGCGAGCGCGGCGCCGACCGCGCCGCACCCGGTGTGGCCGACCACGGCGAGGACCTCGGTGTGGGTGTGCCGGAGCGGGTACGCCACGCTCCCGTCGAGGACGCGCTCGCCGTCAACGAGCGCGCTCACGCTGTTGCCGATGGCGCCGGAGGTGAAGAGGAACCCCGGCTCGTCGACGGCGAACATCCCCTCCTGTGACACGCGCGAGTCGGAACAGCAGACGGAGACCACGCCGGGGCGCTGGCCGTCGCGGTGGCTGTCGAAAACGTCGGGAGTGAGAGCGGCGACGTGGTCGTCGTTGCGGCCGAGGAGGTCGGCGAGTATCCGGCGGTCCATACCGTCCCGCCCGGCCGCGGGCACAAAAAACGCCGTGGCGCGGGGGTGCTTCTGACGGAGTCCTCCTGCCCGAACGGCCGGGACGGGTCAGGCGACGAGCCCGACCGCGGAGACCAGGATTCCGACGACGAACACCGCGAGGAGCGCGATCGTCGCGAGCACCACCGCGGGCGCGAGCGCCTCCTCGTTCTCGTCGACGACGAAGTCTTCCAAGCTCTGCATATCCGAGCCGTCGTCGCCGCGGGGTTTGAACGCTTCGACCGAGGCTCCGCTACCGGTCGAACCAGTCCGTCACCGGCCGAACCCGTCCGGTACCGTCCGAGTCACGCGGGGTCGTGACCGCTGCCGACGCGTCGGTGTCGTCGCGGCCGCTCCCTCGTCGCTCCGCTCGGTCATTCGTCGACCGCCCGGCTGCCGCGTTCGGGAACCGGCCGCCGACGTGTTTTTGTGCGTCGGGCGTGGCGGATCTGCCAAGATGCCACGCGAACAGTACCAGACGAAGCTCGAAGACCTCCGCGACGACGTCCTCTACATGAGCGAGGTCGTCGCCGAGCGCCTGCGGATGGGGCTCGACGCGCTCGAACAGCAGGACGAGGAGTTGGGCGAAGAGGTGATCGCCGGCGACGCCGAGATCAACGACCTCTACCTCGAACTGGAGGGACAGTGTACGGACCTCATCGCGCTCCAGCAGCCGGTGGCCGGGGACCTGCGGTTCATCGCGGCCTCGTTCAAGATCATCACCGACCTCGAACGGATCGCAGACCTGGCGACGAACCTCGGCGAGTACGCCAAGCGGGCCGACCGCGAGGTGTTCCCCGACGTCGACGTCCAGCGCATCGGCGACGACACGCTGGCGATGCTGGACGAGGCGATGGACGCGTACGCGGAGTCGGACGCAGAGCGCTGCTACGCCGTCGCCGAGTCGGACGACGAAGTCGACGCCGCCTGCGAGGCCGCGAGCGACCTCGTCGTCCGCGACCTCATCGAGCGCGACGAGCTCCGCGAAGACGAGGACGTGGAGGGTACCATGCAGAACGTCTCGCGGCTGCTCCTCACGATCCGCGACCTCGAACGGGTCGGCGACCACGCGGTCAACATCGCCGCCCGGTCGCTGTACATGATCGAGAACGACGACGAACTGCTGTACTGACCGAGATCACTCGGTCCGGGGACGCCCACCACGTACCGTCGCCCGCCCGCTGAGAACGCGTCGCCGAGCGGGACGCTCTCCCCGTGCTGTGTCCTTCCGGATCGAGACGAAACAGGCGTGGCTCTCGGCGCCGTCGCGTGAGCGGCCGCGCTTGCTCCGCTCGCCGGGTTCCGTGGCGAACCGATCTCAGTCGTCGGCGACGGCCGGCGTCGTCGCCGTTCCGGGGCGCGCTTCGGCCGCCGCGGGCGCCGGCGTCCATTCTAAGTCCTCTTCGTAGCGGAACGCGCGGTGGTCCCGCGTCGGGTCGACGACCGTCAGCGAGAGCCAGTCGTTGTCCAGCAGTCCGGCCACCGCCTCGTTGTCGGCGAGGATATCGGTGACGCGGTCGACGGGCGCGTGGAGGACCGTCGAGAGCCGCAGCGGCTGGTGGTACGCCGTGTCGGCGTCGGCCATGAGCGACTGGAGCGGAAGGCCGGTCATCAGGTCCCCGCCGTTGCCCTGATAGACGCCGACGTTGCCGACCGGGTTGTGGGTCACCTTCGACCCGCTGCCGTACGCGGCGTTGTCGACCGTCGAGAAGTAGTACTGCGCGTTGATCCACTGGGTGACGACCATCGGGCCCGTCAGTATCGCCTCCAACGCCGTTCCGTCGGGGTCGGTCGCCCAGTCGTACGAGTGGAGGAAGGCGCGCCCGTCGAGGTCGAGGTCGCTCGTCAGCGGCCGGGGCCCGACGACGAAGCCGGCGTTTCCGGCCAACCCCCACTCGGGGCGCGTCTCGGCCCAGTCTGCGGCCCGCCGTTCCGCCTCGCGCACGCCCGCCGCGCCCCCGGGTCCGGCCGAGTCGGCCTCGCCCGCCGGTCCGACCCGCTCGGCGGCTGCCGCCTCGCGGGCGGCGTCGAGGTCCGCGCGCAGCCGTTCGAGGTCCGCCGCGTGCGAGTCCGGTACGTCCCCGTCGTACAGCTCGACCTCGTCGGTCGTCGTGTTGTGTTCGGCGGCGAGGAAAACGGTGTCGTCGGGCACGTCGTGGCCGCGCTCGCGCAGTCCCGTCTTCACTTCGGGGTCGTTGCAGATCGCCGCGAGGACGCGGGCGCTCGGGCCGCCGGGGTTGCCGGCGCAGGCACCGCAGTCCAGGCTGGAGTCGTGGGGGTTGTTCGCCGTCTCGGCCGCGTGGCCCGTGAAGACGACGAGGCGACCGAACTCCTCCCACCCCATCAGCTCGAACGCGGTCGCGGCGTACTCGACCTTCTCGTCGCGAGTCAGACCGGTCGGAAGCGCTCCGGGAGCGCCGTCCCGCCGGTGGACGCCCGGTTCGCAGAACTCGTGATCGCCCGGAACCGCGTCGTCGGTCGTCGAGAGCAGGTCGTACACCCGGGCGGGAAGGAGCGTGCGCGCCGCGAGCGCGAGCCCGTAGCCGCTGCCGGCGCCCTCAACGAAGCTGAAGGCGGTCGCGGGGTTCGAGCGGAGCGTCTCGATCGCCTCGCCCGCGGCCTCGCGAGCGCGCGCCCAGCGGTCGCGGCTCGCCCGCGCGCCGTCGTCCGTCGGGACCTCGGCGACGCGGTGCTGCGGGTCGAGGATCGGGGGACAGGCGTCGATCGACACGTCGTCGTCGTACCCCTGGTACTCCATCGGGACGCCGAAGAAGCCGGCGTAGCCGTGCGTCTCGTAGTCCCCTGTCGCCTCGACGTGCCGACGGATCACCTCCGAGCGCGTGTCGATACAGAAGACCAGCTGGGCGTCCGGGCGTCCGGACGCGCCGCCGTCCGCGCGGGCCCCGCGCTCGCCGTAGCGGGCCTCGCTCTCGGCCGCGACCCGCTCGACGAGCGCGTCGCGGTACGTCGCCTCCCACGCGCTCAGGAACGCTGCCGCGATCTCGTCCTCCGCGTCGACGACCGGACCGTCGGACTCGGCCGGCGGGGCGAGGTCGATACCGAAGGCGTCCGCCAGCGCGAGCCGGGCCGCGAGGTACCCGGTCAGCGTGATCGGGTACGCGGACTGCCACGCGCCGTCGTCGTCGGCGCGGCGCTTGAGCAGCCCGGTCCACCCGGGGAGCGCGGCGAACTGCGCCTCGAAGATCGATTGCCACCGGTCGTCGGGATACGGCTCCAGCGCGGACTCGACGGCCGCCGTCGGCGACGCCGGGAGGTCGGCTGCGAGCCCCCGATCGGGGATCTCGTCGTCGTGCTGGGCGACCGACCGGAACGCGTCGTAGAACCCCGCCTCGCGGTTCGGCATCGACCACTCGGCCCGCCCCTCGTCGAGGAAGGCCGACAGCCACTTCGTCAACACGCGGTCGACGCGCTCGGCGTCGGAATCCGGGCGCGTCGCGGCGCCGGCGTCGCTCGGTTCGTCCGTCCCCTCGGCGGATTCCAGCCGGTCCAGCAGGGCTTCGGGACCGGCCTCGTAGCCGCGGTCGGTCAGGGTCTCGTCGAGCAGGTCGGCGTCGATCCGCCCCTCGTCGAGGGCCGTCCGGAACGTCGCCGCCCGCGGGTAGCCGCGGCCGCCGAGAAGGTCCGCCGCCCGGCTCACGGCCTCGTCGAACGGCCGGTCCTCGAAGCCGGCGAGGGGGTTCGCGGTCACGAACGAGTGGACCGGCCAGACCGACCCGACGGCGGTCGCGGCCGTCTCGATAGCGTCTCCGATGGCGTCTGCGTCGTCTTCGGTGGTGGATTCAGCGTTCATCGTATTCCTCCGTGGCGGTCAGGACGGTTTCCGGGGCGGGCTGCCCCGCGTTCAGCAGGGCGACGTAGAGGCGCTCGCTCCGTTCGTAGACGCCGGTCTCGATCGCGACGTACGCCGCGAGGAAGGCGACGCCGACGAGCGCGTGGAGCGCTGTCAGTTCGGTCGGCGCCGAGACGACGGGGAGCCCGGCGAGCAGCCCCGAGACGGCCTCGTACGCGAGCGCGTACACGGCGATGGCCGGGAGCGCCACCAGCGGGACGGCGCCGTAGCGGGCCGCCGTCGACAGACCGGTCTGCCGGACGGCGCTCCGGGCCGCGTGGAGCGTCGTGAGCGTGACGAACCCGGCGAGCAGCAGCCCGCTGTCGAGGCTCGTTCCCTTCCCCGTCAGGACCGCGAACGTCGCGCCGCCGGCGAGCCCGGTCAGCAACACGACGGCCGCACCCGCGACGCCCGTTCCCCCGAGTTCCGACTCGGTCTCCGTCGGGGCCGTGCGCTCGACCTCGTCGCCCGCGCTCAGGAAGTGGTACGCCTTGTAGAACCCGTGTAACACGAGGTGCGTCACGGCGGCGGCGAAGAAGCCGAGCCCGGTCTGGACGATCATAAAGCCCATCTGCCCGACGGTCGAGCAGCCTAGTTCGCCCTTGACGTCCGACCGGACGGTCTTGAGCAGCTTCCCGCCGAGGGCGCTCGCGGCGCCCGCGACCACGAGGGCGAGCATGAGCCCGGTTTCGGCCGTCACGACGGGCGCGAAGCGGGTCAGGAGGATGCCGCCGGCGTTGACGAAGCCGGCGTGCATCAGCGCCGACGCGGGCGTGGGAGCGGTCATCGAGGAGAGCAGCCACCCGTGGAACGGGACGAGGGCGGACTGGATCATCGCCGCGAGGACGAGCGCGCCCCCGGCGACGAGCAGCGTGGGGCCGCCGAGCCCGTCCGCGCTCGCGGCGATACCCGAGATCGTCGTCGCCTCGGTCGCCCGCCACAGCGTCAATAGGGCGACGCCGAGGAGCGCGCTGCTCGCGAGGAAGTGCCGCCGGGCGACGCTCGCGGCCGCGCGGGCCTGCGGCCAGCCGTCGACGGTCCCGATGAGCCGGGCCATCAAGAGCCCCATCGCCAGCCAGCACAGCCAGAACAGCGTGAGGTGGTCGGCCGCGACGAGCGCCATCACGGCGAGCGTGAACGAGAAGATCCCGAGGAAGAAGTCGGTCTCGTGGGCGCTCCCGGCCATGTAGCGCCGGGAGTAGCTGTGGACGATCCCGCTGAAGAACGTGACGACGGTCCACAGCAGGACGGTCAGTCCGTCGACGGCGACCGCGCCGGGCACCTCCCACGAGGCGCCGAGTCGGAGTCGGGCGACGAGGACGGCGACGCTCGCGGCGAACAGCGACCACGCGAGCCACGTCAGTACAGCGGAGACGAACGACGAGTCCGTCGTCTTCCGGAGCGCTCCGACCGTCGTCTTCGAGGTGGGTCCTGACATCGTTCGAGCGACCACGCGACCGGTCTCGACCCGCCGTCGGGTCGAGTCGCAACCCGGTCGTTGTCTACCCACTTTGAGAACATAACGTCTATTAAAGCTGTTTGTATTCACAATTCGTTCGCAATAACAGCATTATAGAACATTATGATTATCCTCTCATGGGGGAGGGCCTGGCGAGTCCGCGGTCGCAAGTGAGCCCGTTCGGCGTCGCGACTCAGGAAACCATATCGGCTCGGAGTCCGGAGGACCGGTATGCGAGAACTCGCAGGGACCGTCCTGGTCGGGGAGTCGTTCGAGCCCGTCCGCGGACGCGTCGTCGTCGAAGACGGGCGGATCGACGCCGTCGAGGAGACGGACACCGACTCGACGGACATCGTGCTGCCGGCGTTCGTCAACGCGCACACCCACCTCGGAGACTCCGTCGCGAAGGAGGCCGCGGTCGGCCTGTCGCTCGACGAGGCGGTCGCGCCGCCGGACAGCCTGAAGCACCGGCGGCTGGCGGCCGCCGACCGCGACGAACTGGTGTCGGCGATGCGGCGGACGCTCCGGTTCATGCGTCGGACCGGCACGGTCTCCGCGCTCGACTTCCGCGAGTCGGGGCCCGCCGGCGCGCGCGCGCTCCGCGAGGCGGCGGCGGAGACGGGCGTCGACCCGTTCATCTTCGGGAGCGGCGACCCGTCGGTCCTCGACGTCGCCGACGGCTACGGGGCCTCCGGCGCGAACGACGACGAGTTCGCCGCGGAGCGCGCCGCCTGCGAGGATCGCGGTCGCCCGTTCGCGATCCACGCGGGCGAGCCGGACGCGACCGACATCCACCCGGCGCTCGACTACGACCCGGACCTGCTCGTTCACATGGTCCACGCCGAGCCGGACCACTTGGAGCGCGTCGCGGACCAGTCGGTCCCGATCGCCGTCTGTCCGCGCGCGAACGCGGTCCTCGATGTCGGGACGCCGCCGATACGGGAGCTGCTCGACCACACCACCGTCGCGCTCGGCACCGACAACGCCATGCTGAACCAGCCGTCAATGTTCCGCGAGATGGCGACGGCGGCGAAGCGGTTCGACGTGACCGACCGGGAGGTGTTGCGAATGGCGACCGCCGCGGGCGCCGAAATCGCCGACCTCGACTGCGGGGCGATCGAGCCCGGGCGGCGGGCGGCCCTCCTCGTCCTCGACGGCGACTCCGACAACCTGTCCGGCTCGGAGGACCCGGTCCGTGCGGTCGTCCGGCGGGCGACCGGGCTCGACGTCGAGCGCGTCGTCGGTTAGTCCTCCGCCCCGTCCCGCCCGGCGTCGAACCGCCCGAACGGGGTCGTCTCGTGGGTCCGCACGAGGACCTCGTCGGCGACGGTGACGCCCATGTCGAGGAGCGCCTGCGCCACGGGCGTGATGTCGCTGTCCGACTCGCCGACGACGGTGACGAGGAGGTTCTGCTCGCCGGTGACGAGCTCCTGGACCGACACGACTCCGTCGATCGCGAGGATGTCGGGGATGAGTTCGCCGCGCTCCGGTATCGACGCGGTACAGTAGAGCAGCATCCGGAGCGGATACCCCGACCGCTGGTAGTCGACGCTGGCGCTGTACCCCTTGATTACGCCCTCGGACTCCAACCGCTGGATGCGCTTGCGGACGGTGCTGTCCGAGGTACCGGCCCGCTCCGCGATGTCCCCGGACGACGTGTTCCGCGCGTCCGCCTGGAGCGCGTACAGGATCGCCCTGTCGACGTCGTCTATCGCGCCGTTGTCCATGTCTCGCCGGTACGCGCGTGTCGGTTTTATACGTTGGTGGGGCGCCCGGCGCCGCCGCGGTCGACGCCGATCCCGACGCCTACATACGATCCCCGCCAGTGGGTCGGATATGGCGACCTACACCGCGGACATCGACGTTCGGTTCCGCGACATCGACGCGATGGGCCACGTCAACAACGCCGTCTACGCGACGTACATCGAGCAGGCGCGGACGCGCTTCTTCCGCGATGTCCTCGACCTCGACATCTCGGGGGCGTCGACCGTGCTGGCGTCGCTGTCGATCGACTTCCGGCGACCGGTCGAACTCGACGACGACGCGGTCGCGGTGAGCGTCGAGATAGCGGATCTCGGCCGGTCGAGCGCGACGATGACGCACGAGATCCGGATCGGCGACGCCGTCGCGGCGGAAGCCGAGGCGACGCTCGTCGCCGTGGACCCGGAGACGGGCGAGCCGACGCCGATCCCGGAGGCACACCGGGAGGCGATGGCGTCGTACCGAGATCGCTGAGGGGGCGGCCCGCGGCCCGGGGCTGCGATACGAGGCCTCCCCCACCGTCGCGGTCGGACGCACACCTTCTTGACCGCGCGGACCGATCGATCGGTATGAGCGTTCGACTGTACGCCCTCGACGGGTGTCCGTGGTGCGAGAAGGCGGCCGACGCCCTGGACGACGCGGGCGTCGAGTACGAGACGGAGTGGGTGGAAGCGCTCCACTCCGACCGGAACGAGGTGAAGCGAGTGAGCGGCCAGCGCGGCGTCCCCGTCCTCGTCGACGAGGGTCGCGGCGTGACGATGGCCGAGAGCGCGAACATCGTCGACTACGTCGAGAGGACCCTCGCATGAGCATCTACACCGGTCGCGGCGACGAGGGGGAGACCGACCTCCGGGACATGAGCCGGGTGTCGAAGTCCAGCCACCGCATCGAGGCGTACGGCTCGGTCGACGAGGCGAACGCGCTGCTCGGAACGGTCCGCCCGACGGGCCACGAGGACATCGACGAGCTGCTGGAGACGATACAGAACCATCTTCACGTCGTTCAGGCCGACCTCGCGAACCCCGACCCCGACCCGGACGACCCGCAGGTGGAGCCCGACCATGCCGACCTGCTGGAGGAGCGCATCGACGCGTTCGACGAGGAGCTGGAGCCCCTTCGGTCGTTCATTCTCCCGGGCGGCGGCGAGGCGGGGGCGGCGCTCCACCACGCGCGCGCCGTCGTCCGGCGCGCGGAGCGGCGCGTCGTCGACCTGGCGCGCTCGGAGCCGATCAACGAGTCGGTCGTCACCTACCTCAACCGCCTCTCTGACCTCCTCTTCACCCTCGGCCGCGTCGCGAACGCGCGTGACGGCGAGCCCGAGGAGTCGCCGACGTACTGAGCCGCCCCGAGCGCGCGATTTTTCCCCGTCCCGCGCGAGGTGCGGGTATGACGCTCGACAGCTACGCGGCGGCGGTCGCCGATCTCGACCCGGCTCCCGGCGAGGTCGAGACGGCGGAGGTCGTCGTCACCGACGACGCGCTCGTGAAGGCGTTCGTCCTCGGCCCGGACGCGACCGTCGACCCCCACGAGCACGCGGACGCCACGAACGTGTTCCACGTGCTGGAGGGGGAACCGACGGTGATCCGCGACGGCGAGGAAGAGGCGCTCGCGGCCCCGGCAGTGGTGGAGAACGCCCGGGGCGCGGTCCACGGCGCCCGCAACGACACCGACGACCGAGCCGTGCTCACGGCCACCCTCGCCCCGCTCCACTGATGGACGGCGAAATCGACCCCGAAGAGCTGTCAGCCCTGCTCGACGAGCGCGGCGACAGCTCTCCCGACGAGTCGCTCCGCATCGTCGACATCCGCGACCGGCGCGCGTTCGACCGAGGGCACCTCCCCGACAGCGAGTGCATCCCGTTCCCGGAGCTGACGAACCGGATCGCGGAGCTCGAGGGCGGCGACCGCATCGTCACCGTCTGCCCCCACGGCGTCGCCAGCCAGCAGGCGGCCCAGCTCATCGGCAGCTACGAGGGGACGCAGGACGCGCGCGTCGACAGCCTCCGCGGCGGCATCGAGGCGTGGGAGCGGGAAATCGGCGACCTGCCCGCGTCGGACGAGCCGGCCGCCAGCGATCCCGACGAGGGGCCTGAGAGCCCGTTCTGACGCCGGACGGGCGTCCCCGGTTCAGATCGCGCGGATCCGCACCCGCCAGAAGTCGCGGAACGCGTCGTCAAGCGCCCCCTTCGGCTTGCCGGTTGCGTCCGACACGTCGGTGACGTCGGCGCGGTCCCGAACCCGGCCCAGCACGCTGCGCTCGCCGACGACGATCACGCGGTCGAGGTCCTCTCCCGCGGCGACCGCGGCGAGCGCCTCGTCGGCCCGGTCGAGGTGGTCGTCGATCTGCCCCTCCCGGCGGCGTTCGAATCGCCCCTGCGAGAAGCCGCCCTTCGAGTGTGCCTCCTTCACGTCGGTGGTGAACCCCTCGAAAGCGACCCGCTCGTCGCCCTCGTAGGTGCCGACCGCGAAGGTGTCCGAGCGGACCACGGCGAACGCGAACCGGCCGGTCGGGCGGAACCACGCGTCGTCGAGCCGGAACCGGTCGCTCCACCGGTCGAACGGTTCGGGTTCGACCGGCGGCGTCAGCGCGGCGCTCACCGCGCCCGTGTCGTCGGCGAGGACGACCGCGGGCGCGGCCCGCCGGACGAGCGCCGTCCGGTCGCCGAGCCAGTCCGACACGGTCGCGGGGACCGAGTCTGCGTCCGGCACATACGCCGTGAGCAACCCCTCCGGGTCGTCGCTCTCGACGGCCCGGAACCGCTCGAGCGCGTCCGTCAGCCGCGAGCCGCTGCGGTCGCTCACGCGGCGGAACTCGACCGTCTCCTCCGTCCCCTCGGCGCGCTCCAGCCGCTCCTCTAACGACTCGATCCGGTGTTCGAGCTCGTTCACGCGCTCCTCGGCGCGCTGCCGGTCGGCGACCGCGTCGGACCGCCGCTCCTCCTCGGCCTCGGCGCGGCGTTCGAGGTGACTCTTCTCCTCCTCCAACTCCTCGATGCGCTCCTTCAGCTCGGCGCGCCCGAGCAGCCTGTCGATCATACCGAATTCGCGACCCGCCGCGACGTAAAAGGTGCGTCTGCGGCGGAGACGGACGCCGCTCTCCGGGCCGTCCGCGCGTCGCGCCACCGTCCGCCGCCGTCTCCCGCGCGACCGTTCGTCGCCGCGTTCACGTCGTCCGCTTCGCGCGTGACCCGATCGGTGCGCCTCCGCCACCGTTTTAGCGTCTCCCGACGCTTCGGGGGATATGTTGTCTCCGTCCCTCCAGGAGGAACCGAAGACCGGCAACGGCGTCACCGCCGACCTCGACCTCGACTGGCTGTCGCTCGACGACGACGAGGAGATCCGCTGGGCGAGCACGCCGCACAGGTACAGCGTCGTCCCGGCGCTTCTCGTCGGCGTTCCCCTGTCGCTCGTCCTCGTCGGGATCCCGATCGTCGCCGCGAGCTACCTCCAGTACAAGAACACGAACTACGTCGTCACGAACAAGGGGCTCTACAGCAAGCGGGGCATCCTCTCCCGGGACGTGAAACAGATCGGGTTCGAGAAGGTACAGAACATCTCCTACTCGCAGTCGGCCATCGGTTCGTCGCTCGGGTACGGGTCGGTCGAGGTCAGCACCGCCGGCGGCTCCGGCGTCGAGCTACGGTTCCGGAGCATTCCGGACCCGGCGTCGGTCCAGGAGCTGATCGCCAGGGAGATCGACGCCGGAAAGCGGGACAGCGCCGACGGCGGCGGCGACGCCGACGACGTGCTCGCCGAGATCCTCGTCGAACTTCGCGCGATCCGCTCCGCGGTCACCGACGACGGTGCCGGCGGCGACGCCGAGACGCCGACCGCGACCGGCGAGGACGTCGGCGCCGAGCGGACCGCGTCGGAGACGGCGCGCGAGGACCGATGACCGGCGACTGGTGGTTTCGGCACGACGACGAGACCGTCGTGTGGACGGGTCGCCCGCGGCTGTCGGCGGCGCTCGGCGGGGGCGTCGTCGGCGTCGCGACCGTCGCCGTCGCGCTCCTCGCGGCGGCCGCGGTCGACCCGCGCATCGCCGCGGCGAGCCCGCTGGGCGTCGGCATCGCCGGCTGGGAACTGCTCCGCGTCACACGGACCGACTACGTGGTCACGACTCGAGCGATCTGGTCGAAACGCGGCGTGCTCGGCCGAAAGGTCCGCCGCGTCGGGCTGGCACAGGTACAGAACACGGCGTACAGTCAATCGGTGACCGGTTCCGCGTTCGGGTACGGCACGGTCACGATCGAAGTCGCCGGCGGGCCGGACCTCGAGCTCCGCCGGATCAACGACCCGCAGGCGGTCCGACGGTCGATCACCGACCGGACCGGGACCGTCGACCGCGAGCCGCCCGGGACGGTCGAGCAGTGGCGGGCGGTGCTGTCCGTCGTCCGCGACATCGAGGCCGCAGTCGACTGACCGGCGGCGACTCCGGCGGAGCGACGGCGACACCGGTCAGGCGACGCCCGCGCCGCCGAGTATCAGCCGGAGCCCGATGACCGTGAGGAGGCCGAGGACGAGGCCGCGCCGGAGCCGCTCGCTCACGCGGTCTCGGAGGCGAGTCCCGACGGCGACGCCGGCGACCGCAGGGACCGCGGCGGCGGCCGACGCGAGCGCGAACGCGGCGTCCGGGTAGAGTCCGAGCGCGCCCGCGGCCCCGACGCGAAGGCCGTTGATCCCGACGAACACCAGCGCCACGACGCCGACGAACACCCCGTGCGAGAGGTCGAAGCTCCGGACGAACGCGACCAGCTGGACGCCGACGTTCGTCGCGCCGAACAGGACGCCGGAGACGACGCCCACGACCCCCATGACGAGCGGGCCTTCGGCGCGCTCGCGGTCGGCCGAAGTCGGCAGCGACGGGAGCGCGACCGCGCGCTGCGCGGTCGCCACGAACCCGAGCGAGACGACGCCGAGCAGGACGCGCAGGGGAGCCGCCGGGAGGCGATCGAGCAGCGCCATCCCCGCGAGGGTGCCGACGAGCGCGGCCACGAGCAGCGGTGCGAACCGGGCCCCGCAGGTCCGCAGTTCCTCGCGCGTGAGCTCTCCGACGAGGGCGACGTTCACCGCGAACATCGGGACGATCATGAACGCGACGGCGGCCGCCGGGTCGAGCGTCGACGCGAGCACCGTCGTCCCCACGACCGCGAAGCCGAACCCCGCGACCCCGTTGACGGCGCCCGCGACCGCGACGACGACCGCGACGGTCGCAACCAGCCCGGCCGAGAGCGCGAGCGCCATACGTTCGACACGAGCCGGACCGGCATAATAACACGAGTGCCCGATCGGGCGGCTCCGGCGGCGTCCGCGGCCCGACATCGAACCATTTCCCGCCTACGCGGTCGCTATGCCGGTCGGTCCCACGCGCAGTTCGACTCGACGCGCGGGCCCGCCCCTATCGGTCTCCGGGCGCTACCGCCGCGGCCTTCGCCGTTCGCGACTCCCTCAGACACGCGGCGGCGTCCTACGCGTTCACGAACGGCTCCCACCCCTCCCAGCGGAGGAGCGTCTCGGCGCGGTCCGCGTCCGCCAACAGCACGTTCCGCCGGTCCGGGAGCGTCTCGTCGGCGAGTCCCTGCGGAATCGCGAGCGTGCCGCTCGGTACGTCGTCGTCGCCGCCGACCGGGATGTGGCCGCCGTCGACTTTCATGACGAGCGGGGCGTCGAGTCGCTCGACGCCGTCCCCGTCCGCGTACAGCTGCTCGTTGACGTGTTCGTGGTCCGCCCGCCGGATGACGGCGCGCTCGCCGTCATGGGGTTCCACGTACAGTTCCCCCAGGTAGTAGCCGCTCGAGAATCGCTCGAACATTCTATGCGTGTCAACACCTACCACGACCATACATAAGTGTTTCTCGGCCGTGACCGGCCCTGATAATCGGGGACGGAACGCGCCCGGTTCTCAGTCAGCGTCCTCAAGCGCGCCGTGACCGAGCGGTCCGCGGGGTGCTCGCCCTCACTCCTCGTCCGACCGCCGCGCGACCTCGTGGCGACCGAACCCGTACCGGAGTCGGTTCGCGAGCCGTCGCGAGAAGCGGCCCTCGTTGCGCGAGTCGAACCGCTCCGCGAGCGCCTGGTAGATGATCGGCACCGGGACCTCCTGTTCGAGCGCCTCCTCGACGGTCCACGTCCCCGTCGAGCCGCCCGCGACGTGGTCCGCCACGTCGCCGAGCTCCGATCCCTCCTCGCGGAACGCCTCCTCGCAGAGCTCCAAGAGCCACGACCGGATCACCGCGCCGTTGTTCCACGTGCGCGCCACCGACTCCATGTCGAGGTCGTAGCGCCCGTCGGCGAGGAGCTCGAACCCCTCGCCGTACGCCTGCATCAGGGCGTACTCGACGCCGTTGTGGACCATCTTCACGTAGTGGCCCGACCCGGACTCGCCCATGCGGTCGTGGCCGTCCGGTCCGGTCGCCACCGCGTCAAACACGGGTACCATCGCCTCGTAGGCCCACGCCGGACCGCCGACCATCAGCGAGAAGCCCGCCTCCGCGCTCGCGGGGCCGCCGGAGGTGCCGCAGTCGAGGTATGCGGCGTCGGTATCCGCGGCGCGCCGCGTGGACGCCTCGAAGTGGGAGTTGCCGCCGTCGACGACCACGTCGTCACCGTCGAGGTACGGTTCTAGGTCCGCGAGCGTGGCGTCGACCGCGTCGCCCGCGGGCACCATCAGCCAGATCCGCTTGCCGGCGTCCTCGTCGCCGCCGGACCGGTCCAGCCGGTCGCAGAGGTCCGCGAGCGAATCTGCGGGCTCCGCGCCGTTCTCGGCCGCCTCCGCGGTCGCCTCTGCCGAGAGGTCGAACGCGACCACGTCGTGGCCCGCCGACAGCGACCGGTTCGCGACGATCTGCCCCATCCGCCCGAGTCCGATGACCCCGAGTTCCATACGCGAGGCGTGGCGGGGCCCGGCCGTAGTGGTTCCGGTTCGCCGGGCGACCCCGGGCCCGGGTCAGTAGCCGATCTCGGCCTCGGGCTGCCGTCGTCGACGAGCGGGAATGCGGTCTCCCGAACCGTTTTTAGCTCCCGCGGAGTGCCGGGGTCATGGGACGCGTCAACGAAGGCGACCTCGACTGGAGCGAGACGGACCGCGGCGGGACCCGATTCTGCCGGAAGCAACTGGCCGAAGCGGCCGACGGCGAGGCGATCGGCTGTAGCCTCTACGAGCTCCCCGCCGGGGCGAAGTCGTGGCCGTACCACTACCACACCGCCAACGAGGAGGCGCTCTACGTCCTCGCGGGCGAGGCCACGCTCCGCCACGGGGGAGAGACGGAAGAGATCGCGGCCGGCGACTACGTCGCCTTCGCCGCCGACGAGTCGGGCGCGCACCGCGTCGTCAACGAGGGCGACGACCCCGTGCGCTACCTCGCGCTGTCGACGATGACCGAGCCGGACGTGACGGTGTACCCCGATTCGGAGACGTTCGGCGTCTTCGTCGGGTCGCCGCCCGGCGGCCGCGACGAGCGCTCCTTGTCCGGCTTCCACGAGATCGACGACGCGGTCGACTACTGGGAGATGTAGCCGCTCCGGCGACTGGGAACTCAGGTGCCCGAGAGTTCAGACTCCGTCGCGCTCGGCGGCCGCCGCCTCTCGCTCTCCGAGGTGCGCGCGCAGCGCGTCCACGTCCTTGTTGCCCGCGCCGGTGTTGAGCAGGACGACGGTGTCGTCGGGACCGAACTCGCCAGATTCCGCGAGCGCGAACGCCCCCGAGACGGCGGCCGCGCAGGTCGCGCCCACCTCGAGCCCCTCCGTGCGAGCCACGTCGACCGCGGCGTCGAGGATCTCCCGGTCGGTCGTTGCCACCGCACCGCCGTCGGACTCGCGGACCGCCTCCAAGATGAGGTGACTCGCGCCCGGATCCGGGATCGCGATCCCGTTGCACGCAGTGTCGACCTCGTCGGCCGCGAGCGGCTCGTGGCGGTCCGCCCCGGACTCGTAGGCGCGGACGACCGGGGCGCAGCCCGCGGCCTGCGCGGCGTACATCGGGACCAGTTCGTCGGTCCACCCCAGCTCTCTCGCCTCCCGGGCGGCCTTGTGCATCCCGACCAGCCCGACGCCGCCGCCGGTCGGGTAGACGACCGCTTCGGGGGTTTCCCAGTCGAGCTGTGCCAGCAGCTCCAGTGCCATCGTCTTCTTTCCCTCGTGGCGGTACGGCGTGACGAACGTCTTCGTCGAGTACCACTCCGGGTTGTCAGCCATCGCCTCGGCGTACGCTTCTCCGGCGTCGCCGATCTGGGAGCTGCCGTCCACCGGGTCGGTAACGGTCAGGTCCGCGCCGTGGACCTCGGTCATCGCCTTCTGGGTGAACCCCGCCCGCGAGGGGAGGAACACGTGCGCGTCGAGGTCTGCGCGGGCCGCGTACGCCGCTGCCGCCTGCCCCGCGTTGCCCGCGCTGTTCAGGGCGACCTCGCTTGCGCCGTGCTCGCGCGCCGCCGTCATCGCGGCCGCCTGCCCCCGGTCTTTGAACGTCCCCGTCGGGTTCGCGCCCTCGTCTTTCAACAAGACCCGCCCCACGCCCATCGCGTCCGCCAGCCCGGGACACTCCACGAGCGGGGTGGCCCCCTCGCCGAGCGACACCGCGGTCTCGGCGGGGAACGGGAGGAGCTCGTCGTACCGCCACATCGACCCGTCGGGGCGGGCGTCGAGCGTCTCCGGCGTGAGCCCGACGCGGTCGTAGTCGTACGTCGGGTCGAGGATGCCGTCGCAGTCGGGACACCGGTGGGTCGCCGCCTCCGCGTCGAACGTCTCCCCGCAGTCGACGCATGTCAGGCCGACGAACGCGTCCGTGGTCTCCATGCCAGCGCGCCCGGGCGCCGGGGCCTTCGGTGCTGCGGTCGCGGCGGTGTCGGCCCGACCACCGAAGCGGCCTCGCTTCGGCGACCGAGACGGTCACGTTTCGGCGAGCGAGGCGGCCCGCGGTCCGCCCGCCTCTGCCCGGGGTACTTAGGTCCGAAACGTATGAAGCGGTAGGCGGAGGGGAGTCGGGACGGTACTCCCACGGGAGATGCGTGTACCAGCGACCGCCCGGACGGCGGGTCCGTGGGGTGGAGCGAGGTGGAAGCGATGAGTCGGACGGTGCTCCGGTTGGACCTCCCGACCGGGTCGTGGCTCGCCGACGCGTCGCGGGGCGTCCCCGCGGCGACGCTCCGGATCGCGGAGACGATCGCCGTCGACGGCGACGCTCCGGAGACCGCGGCGACCGTTCGGGTCGCCGGCACCGACAGGGACCGCGTGGAGGACATGGTCCGGGGCCACGAGCGCGTCGCGCGCGTGACGGCGGTCGAGCGCCGCGGCGACGTTCGCACGCTCCGCGTGGTCGGCCGCGCCCCCGTCTACCTCCCCGCGGCGCGGGCGGTCGGCCTCCCCATCGAGTCGACGGTCGAGGTCGCCGACGGCCGCGCCACGGTGACGGTCGTCGGCGATCGGGACCGGATAGAAGCGTTCGGGCGTCGGCTCGCGGACGACGGGGTGACGGTCGGCGTCGCCGCGACCGGGGGCGACGAGCCGGATCGGACGCTCACCGAGGCGCAGCGCGACCTCGTCTTCGCGGCGGTCGAGAGGGGCTACTACGACACCCCGCGGCGGTGTACGCTCACGGAGCTGGCCGAGGCGAACGGGATCGCGAAGTCGACGTGCAGCGAGACGCTCCACCGCGCCGAGGGACGGGTGATGCGCCGGTTCGTCGACGGCGAGGGGCCGTTCGACTCGCCGTCGGACGCCGAGGGCTGGCCAACGGCGAAGCGCGCGCCCCCCGGGGCGGCCTTGCTCGAGGCCGACGAGCCCGACGCCGACAAGCTCGACGCCGACTAGTTCTGCGTCGACGGGCCCGGCGCGACCGGGCCGCGGGTCGGCCGGTCGGTTCGCGTGTGTGCGAGCGTGCTATTCCCCGTCGAGCGCCTGCCACGAGAGCCGCGGGTCCCGCGCGGCGCCGACCTGGTCGATCCGCGCGGCGGCGGTCCGGTTCGGCGCCGCGTCGAGCGCCTCGTCGGTGTCCGCGTACGCGAGGTTGAACGCCTCGGCGAGGTCGTCGAGCGAGGACTGCCCCTCGATCTCCGTCGGCTCGGTCAGCATCGCCTCGGGGACCATCTCCGGCCACTTCGTCGTCGGCGGGTGGACGCCGAAATCGAGCATTCGCTTCGCCACGTCGGCCGCGTCGCGGTCGCCCGCGGTCGCCGCGAACTCGTGGTGGAACGGGCCGAAGGGAACGTCGAGGTCGATCCGCTCGGCGAGGTAGTTCGCGTTGAGGACGGCCTTCGCCGCCGCGTCGGCGAGCCCCTCGTCGCCCAGGCGGGCGACGTACGCGTACGCCTTGATCAGCACGAGCCAGTTGCCGGCGAAGCCGTGGACCCGGCCGATCGTGCGGTCCGGCTCGAAGCGCTCGTACCCCGACCCCGTCTCGGCCTCGCGGACCCGCGGCGTCGGGAGAAACGGCGCCAGTTCGTCGACGACGCCGACCGGGCCGGCGCCGGGACCGCCGCCGCCGTGCGGCGTCGCGAACGTCTTGTGGACGTTGTAGTGCATCACGTCGAACCCCATGTCGCCGGGCCGGCCGCGGCCGAGCAGCGCGTTGAGGTTCGCGCCGTCGTAGTAGAGCAGGCCGCCGGCGTCGTGGACGATCTCCGCGATCTCGGTGATGTCGCGCTCGAAGAGGCCCACCGTGTTCGGGTTCGTGAGCATCAGCGCGGCGGTGTCGTCGCCGACGGCCGCCTCCAAGGCCTCGAGGTCGACGCGCCCGTCCTCGCCGGAGGGCAGTTCGACCACGTCGTAGCCGGCGGTCGCCGCTGTCGCGAAGTTCGTCCCGTGGGCCGACGCCGGGATCACGACCTCCGAGCGGTCGTTGCCGTGGTGCTCGTGATACGCCTTCGTGACGAGGATCCCCGTCAGTTCGCCCGCCGCGCCCGCGGGCGGCTGGAGCGTGACGGCGTCCATCCCCCCGATGTCGGCGAGCGCCTCCTGGAGCCGGTACTGGAGTTCGAGGTTCCCCTGCGCGGAGCGCGCGGAGCGGTCGGGGTGGACGGCGGCGTTCGGGTCGGCCGCCACGTCCTCGGTGAACTTGGGGTTGTACTTCATCGTACAGCTCCCCAGCGGGTACGGCCCCGCGTCGATGGCCCAGTTCATCTGCGAGAGCCGGGTGTAGTGGCGCGCCGTCTCCGGCTCCGAGGGGTTCGGCAGCGTCAGCTCCTCGCGGGTCAGGTCGTCCGGCAGTGGAGAGCCCTCGCGCACGTCGACGGTCGCTTGCCCCTTCTCCGAGAGCAGCGGCTCCCGGACGTCCTCGCCGTCTCGCTCGTAGTTCGCTTGGTCGTGGATCATCAGAGCACCTCCTCGAAGGCCGCGACGAGCCCGTCCGTCCGTTCCGCGTTCAGGTCAGTGACGCACACCTGAAGCAGGTGGTCGTCGATCGCGTGGACCGCGAACCCCTCGGCCTCCAGGTCCTCGGCGACCGCCGGGGCGGGCTGGTCGACGTGGACCACGAACTCGCGGAAGTGGTGACGGTCGTGGACGGGGGCGGTCGCGCCCGACAGGCCTTCGATCCGGGCCGCCAGCGCCTCGGCGTCGCGGACGCAGTCGTTCGCGAGGTCGACGAGGCCGTCGGGCCCCAGCGTCGCCGCGTGGATCGCCGCCCGGAGCGCGACCCACGCCTGGTTCGTACAGATGTTCGATGTGGCGCGCTCCTTGCGGATGTGCTGCTCGCGCGTCTGGAGCGTCAGCGTGTACGCGCGGTCGCCGTTCGCGTCCTCGCTCGCCCCGACGAGCCGACCGGGGACCTGCCGAAGGAAGTCGTCGCGGCAGGCGAAGATGCCGAGCCCCATCCCGTAGCTGGTCGGCAGGCCGAGCGAACCGGCCTCGCCGACGACCACGTCGGCGCCGACCGACGCGGGCGATTCGAGCACCGACAGCGCGACGACGTCGGAGCCGAGCGCGAACAGCGCGCCGGTCTCGTCGGCGAGGTCGCCGATCGCCGCGAGCCGCTCTTCGAGGCAGCCCCGCACCGTCGGGCTCTCGGCGTACAGCATCACGACGTCGTCGCCCGCGCGGTCCGCGAGCGCGTCGACGTCGGCCGTGCCGTCCGCCACCGGGTACGTCTCGACGGTCATGTCGGCGCCGTCGCAGTAGTTCTCCAGTACCGCCCGCTTCCCCTCGCGGAGCTGCTCGGGCACGAGGACCACGTCGCCCGATGTCGAGCGGACGCGGTCCGCCAGCGTCGCGGCCTCGCCGAGCGCGGTCGCGGCGTCGTACATCGAGCAGTTCGCGACGTCGAGCCCGGTCAGCTCGACGAGCATCGACTGGTACTCGAAGAGCGCCTGGAGGAACCCCTGCGACACCTCCGGCTGGTACTGGGTGTAGCTCGTGAGGAACTCCGCGCGGTCGGCGAGGTGGTCGACGACGCTCGGCACGTAGTGGCCGTAGTGCCCCCGGCCGAGGAACTCCGTGAGGTCGTCGTTGCGCGCGAAGATCCGCGCGCACTCGTCGCGGATCTCGCGTTCCGTCCGCGGCTCGATGCCGAAGTCACCGTCGAAGGCGACCGGGTCGGGGATGTCGAACAGGGCCTCCTCGTCCTCGACGCCGATCGCCGCCAGCATCGCCGCGGTCTCCTCGTCCGTGTGCGGTGCGTACGGGGTGCCGTTGGCCCGGCTCATCTGGTCGCTCCCCCGCGTCCCCGGGCCGTCGCCCGGCCGTCGTTCGCTCCTCGGTTCGCGGCTCGTCGGTCGAAACGTTGCGTTGTCATGATCGGGTGCGGTGTCGAATGTCCGTCGTCGGATCCGGGTCGGCGCGGTCAAGCGATCTGCTGGTCGTACTCGTCGGCGTCGAGAGTCCCATCGGCGTCGCCGCCCTCAGCCGGGTCGACCTCGAGCATCCACCCCTCGCCGTACGGGTCCTCGTTGACGAGTTCGGGGCGGTCGAACAGGGCTTCGTTGACCGCGACGACCTCGCCCGAGACGGGCGCGTACAGGTCCGACACCGCCTTGATCGACTCGACGACGCCGAACGACTCGCCGGCGGAGACCTCGTCGCCGACCTCGGGGAGCTCGACGAACACTACGTCGCCGAGCTCGTCCTGCGCGAAGTCGGAGACGCCGATCCGAACGGTGTCGCCGCCGGTCGTCGCCCACTCGTGCGATTCCAAGTACCGTCTGTCGTCGGGAACGTCGAAGCTCATTTGTCGGGGTCGCCGCGGTCCGATCGGGTTCCGGTCCGCGACACGTGTGAATCATCCTTCTGACGACGAGGAAATAAAAGGTGTGTTCGCGGCGGTCGAGCCGGGGAACGGCGGCCCGGAGCGCCGGATCGGTCCCGGCGTCTGAACCACCTCGACCCCGGCGTCCGAGCTCCTCCGTCACCCGCCTCGGCGCCCCGTCAGGTCCACCGATCGAGCCCGGTCTGGACCTGCGACTCGGCGATGCGCTCGAACCCCCGCTCGACCTCGCCCGCGGCGACGCCCCACTCGTCGACGACGTACTCGCGGGCGGCCTCGACGTCCGGGTTCACGTCGGCGTCGACCGCGACGTCCTCGGCCGGCGGGTCCATGAACAGCTCCCGGATCGCCTCGGCGTTCGGGATCTCGGCGTCCCGGGCGTCGAGGACCCCCCACAGATCGCCGTGTTCCGCGATCGCCTTCACCGCCGTCTTCGGCCCGATCCCGCGGACCCCCTCGTTGAAGTCGGTGCCACAGAGCATCGCGACGTCGACGAGCCCCTGCCGGTCGAGGCCGAGGTCCTCCAGGGTCGCCGACAGGTCCATCAGCTCCGGGTCGCCCTTGCTCGTCAGCTGACGGAGCGTCGTCGGCGCGCCGAACAGCAGCGTGTCGTAGTCCTCGCTGCCGGCGTGGTCCACCATCCCCGTCGCGGCCATGTGCGCGCACTGCGCTTCCCCCTCCGCGGGCGCCTCGACGACGGGCACGTCGAGCAGTCCCAGCAGCTCGCGGGTCGTCTCCTGTATCGTGTCCGTGAGCCGCTGCGTGCGCGCCTCCAAGCGCGCGGCCTCGACGGCGTCCCCGCGCTCCTCGGCGGCTGCCCGGCGTTCCTCGGCCGCCTCGCGCTTCTCGCGGCGCTCCGCTACCTCGTCGGCCTTCAGGTCGGTGACCGCGCCGTCGAACACCATCACCGGGATCAGGTCGTGCTCGAAGAACTTCGGAAGCCCCTGAACGACCCCGATCAGGTTCGCGACCTCGACGCCGTCGGCGGTGGTGTACTTCTCGTCGCTTGTCCACTTCACCGTCGTCGTGAGGTACCGGTACAGCCAGTTGTGCGCGTCGACGGCAACGACGCCCCCCTCGATCTCCGCGAAGGGCGCGTCGCGGATCGACGCGAGGTCGCGCAAGTCGGCGTTTCCCATTACCCGTCAGTGGGGCGCGTCGCTGTTAAACGCTGACGGGTCGGGGGGACCGGCGGCGGTTCGCGGCCCGCAGTCGCTTCGGCTCCCGCCGCGATCCGCCTGCCGACTTCTGGGCAGTTTATGTGCGTCACGCGCGTACGGCGAGGCGTCTGAATGGTTTCCCCGTTCGAGGTGTTGGAGGTCGACGAGGACGCCGACGACGAGGCGGTCGAACGGGCCTACCGCGAGCGCGTGAAGCGTGCGCACCCGGACCAGGGCGGCTCGATCGAGGAGTTCCAGCTCGTCCGCCGAGCCTACCGCGAGCTGTCCGAACGCGACGGGAACGGCGACGCGGGCGACGGGACCGACCCGGCTGACGTCGACCTCACCGAGGGCGACGACGCGCGCGAGCCGCGGTCGACCCGCGTCGAGTTCCTCGACTACGAGGCGGTCGTCGACTACGGCTGGTCGCTCGAGGACGACGAGCTGTTCCGGAAGGCCGCCCACGCCGACCTCGGCCCCGACGCCCACGGTCGCCTGCTCGTCCACGCGGACGAGAGTCTGCTTGAGGCGGCCGAGCGCAGCGGCTTCGCGTGGCCCTTCTCCTGTCGCGGCGGCGCCTGCGCGAACTGCGCGGTGTACCTCGCCGAGGGCGAGCTCTCGCAGCCGACCGACCACATCATGCCCGACGACCTCGCCGAGCGGGGGTTCCGGCTCTCCTGTAACGGCTACCCGCTGACCGACGAGCTGTCGGTCGTGTTCAACGTGAAACAGCGTCCCGAGCTCGACGACCTCATCCTCCCGCCCGGGCCGTTCACGCGTCGCTGACTCCGCCGCGTCCGAAAAAGCTGACCGCGTGACGCCTCAGAACGACTCGGAGACGGCGGCGACGACGGCGTCCTCGACCTCGTCGCGCTCGCCGGAGAGGAACTCTATCTTCCCCTCGCGGACGCCGGCGGTGGCGATGTCCGCGCCCGGCGCGAGCTCGGCCGCGCGGTCGGCAACGTCGCGGACGGAGACGTCCGCGGTCGTGCGCACGTACAGCTCGTCGGTGCCGACGCCGACCGTCGCGAACGGCTCGCCGTCGGCGCGGCGCCGGTGGAGGTCGTCGAGGAGGAGGGGCGTCGGCGGGAAGTCGTACCGGTGGGTGTAGCCGTCGGTGTCGAGCAGGGCGAACTCGACGCCGTCGACCGCCTCGGTCACGACGTTCGCGTCCGCGGTCTCGACCTCGGCCTCCAGCTTCTCCCGGAACTGCTCGGAGACGTGCGCCGCGAGGTCGCCGCCGTCCGAGAACAGGAGGTCGGCGATCAGCTCACGCTTGTCCTGGTACGACTGGTAGTACGCCTCCAGCGCGACCGCCTCGCGGAGCTCGGCGACGCGCTCGGCGTCGTAGCCCGCGTCGCGCGCGAGGTCGACGTACCGATCGGGGGCGTCCGCCCAGTAGCTCACGGCCGGCAGGTGTCGCAGGTCGGCGCGGACCCCGTCGTTGATCGCCGACGCGAGCGAGGCGACGAGCGCGCCCGTCGAGAGCGTCTCGTCGCCGTCGGCGTCGGCCAGCTCCGGCGAGACGAGCGTGTCGACCGCGTCCCGCGTCTCGGGGTCGGCGACCGCGGCGTCGACGACGACCGCGTCGACCCCGTACACCGACAGCAGGTCGATGCCGTCGGCGGACTCGGTCGTCGATCCGGCGCCGACGAGGAGGAAGAGCGGGAGCTTCTCGTCGTGGCGGTCGCGGTCTTGGAGCATCCGCGTCGCGTCGTTGGTGGCCGCGTCCATCCCGTACACCGGCTCGTCGAGCGGGCGGCGGGTGAAGTAGTGGTACTCCGCGTCGCTCTTCGCGTGCTCGTCGCGGATCAGCGGGAGGACGGCGCGCTCGACCGCGGCGCCCGCGACGTAGCCGTCGGCGGTCGCCGGGTGGCGCACGACGATCGGGCGCGATTCGAGGACCGCGCGGCGGACCGCCTCAGCGGCGTCGAGCAGGTCGTCAGCGAGCTCGGCGACGGTCTCGTCGCCGGCCAGCGGCTGGAGCCCCTCGGGGCGCGCCTCGTCGGTGAGGGCCTCGGCGAGGCGGCGGCGGACCGTTTCGGCGTCCTCGCCGTCGAGGAGGACGAGCGCCTCGGACTCGACCTGAACGTCGCCGCGGTGGCTCTCGACCTCCCCGTCGACCCGCACCGCGTCGCCGACCTCCACGTCCGGGTGCGCCCGGACGCCGGGCTCGACGAACGCGGCCACGTCGACGGCGCCCGTCGCGTCGCTGACCTCGAACACCGTCGGGCCGCCGGTCTGGCGGACGCCGACGACCTCGCCCTCGATCCGGACCGAGTCTCCGACCGCGTCGCCGAGCGACGTGATCGACACGCGCTCGGGCTCCGGTTCGTCCACGTCAGACTCGTCCGTGTCTGTCTCCGCGGACGCCTCGTCTTCTGCGGTCGTCTCGGACGCGGGCTCCTCCGACGCGTCCGCGTCGTCCGATCCGACGCCCTCGTCCGCGGCCGCATCCGCTTCAGGAGCGTCCGTCGATTGGGACTCACTCGGCTCCGCATCGGCCTCTTCGGCCTCCTCGCTCGGCGCCTCGGGTTCCGCGTCGGCTTCCGTCTCGTCCTCGTCTGCGGACTCCGCGGCGCCAGCGTCGTCGTCGGCTTCGGACTCTTCGACGTCGTCGCCCGACGCCTCGTCGGGGAGGTGCTCGCCGGAGGGCTCTTGTACGAGGACGCCGCGGAACTCGCGGTCGGCCTGTCGAATCGACCAGCCGAGGTCGACGTTCCCGTTGTCGCGGACGCCTTTCACTTGGACGAACACGTCGTCGCCCGGCTCCCAGTCGAGGCTGTCGAGGCGACGGTCGAGCTCGGAGCGGTGGAGCAGTCCGGTGACGCCCGGCGCGAGGTCGACGAACACGCCGAACTCGGCGTATCCGTCGACGACGCCCCGGTAGAAGCGGCTCGGAACCAGGTCGTCGGGAGAGTCGCCGCGGAAGTCGAACGCGACGTCTTCTTGGTGCGAGTCGCAGACGCGACCGCCCCCGACGTCGGTGCCACAGATGATACAGGATCCCATTTGAGTACACCGAGAGTCTCGGGCCTAAAACGGTTGTCGAAAGCCGGCTCGGCGACTCGATCGGAGCGCGGCGGGTTCGCGGTCGTCACGCCGCGACGGCCCGACGCGTCAGGCGCCGAGCAGCGTTCGTCCCGCCGCCACGACGCGGTAGCCGACGCCGTACCCGAGCGCGGCGGGCGGGATCGCGGCCGCAACCGTCCGGACCGCGCCCAGCCCGTGAACCGCGCGGAACCCGACGAACAGCAGCACCGCCGCGTACGCGCCGCAGAGGACTCTGAGTTCGGGTATCGCCGGGCCGGCCAGCGCCATCGGCGAACTCGCGTACGCGACGACCTGGACCGTCTCGCTCACGCCGCCGCGGTCGCGCAGCGAGAAGCTCCCGTCGGCGACCTCGACGCTCGCGACCACGACGGAGACGGTCGCGACCGCGGCGGTCAGGTGGAGGCCGACCGGCGCCGCCAGCGCGACCGCGACGAGGAAGACGACGAGGTCCGAGAGGAGCCGCGAGGAGGGGACGACGACGGGCACCGCTCCGGAGTCGGTCGCGATCAGGCCGAGCGTGAACGCGGCGGCGACCGCGACCGCGAACGTCAGCGCCGGAGCCTGGTCCCCGGGCGTGATCCCGTTCGCGAACGCCCGCCGCGGACGAACGAGGACCTCGATCCAGGTGCGCGCGATCCCTCGCGGACCGCGGGGGCGTCCGCCCGCCGAGTC
This sequence comes from Halorubrum sp. GN12_10-3_MGM, assembly GCF_005435235.1. Lineage (NCBI taxonomy): Archaea > Methanobacteriati > Methanobacteriota > Halobacteria > Halobacteriales > Haloferacaceae > Halorubrum > Halorubrum sp. GN12_10-3_MGM. The sequence goes on from NZ_SGUB01000011.1 coordinate 72,125, forward strand.
GCTCATCCGAGTCGTCACGGTCGGAGTTCGGCCGCGCGGAATAACCCGTTTCCGGTTCGATCCCGAGTCGGTGGGCAGTTCGACCCCGCGTCGGTGGCTGGTTCAGCCACGCGTCCGTCCCGAGCCGGGCCCCACACCGCCTCATTCTTATCAGGGCTGATACGCGGTGCGCAAACCCTTATATCGGCGGTGTCGGAGTGACAGCCGAATGGTGGCGTTCCGAGACGACGAGCGAGGGTTCACCCCGCTGGCGGGGACCGGACTGCTCGTCGGGGTCGTCGTGCTGCTGCTCGCCATCGTCGGCGCGGCGGTGTTCGGCCTCATCGACGGCGTCGCCCCGCCCGACGCCGAGTTTGAGGGGCGACAGGAGGGCGGCGAGCTCGTCGTCGTCGCGCTCGGGCCCGAGCCGGTCCCGGCCGAGGAGCTGTACGTCCGCGGCGAGGACCCGGACGGGAACGTCCAGTTCGGCGCGTGGCCCGGCGACGGCGTCGTCCGGCCGGGCGATCGGGTCCCAGTCCCGAACGCGACCGGCAACGAGAACTTCGAGGTCGTCTGGGAGCCGGTCGCGTTCGACACCCGGGAGACGCTCGGAAGGTACAACGGCGAGGACTCCGCGATAGAGGAGTGGAGCGAGGAGAACGGCGGCAGCACGCCGGGCGGCGGCGTCGGAGTCTGAGGTCGGTTCGGTGTCGAGGTCGCGCTCAACGCGGAGGCGGAGCTCTCACTCGACCGGAACACGCTCGCCGCGCTCGTCGGCCCGCTCGATCGCCGCGAGCACGCGCTGGACCTCGTAGCCGTCCGCGAACGACGGCTCGAACGACTCGCCCTCGGCGACCGCCGAGAGGAACTCGTAGTTCTCATGGACGAACGTGTGCTCCCACCCGATCACGTGGCCGGGGGGCCACCAACGGTCGACGTACGGGTCCGACTCCTCGGTGACCAACACCGTCTCGTAGCCGCGGTTCCCCTCGCGCAGCACCTCTAACTCGTTGAGCCGCTCTAAGGAGAACTTCAGGCTCCCCTTTGTCCCGTGGACCGCGATTGTGTGGTCGTTCTTGTGCCCCTCGGCGACCCGGCTCGCCTCGAAGGTTCCGGTCGCGCCCGACTCGTACTCGACCTGCGCGCTGTACGCGTCGTCGACGGTCACGTCGCGGTACTCGGCGACCCCGCCGTCCTCGTCGTGGACGGGGCGCTCGTCGACGAACGTCGTCAACTGTCCAGCGACGCGCTCGAACTCGCCGACGCGGTCGCCGACGAGAAACCGCGCGAGGTCGAGCGTGTGCGCGCCGAGGTCGCCGAGTGCGCCCGATCCCGCCATGTCGGCGTCCATCCGCCACGCCCACGGCGCCTCGGGGTCGACGAGCCAGTCCTGGAGGTAGCGCCCGCGGACCTGCCGGATCTCGCCCAGCGCGCCGTCCTCGATCAGCCGCTTCGCGTGGCGGATCGCGGGGACGAACCGATAGTTGAACGCGGTGCCGCTGGTCACGTCGGTCGCGGCCGCCGCGTCGCGCATCGCTGCCGCCTCCTCCAGCGTCGGCGCGAGCGGCTTCTCACAGAGCACGGGTACCCCGGCCTCAAGAGCCGCGATCGACGGCTCGGCGTGGACGTGGTTCGGTCCGAGGTTGTAGAAGACGTCCACCTCGTCTATCGCAGCCTCCCAGTCGGTCGCGGTGTGCGGGAAGCCGAACCGGTCGGCCGCGTCCGCGAGCGCCGCCTCGTCGCGCCCGACGAGCGTGTGCCGCTCGATTTCGGGCGCGTCCGGAAAGAACATCGGGAGCCGCGCCATGGCGTTCGCGTGCGCCCTGCCCATGAAGCGATACCCCAGTACGCCGATCTTCAGTGGTTCTCGTGTCATCGGATCCTCCCCCGCCTCACTCCGCCCAGTACGCGTCGCCCGGTTCCGTCTCGAACACCGCCCGGTCCAACACGTCGACCGCCTTCTCTAATCCCTCGCGCGAGGAGGTGAGCGCGTCCTCGTGTTCGATGGAGAGCGCGCCCTCGTAGTCGACCAGCCGGAGCGTCGAGACCACGTCCTTCCAGTGTTCCTCGCCGTGGCCGTAGCCGATCGAACGGAACAGCCACGAGCGGTCTGCGGTGTCGGCGTAGCTCGTCGTGTCGAGCACGCCCTTCACGCGGCTCTCGGCCTCGTACACCTTCGTGTCCTTCGCGTGGACGTGGTGGATCGCGTCGCGCTCGCCGAGGAACCGGATCGCCTCCGTCACGTCGATCCCCTGCCAGTAGAGGTGCGAGGGATCGAAGTTGGCGCCGATCCGGTCGTTCGTCGCCTCCCGCAGCGCGACCAGTCCGGTCGGCTCGTAGACCAGCATGTTCGGGTGCATCTCGATAGCCACGTCGACCCCGTGGTGGTCGGCGTGGGCCGCCAGGTCGCGCCAGTACGGGATCGCGACCTCGTCCCACTGGTAGTCGAGCGCGTCGGCGTGTTCGGTCGGCCACGGCGCCGTGACCCAGTTCGGCGTTGAGTCGCCGGGCGCGCCCGCCGGGAGCCCGGAGAAACAGGTGACCGTGTCGACGCCGAGCAGGTCGGCTAACTCGATCGCCTCGCGCAGCTCGCGGTCGGCCGCCGCGGCCCGCTCCTCGCTGGGGTGGAGCGGGTTGTTGTGCGTCGCCAGCGCCGAGATCCGCAGCCCGCGGTCGTCGAGCAGCGAGAGCAGCTCCTCTCTCCCGGCCGGGTCGTCGAGGAGCGCTTCGCGGTCGACGTGGTCCTCGCCGGGCCAGCCGCCGACACCGAGTTCGACGGCGTCGACGCCGATGCCGTCGAGGTACGCGGCCGCGTCGTCGAGCGGTTCGCCGCCCAGTGGAACCGTCAACACGCCGATGTCCATGGCCGAGGCTACACGAACGTCACGAATAAGTGTTCAGGAAGCGCCGCCGCGGGGGCGCTCGGCCGCCGCGGCCGGCGCGCGTCGGCGACGACGACGGCGGTGTCTCCGGCGCGTTGCCCGCGCTGGCGCCGCGAACCGCATGAGGTTTTAACGGGTGGAACGCGTACGATGTGGTATGGGAATCCTCTCGCGCGCCTCCTACGTCGTCCGCTCGAAGGTGAACGCCCTCCTCAACCGGGCGGAGGACCCGACGGAATCGCTCGACTACTCGTACGAACAGATGCGCGACGAACTCCAAGATGTCAAACAGGGGATCGCCGACCTGACGACCCAGAAGAAGCGCCTGGAGATCCAGAAGCGCAAGCTCGAGGAGAACGTCGAGAAGCACAACCGACAGGCTCGCGAGGCGGTCCAGCAGGACCGCGACGACCTCGCGCGCAAGGCCCTCGAGAAGAAGAAGTCGAAGATGACCCAGATCGAGGAGCTCGAAGGGCAGATCGCCGACCTGAACAACACCCAAGAGCAGCTCGTCGAGAAGAAGAACAAGCTCCAGAACCGCATCGAGGAGTTCCGCACCAAGAAGGAGACGATGAAGGCCCGCTACGAGGCGGCCGAGGCGTCCACCCGCGTCTCCGAGGCGATGACGGGCGTCGGCGACGAGATGGAGGACGTGAGCCGCTCCATCGAGCGCGCCGAGGAGCGCACCGAGGAGATGGAGGCGCGCTCGGAGGCGATGGACGAGCTGGAGGACTCCGGCGCGTTCGAAGACGCGCTCTCCGACAAGGACAGCATCGACCGCGAGCTGGAGAGCCTCTCGACGAACAGCGAGGTCGACGCCGAGCTGGAGACGCTGAAGGGCGAGCTCGGCAAGGGCGAGTCGTCGAACGGCGAGGCCGCCGTCAGCGACGAGGACGTCGACGCCGAACTGGAGGACATCGAGTCGGAGATCGACGCCGACGACTTAGAGAGCGATCTTGACGGTGATGCGAACGCCGACCTCGACGAGGAGCTCGACGTTGAGCTAGAGGAGTCGGAGTCTCAAGCCGACGAGAAGCGGAACTGAGGTCCCCAGCAGATCTGCGCTCGGTCCCCGCGGTCCCCGTTCCTTTCGTCCCCGCCTCAGACTCGGTTCACTCCGACGCCGGGCGCGCGCCGGTCCCCGCGCGGTCCTGATCGGCGAGCCGGATCTCACCGTCCGGGAGATCGATACCCTCGTACGGGTCGTCGTCGAGCAGCAGCGACCCGTCGATATCGGCGTAATCGAGGAGGGGCGCGAGCTGCGCGGCGGCCGCGATGGAGGCGTTCGACTCGATCATACAGCCGCACATCACCTCCAGCCCGTGCGCTCGCGCGGCGGCGATCACCCGCCGGGCCTCGGACAGGCTCCCGGCCTTCATCAGCTTCAGGTTCGCGATGTCGCAGCGGTCGGCGATCGCGGGCACGTCCGCCGCGGTCACGCAGGACTCGTCGGCGGCGATCGGGAGTTCCGACCGCTCGTAGACGTACCGGAGCCCCTCGGGGTCGTCGGCCGAGACGGGCTGCTCGACGAACTCCACGTCGCGGTCGGCGAGCCACGCGCTCTTCGCGACCGCCTCCTTCGGCGTCCACGCCTCGTTCGCGTCGACCCGGAGCCGCGCGTCGGGCGCCGCCTCGCGGACGGCGTCGACCAGCTCGCGGTCGCGGTCGGTCCCGAGCTTGAGCTTCAACACGTCGTGGCCCGCCGCGACGGCGTCGGCGGCCTTCTCGCGGACGCGGTCGGTCTCGTCGAGTCCGACGGTGAACGACGTCTTCGGCGCGTCGCTCGGGTCGAGCCCCCACAGGCGGTGGAGGGGGACGCCGAGCCGCTTCGCGGCGAGGTCGTGGACGGCGATCGAGACGGCACAGCGGGCGGCGGGGTTCCCGTTCACGACCGCCCGCAGCTCGGTCTCGATCTCGCGGACTGCGTGGGGGTCGCCGACGCGCTCGACGACGTCGAGGAGGTCCGGCATGACCGCCGCGACCGTGTCGGCCGTCTCGCCGTAGTGGGTCGACGGCGCCGCGCCGCCGACCCCGGTCATCCCCGCGTCGTCCGTCACGCGGACGACCACGTTCTCGGCCGCCGTCTGCGTCCCCCGCGAGATGGTGAACGCGTTCTCGAGCGGCAGCGACACCCGCTCGAACTCGGTGTCGAGGCTCATTCGGCCGCTTCCTCCCCGTCGACCTCCGAGTCGGCGTCCGCGGCGTCGACCGCGCCCAGTCCGGCGTCAAGGGCGGCGTCGACGACGGCGTCCGCGCCGTGGCGTACCGGGTCGATCGCGGGAACCCCGGTCTCGTCGGCGAACGCGGCGACCGCCTCGGCGGCCGCCTCGTCCTCGTCGATGTCCTTCGTGTTCACCGCCCCCGCGACGACGCCCGCCTCGTGGACGGGCGCCGCCAAGTCCTGGTAGAGGTCGACGTAGTCGGCGAGCGGCGGGAGGGCGAACTCCTCGTAACCGTGGACGACCTCGCGGCCCGCGGCGTGACAGAGGACGAGCCCGTCGGCCATCGACCCGTGGAGGATGCCGCAGGTGACCGCCGAGTAGGCGGGGTGGACGATGCTCCCCTGCCCCTCAACGACGAGGAGGTCGTGGTCGTCGCCGACCTCGGCGAGCATGTCCTCGACCGCGCCGGCGGCGAAGTCGGAGACGACGCGGTCGATCGGGTTCCCCCAGCCGGCGATCATGATCCCGGTCTGGCCGGTCGGGACGAACGCGGCGTCGATGCCGCGCTCGCGGGCGGCCGCGACGATCTCCAGCGAGGCGGTCATCTTCCCGACCGAGCAGTCGGTCCCGACAGTGAGCAGCACGTCGGCGTCCACGTCGCCGGACGCGCCCGTCGCGACCGTGAGGTCGTCGTCCGGCTCGCGCACGTCGACGAGGTCGACACCGTGGTCGTCCGCGAGCGCGGCCAGCTCCTCGTCCTCGTTCAGGAAGTAGTGGAGACCGCTCACCACGTCACAGCCCGCCTCGATCGCGGCCTCGACGTCCGACCGCCACGATTCGTCGAAGCCGCCGCCGATCGGCGCGATTCCGATGTACAAGGCGTCGAGGTCGCCGTCGACCGCCGCGTGCGCCTCCTCGAACGACGCGACGATCGGCGCGTCCCCCACGTCCGCGACGTGATCGCTCACGCGGTCGCCGGCGCGGTCGCGGTCGAGGACGGCCCGGACGTCTTGGTCGCCGTAGCGCAGCACGCCGAGCGCGGTCTTCGCGCGGTCGGGGAACTTCTCGTGGGCGAGGACGGCGATCCGCTCGTGGTCCATGGTGGCTCGCTCGCCCCCCGCGTTCTTAAAAGAGTCGAGGGCCGGCCAAGCGATACGAACGAACCGCGGTGGCGCGTGCCGACGAGCGCCCGAAGGGCGCGAGTCGCACGCGCGAGGTCGCCGGCGCTACGCGCCGGCTGCCAGAGGGACCTTCGGTCCCTCGCTGGAGTCGACTGCCCTCCGCGTTGCTCCGGGCGGTCGACGAGGCTGGGGAGGTGTGAGGTGCGGTCGCGGTGCGGGACGGGACTCGAAGGGGCAGTCGCGAGGCGGGCGCAGGTGGCGCAAGCACTGGAGGGAGAGCAGCGCGAGCGACCGAAGCGCACAGCGAGCGTGCGCCCGCCTTGCGGCTGGGGCTTCGGAAGTGCTCCTCGCGGTGGCGACGACGTATCGCAGAACAGCCGAGGCTTCGGGAAAGAGAACGACGCCGGAACGAGTGTTCGAGCAGTCAGGCGCTGCCGTCAACGAACTGGTCGGCGCCCTCGTAGAACCAGTATCCGTTCTCCCGCATCGCGCGGCCGAGCTCCTGGTGGAACTCGACGAAGTCCGCGAACTCCTCCTGCTCGACGTTCTCGAATATCTCCTCGACGGAGACGACCGTCTCGTAGTCGATCCGGATCGGGTGGTCGCCGTACTGCTCGACGTACTCCGCGGCGGTCAGCGGGAAGTCCTCATCCTCGTTGATCTTCTTCGCGAGCACGGCGTGGCCGTACTGCCGCATGCCCTCGCTCCCCTGCTCGCCGTCGGGGTCGTGTGGCCAGTCCATACCCGGAAGTTCGCCGGATCGGGGATAGTGGTTTCGGATGCGGCGGTGGCGGCGGCCACTCCTCCCGAGCCGCTCGACCCCACCCCCGACCACGGAAACACTTCACGGCCCTCCGCGTCGCTCCGGGCATGCGACGCAGAGCCCTCCTCGCGTCCGTGGCCGCCGTCTCGACCGCCGCGCTCGCAGGGTGTCCCACCCCGCCGTGGAGCGATGACCCGGCGGAAATCGACGTCGCCGAGGTTCGCCGGCGCCTCGACGAAGATACGCCGCGGCTGGTCGTGGCGGGATCGCTCCTCGACGGCCCCCGCCGCTGTGAACGCGTCACGCTGTTCGAGGCGGCGCTCGACGACGGGACGCTCCGCCTCCGGATCGTCTCCGAGGACGACCCCGACTCGGACGTCGGCCGCTGCTCGGACATCGCTGAGCCCCACGCGCACTCAGTCGCCGTCGCGTTCACGGAGACTCCCGTCCCGGAGCGCGCCGTCGTCCAGCACGGGGATGAGACGATACTGGAGGAACCGGTCTGACGGAACCGGGCCGAGCACGGCCAGACCGCCGCCGCTACTCCACGACTTCGACGACCGGATCGTCCGCGGTCAGGCGCGTGAGAACGACGCGCGGCACGTTCGCGCGCATGAGGATCTCCTCGGCGAGCGCCCGGGCCGCGGCGGCGTCCGCCTCGTCGTCGACCTTGTTCACGACCGGGATCGCGGTCGCGTCGCCGGGGACCCCCTTCAGCCCGCCCGCGGGACTCGCGAGGACCGTCGCGACGTCGGCCGGGCGGATCTCGTCGCCGATCTCGCGGCCCGTGATCGCGGCGACCTCCTCGGGGCGGTGGACGTGCTCCTCCGTGAGCGGTTCGCCGACGACGTGCGCGCTCGCGATCGGGGCGACGATGTCCGCGTTCGACGGGATCTGCGGCTCGCGGTCGCCCGGCGCCTTGAACTCGCGGAGGCGCGCCCCGTCCGCCTTCACGAGCGTCGCGCCGGGCGCGGCGTCGGCGATCTCGGCGACGGTCTCCGTGTCGTACCCGAGGTACCGGTCCGACCGGTCGCGCTCGGGGACCAGCCCGAGCGGCCACTCGTCGGGTCCCGCCTCGCCGAGCGCGGCCACCGGGTCCGCGGTCACGCGCACCGCGGCGACCCGGTCGTCGAAGATCGGTATTCGGACGCTCGCGGTCACGACCGGCCGGTCGAGCCGGTCGGCGAGCGCGAACAGCGTCGACTTCTTGCCGCCCGCGCCGACGACGCAAACGGTCGCGTCGCGGGCGTCGAGCGCGGTCGTCAGGTCCATGCCGGGGCGTTCAGTCGCATCGGACCTCACTCTGGCGGTCGGACGGGCGGCCGACCGGCGGCGTCGCGGCGGCGGACAAATTGATACGACTCCGCCACGCAGGGCAACCGGATGCGCCGAAACCGCACCCGAGTCATTCGCGTGGACCTCTCGACGCGCGAGACTACCAGCGAACGGGTCCCGCGGGACTGGCGACGCGACTTCGTTGGCGGGAAGGGGATCGGAGCGCGCTACCTCTACGAGGAACTCTCGCCGGGAACGGACCCGACGGGGCCGGAGAATCTCCTCGCGTTCCTCGTCGGGCCGCTCGCGGGCTTCCTACCGGGAGAGACCCGGTACGCCGCAGTGACGAAGTCGCCGCTCACCGGCGGGTTCCTCGACTCGTACGCCGGCGGCGACTTCGCCGTCCGGCTCGCGGGGTCGCTCGACGACTGCATCGGCCTGCTCGTGACCGGGACCGCCGACAGACCGGTCCGGATCGAGGTCGAGGGGGGTCGCGCCCGGGTCAAGCCGACCGACGCGTGGGGCGACGACGCCGCCGAGACCGCCGAGCGGTTCCCGGACGCCGGCGTCGCCTGCGTCGGCCCGGCCGGCGAGCGCGAGGCGGCGTACGCGACGATCGCGAGCGACGGCGGCGACCACCACGCCGGGCGCGGCGGCGCCGGCGCGGTGATGGGCGCGAAGCGGCTGAAGGCCGTCGTCGCCCGCGACCCCCCGCCGGCGGTCCCGGACGACCTCGCCGCCCGCCGCGACCGCGACGCCGAGACGTACGGGCGGCGGCCGACCGGCGAGTGGCAGGCGGCCGGCGAGACGATCGAGACGGTCGACTACGCGGACGAGGTCGGGATCCTCGCGGCCGAGGGATGGACGGAGACCGGCTTCGACGGGGTCGACGACATCGGCGTCGAGGCCGCGGCGGAGCGCGCGGCCGGACGCGAAGCCGTCAGTGCCGGCCGTGACGGTGACGGCCGAGAGGGCGCCGAGAGCGGACCGGCGGGCGTCCCCGGCGGATTCCGGATCGACACGCCCGACGGCGAAGTGATCCCGCGCGGCGCGGCCCCAATCACGCTCGGCGCCGGGCTCGGGATCGACGACTTCGACCGCGTCGCGGAGCTCTGCGGGGTCTGCGACCGTCTCGGCCTCGACGTGATCGGCGCGGGCAGCGCGGTCGCCTGGGCGATCCGCGCCGGGCGGGCTGGGGTCGTCGACTGCCCGGTCGACTTCGGTGACGCCGCTGGCGCAGAGCACCTGCTGAAGGCGATCGCGGCCCGCGACCCCCCGGCCGATCTCGACGTGGACCCGGACCTCCCGGACGCCCTCGCCGACGGGGTCGACGCCGCGGTGGCCCGATTCGGCGGCGACGCGCTCGTGCCGACGGTGAAGTCGATGGCGCTGCCCGGCTTCGACCCGCGCGCGGCGGTCGGCGTCGCGCTCGCGTACGCGACGAGCGACCGCGGCGCGTGTCACCGGCGCGCGCGACCGCAGGAGCGCGAGCCGCTGGCACGTCCCGACCGCTCCCTCGCCGACCGGGTGCGCGACGTGGTCGGGGAGCAGAACGCGCGCTCGGTCCTGTGGAGCCTCGTCGTCGACGACTTCGTCGGCGAGGCGGTCTGTGCCGACCTCGGCGCGGAGTGGCTCGCGGCGATCGAGCACCCGGCGGTCGACGACTGCGGCGGCCCGCACCGCGACGAGTCGGAACGCGGGGACGCGAGGGACGCTGGCCGACCGGATCCCTCCCCCGCCGCGCTCGCGACGACCGGCGAGCGCATCTGGACGCTCACCCGACTGTTCAACGCCCGAGAGGGATTCGACCGCGCGGACGACGCGCTCCCTGAGCCGCTCCGCACCGACGCGGCCGACGGGACGCCGGGCGTCGACGTCGACGCGTTCGACCGCCTGCTCGACCGGTACTACGCGGCACGCGGGTGGGGCGAACGGGGGCTCCCGACGCCGGAGACGGCCGAGCGCCTCGGGCTCGCGCGCGTCGTCGACGACGCGACGCCGCTGGACGATAGCCCGATCGACTCCGCCCCGGCGGCCGACGCGGACGACTGACCCCGCCCGGCGACGTGACTGCCGTCCGCTCCGGCGGCCTCAGCGACGCAGCCCGCCCTCCGCCTTGATACGCATGATGTGCCGGACGTTGAGGTAGATCTCCTCCGGCGACGTCTCCTCCTCCTCGTCGTATAAGTCCGACACCCGGTAGAGGATCGCCGAGAGCTGCTTGCTCTCCGAGCTCTCCGCGCGTACGTCCGCCGCCACCTCGCGGAGGAACTCCCGCACCTCCGCGTCGGCCGGGATCTCCGCGCCCGACGCCTCGTCCGGTACCACCGGGTCGACGCCCGCGGCCGCGAGGGGGTCCTCCGGGTCGTCGCCGGTCGCCCCGGTTTCGTCGCCGGCCCCCGCGCCGTCGTCCGCGTCGGTCATCGCTCGCCGCTCACCCCGCGGCGGCGGACGACCCCGGCGTTGTTCGCGACGTTCTCGACGAGCACCTTGAACGCGTCTGCGGTCTCGCCGTCCTCCAAGACGACGGGCTCGCCGTCGTCGCCGCCCGTCCGGACCGCGGGGTCGAGCGGGACGCCGCCGAGGAAGGGCAGGTCGTGGTCCGCGGCGAGCGCCTTCCCGCCGCCGGAGCCGAATATCTCGTGGAAGCCGCCGCAGTCCGGGCAGCGGAAGCCGGCCATGTTCTCCGCGATACCGAGGACGTTCGTGTCGTGTTTACCGAACATCCGGAGCCCCTTCACCGCGTCGTCGAGCGCCACGTCCTGCGGCGTGGTGACGATCACGGCCCCCGTCAGCGGCAGCGTCTGGAGGATCGTGAGCTGTGTATCGCCGGTGCCCGGCGGGAGGTCCATCACGAGGTAGTCGAGCTCGCCCCACTCCACGTCCTCGACGAGTTGGGTGATGATCTTGTGGACCATCGGGCCGCGCCAGATGACGGGGTCGTCCTCGCCGGTGAGGAAGTCCATGCTCATCAGCTTCACGCCGAACCGCTCCGGTGGCACGATCGTCTCGCCGTCGGTTTCCGGGCGCTGTTCCGCGGACACCATCCGCGGGACGTTGGGCCCGTACACGTCGGCGTCGAACAGGCCGACGCGGGCGCCGAGTTTGGAGAGCCCGGCCGCGATGTTGACCGCCATCGTCGACTTCCCGACCCCGCCCTTCCCGGAGGCGACCGCGATCACGTTCTGTACGCCGGGGAGGACCTGCTCCTCGGTCGAGAGGTCGTCCGGGATCGACGCCGACAGCTCGACGTCGAGCCCGGTGTCGGCGAGCGCCTCGCGCACGTCGTCGGCGATGGCCGACTCGGTCGGCGAGAAAGGGGCGCCGAGCGCGAGCGACACGTGGACCGTTCCGTCCGCCTCGTCGACGTCGACGCCGTTCACCAGCCCGAGCGAGACGATGTCGCCGCCGAGGTCGGGGTCCCGCACCTCCGCGAGCCGCTCCCGTACGTCCGATTCGTTCATGCCGGGGAGGAGGGCCGTGGGTCGAATAAGGGTTCTGTACGGGGGCGCGCCACCGTTTGCGACGCGCCCGCGGTCACCCGCTCAATCGATCCGGGTCCCCGCGCCCTCGCCGCGCAGGAACGGGACCAGCCCCTCTGCGCCGAACACGTACGCCGGCGCGTCCAGCGCGAGCAGCTCCCGCACCTTCGCGGCCATGCCGCCGGAGACGTCGGTGGCGCCGCTCGCGCCGAGGGCGTCCGCGACCGACCCGAAGTCGTCGATCGCTGGGATCACGTCGCCGTCGCCGTCGAGGACGCCGGGCACCGTCGAGCAGACCCCAACGCGGCGTGCGCCAAGTCCGGACGCGAGCTCGACGACCAGCTCGTCACCCGAGACGACCGTCACCCCGTCGCCCGCCGTCGCCACGCCGTCGCCATGGAGGACCGGAACGAACCCCTCGCCGAGCAGCGTCGCCGTCGACCCGAGCGGGAGGTCGAGCCCGCCGTCCGCGCCGCCGGCCCGCGCCGCGAGCGACAGCGGGTGAACCGGCACCGCCGGGACCCCGTGCTCGCGGAGTCGTTCCAACACGTGCGCGTTCAGCCGCTTCATCGCCCCGTGAATCGCGGCCGCCGCCTCGGCGTCCCGCGTCCCGTCTGTCGTCGAGACGCCGTGCTCGCTGGCGTGGTAGTGGCCGAAGCTCCCGCCGCCGTGGACGACGACGAGCCGGTCGACCGTACCCGCCGCGAGGGCGTCCGCGACGGCGTCGCAGGCCGCGTGGAGCGCCGCCTCGTCGAGGGTTTCGGGCTCGTTCTTCTCCGTGATCAGACTCCCGCCGAGCTTGAGGACGACGGGGGGAGCGGACTCTCCGCCGGCGTCGTCGTTACTGACGGCTTCGCCCCCCGTCACGGCTCCACCACCCGGACGCCCTCGGTCGCCAGCTCGGCGCGGAACGATTCCTCGCAGCCCTGCGTGAACGAGAGCGCGGTCTCCGTCGCGTCGCTTTCGTCGAGCGCGACGATACAGCCGCCGCCGCCCGCACCGGTGAGCTTCGCACCGTGCGCGCCCGCGTCCCGCGCGGCCCACACCATGGCGTCGAGCGACCGGGCGGAGACGCCGAGCGCCGCTAACAGTCCGTGGTTGAAGTCCATCAGCTCGCCGAGTTCCGCGAGCAGCGCCGGGTCGGGGTCGCTCTCGGGGTCGGCATCCGCGAGCAGTTCCTCGCCCGTCCGGACGAGGTCGCCGATCGATTCGACCGTGTCGGCGGCGAACTCGTGTTCCGCCCGCAGTTCGCGGACACCGGCGACCAGCTCGCCGGTATCGCCCGCGCCGCCGTCGAACCCGACGACGAACGGAAGGTTCGGCGCGTCGATCGGCTCGCAGTCGTCGCCCTCGACCCGCACCGCGCCGCCCATCGTCGAGCAGAAGGTGTCCGCTCTGGAGGCCTGCCCGTCCTGGACCTCGAACTCGGCCCGATACGCCCGCTCGGCCAGCTCTCGGCGGTCGAGCGGCTCCCCGAGCGCGCGCGTCGCGGCGTCGATACCGGCCACGACCACGGCCGCCGACGACCCGAGCCCCGCGCCGAGGGGGATGTCGCTCTCGACGGTGATGTCGAAGCCGGCGTCGGGCGCGTCGGCCACCTCGCGCGCCTGCTCGACGGCCGCGTCGACGTACCCCATCGCGGCCTCGACGAGCGGCGTCGGCACGTCGACATCGGGCCGGTCGCTCGTCCCACCCGCGTACTCCACGGTGAACCCGTTCAGAGAGAGGTCCTCGGCCTCGACGCGCACGTGGTCGTCCTCGCGCGGCTCGGCGGTCACCGTGGCGCGCCGCTCGATCGCCGCGGGCACGGCCGGCTCGCCGTAGACGACGGCGTGTTCGCCGAAGAGGTACACCTTCCCCGGCGCTTCGCAAACGGTCATACGAGTCTCCTCTCCCCCCGCGCTTACAGGCGTTGCGCTTGGCGGGTCTGGGCGGGACCCGACATCTACTCGTTCATCCGTCCCGGGTCGCGGTCGCGTATCGTTTCGCGGCAGCGGACCGCGCGACGCAGCCCGATCTCCGCCACGTCGCCCCCGCACTCCGCGGTTCGCCGCAGCGCGCGCGCGACGCGGCGGAGCTCCGCCGCCCCCGCGCCCGCCTCGTCCAGTTCCCGATCGAGCGCGTCGATGTCGTCGCGAGCCCGGCGCAGCTCACCGACCGCGCTCCGAGCGACATCGGCGCCCTCGTCGCCGAGGGCGACGCTCACCCCGTCGGAGACGACCTCTCGGACCGTGCGACCGAAGTCGCGACACGCCGCCAGTCGCGCGGCCGACGGCGGGTCGTCGAGGGCCGCCGCGGCGCTCCCGATGTCCACCGCCGCGTCGCGGAAGCGGCACAGCTCCCGCATCGCCGTCCACGACTCGAACAGCTCCGGGCGGGTCGTGCCGAGCGCGTCGACCTCCCCGAGGTCGGCCATGCCGCGGGAGACGGACCGGTCGATCATCGACGCGAGGCGGTCGACCTGTTTGTCGCGGGAGCCGATCGGCGACGAGTCGGGCGGCGTCGCCAGCGCCTCGACCGCGTCGCCGTGTATCGAGCGGACCGTGAACGCCAGCTGTCGGAGCGACTGACTCACGGAGACCTCCGTCGAGTCCAGCATGATCTGAACCGTCGTCGCGGTCTCCGACTCCGCGGCCACCGACATCCCGATCCGGTTGCGGGCGACCCGCTCGACGACGCGCCGCTGGTCGGGGGTGAGCGGCTCGTCCCGTTCGAGCGTGACCTCGCGCGCGCCAGCGGCGTAGGCCGCCCGCAGCGCCCGCTCGATTACCTCCGGGTCGGCCGACTCGATCCGGGCGACGGGCGGGTCGCCGTCGCCGCCGTTCCCGGTCTGGACCGCCAACACGCCGTCGATGTGGTCGTGGAGCGTCACGGTGTCGCCGGACGCGACGCCCTGCGACTCCGCCCAGTCCTTCGGGAGCGAGACCGTGTACGTCCCGTTCCCCACGGTTTGGACCTTTCTCGACTCCATCTCAGTAGAGCAGCTCCGGGTCGTTTTCGATCATGTACAGCGTCCGCGCCGCGATGTTCACGGCGTGATCCGCGATCCGTTCGAGGTCTCGGATCGTCAACAGCACCCGCGATACGTCGTCCAACAGCCGTTCGGCCTCCCAGCCGTCCCCGTCGGTCCCGGCGATCAGATCGCGGGTGACGCTCTCGCTCGCCCGCTGGCAGAGCGCGTCGACCTCGTCGTCGTCGGCCGCGACCGCGCGGCACGCGGCCGCGTCCTCGGCCTCGTACGCGGCGAGGCTCCGTTCGAGGAGGTCGCGCGCCGCCTCGCCGATGGCGTCGAGCTGAACCTCCGGCGAGAGCGTCCGCGTCGCGGTCCGGAGGTAGTCCGCCAGGTTGACCGCGAGGTCGCCGATGCGTTCGAGGTCGGTGATGATCTTGAACGAGGCGGTGACGAGTCGGAGGTCGCCCGCGACCGGCTGCTGGAGCGCGAACAGGTCCACGCACCGGTCCTCCAAGCGCAGGTACGTCTCGTTGACCGCGGCGTCGGCGTCGACCACTTTCTTCGCCAGCGGCTCGTCGCGGCGCTCCGCGGCGTCGAGGCTCCGTTCGACCTGCCCTATCACCTGATCCCCCATGGCGAGCACGTCCGCCCGGAGCTCGTCGAGCGAGTCCTGGTACTGTTCTCGGGGCATGGGATCACCCGAACTTGCCGGTGATGTAGTCCTCGACGCGCTCGCTGTGTGGGTCCTCGAACACCTGATCGGTGTCGCCGTACTCGACGAGTTCGCCGCCCGTGAGGAAGACGGCGGTCTGGTCCGATATCCGGGCCGCCTGCTGCATGTTGTGCGTGACGATGACGACGGTGTACTCCTCCGCGAGGTCGTCGATCAGGTCCTCTATCTTCGCCGTGGCGATGGGGTCCAAGGCGGACGCCGGCTCGTCCATCAGGATGACCTCCGGGTCGACCGAGAGGCAGCGGGCGATACAGAGCCGCTGTTGCTGGCCGCCCGAGAGCCCGAGCGCGTTGTCGTCGAGCCGGTCGCTCACCTCGTCCCATAGCGCCGCGTCGCGGAGGCACCGCTCGACGAGCGCGTCGCGCTCGTCGGCGTCGCTCCGGTTCAGCAGGCGGGCGAGGAGGCCCGTGTCGAGGTCGCCGTGCTTCTTTGGCCCGTAGGCGATGTTCTCGCGGATCGTCTTGGGGAAGGGGTTCGGCGACTGGAACACCATTCCGACCCGCTTACGCAGCTCCACGAGGTTGACCCCGTCCCGGTAGATCTCTTGCCCGTCGAGCTTCACCGAGCCGTCGATCCGGGCGGAGCTGACCCGATCGTTCATCCGGTTGAGACACCGGAGGTACGTCGACTTCCCGCAGCCCGAGGGGCCGATCAGGGCGGTGACGCTCTCCTCGGGGATCTCCATCGAGACGCCCTTCAGCGCGTGGTCGTCGCCGTAGTGGACGTCGAGGTCCTCGACGGCCAGCTTCGCGTCGCCGCGGAACTCGTAGTCGGTCCACTCGTCGCGGGTCTGCTCGACGGTCTCGCCGGTCGTCGTGGTGGGCGAGCGGCCGTCGGTCGGCGAGCGGTCGTCGGTCGATGCGGTCTGGGTCTGTTGGGTGGTGTTCTCGCTCATCGGATTCAGGTGTGTGTGAGCCGTCGCCGGAAGTAGTAGCGCGTCGCGATGCCGATCGCGTAGAATGAGAGGACGACGACGAGCAGCACCAGCGCCGTCGCCCAGCGGAACTCGTCCGCGTTGCCGACGTTGCTGCTGGCACCCACGCCGGCGGAAATCAGAGCGTACAGCTGGTACGGCAGCGCCGAGGTTGCCTCCAGCAGGGCCGGATTGGCGACGAACGGCGGCGCGGACGTGAACTGGAAGCTCCCGAGGACGTCGACCGTCTGCGAGCCGGGAACGAACGTCCCGCCGGCCATCGTCAGCAGGATCGGCGCCGTCTCGCCGGCGATCCGACCGACGCCGAGGATGACGCCGGTGACGACGCCGGGCAGCGCCGCCGGGAGGACGACGCTCCGGATCGTCTGCCACTTCGACACCCCAAGCGCGGCGCTCGCGTCGCGGTACTCGTCGGGGACGGAGAGCATCGCCTCCCGGGAGGTGATCACCACGAGCGGGAGGAGCATGAACCCGAGCGTGATCATCCCGGAGAGCAGCGACTTCCCGTTGCCGAACCGCGGGATGAGGAAGGCGAAGCCGAACAGCCCGAAGACGATGCTGGGGGTGCTCCACAGCCCGTTTGTCGCGATCTCGACGACCTGGGTGAACCGACCGCGGTCCGCGTACTCGGTGAGGAAGAGCGCCGCGCCGACGCCCAGCGGGACCGCCAGCACGACGGCGCCGAGGACGAGCCAGACCGTGCCGACGATCGCGGGCAACACGCCCTGGAAGTCATTGAAGAGGGCGACGCCGTTCATCACGAACGGGACGGACACCGGCAGCGTGACCGAGACGCCGAGGACCGTCGTCTGCGGCCCGGTGCCGAGGCCGATCTCGACGCCGTTCAACAGCCCGGGGACCCCCTGGACGACCACGAAGGCGACGAGGACGAACAGGAAAGCGACGATCGAGAGCGCGTTCAGGTACACGAGGACGTACGCGCCCATGTGCCGACCGCGGGCGCCGAAGCCACCGTACGCCTTCGCCGAGGCCCAGCCGCCGTACAGCGCGCTGAACAGCGTCGCCGCGGGGATGAGGAACTCCGCGGTGAGGGCCGCCTGCTGGGCCCAGTCCAGCTCCCACACCCACGTCGGGCCGATGACGCCGGTGAGGAACACGAGCCCCGTCAGCGCGAGGAGGCTCCCGAGCGGGAGCGTCGACCCCACGTCCTCGCGGGGGAGGACCGTGAGCGCGAACGCGCCGCCGCCGACGGCCGTCCCGGCGAGGACGCCGACCGTCGTGCCGAGACCGAGCGTCTGGCTCGCGACGCTCCCGCCGACGACGACCCACGGAACGGCGGCGCCGAAGCCGGCGACGAGCCCGGCGCTCGGGTCGGGGTCGGTCTCGACGTAGCCCAGACGGGAGCCGGCGCCGAAGGCGACCACCGCGACGCCGAGCGCGGTCAGGAGCCCGCCGAGCAGCGTCACGGTCCGAATCCCGAACAGCGAGCCGGTGAGGCTGACGCGCTCGAACAGCGCGGCGACGGCGAGCGCGAACAGGACCGCCGAGAGCCCGACGGCAACGCCCGCGACGGCGTCCGTCTCCGTGGTCTCCGACTCGACGAGCCTGGCGTCCGTCTGGCTCGCGTCCGCCATCAGACCTCACCCCCGAGCCGCTTGTGCATTCTCCATTCGATGTACTGCGCGCCGATGGAGATGACGAGGACGGTGACGAACAAGATCACGCCCGCGACGAACAAGGCGTCCATCTGGAGGCCGTCGGCCTCGCCGTAGTTCCGCGCGATGATCGACGTCAGCGTCTCCTGCCCGTAGAAGACGTTGACGAGTGGCTCCGTGAGGCGAGGCACGCCGCGGAGCATCACCGTGGCGGCCATCGTCTCGCCGATGGCGCGGCCGACACCGAGCAGGACCGCCGCGGAGACGCCGGAGAACGCGGCCGGCAGCGTGATCGAGGTCATCGTCTGCCAGTCGGTCGTTCCCATCGCCAGCGAGCCGCTCTTCATCGACTCCGGGACGCTGCTCAGCGCGTCTTCGGCCACGGAGACGACGGTCGGGAGCGCCATCAGCCCGACGACGATGCCGACGAACAGGTACGACCCCTGCCCCGTCGTCTGGAACTGGTCGGAGGCCCACGGGCCCAGCACGGTGAACCCGATGAACCCGTAGACGATCGAGGGGATGCCGGCGAGGATCTCGACGCCGGGCTTGACGACCTCGCGGACGGTCGCGGGGGCGATCTCCGAGAGGAAGAGCGCCGCGGAAACACCGAGGGGCGCGGCGACCGCGGAGGCGATCAGCGTCACCATCACCGTCCCGTGGATCATCGGCACCATCGAGTACCGGATGGGCGGCGAGACGGCGTCCCAGTTCGGCTGGATGAACATCCGCAGGCCGGGGACCGTGATCCCGAACGCCGTCGCGCTCTCGTATCGGATCACCGGGACGGACTCGCGGAAGATGAAGACGATGATCAGTCCGAGGATGAGGATCGTCGACACCGTCATCATCAGCGCGATCGTGTACGCGGTCTCCTCCTGGTACCGGAACCAGCCGATCCCCGCCGCCGTGAGGAAGACGACGAAGGGAGCGATGGTGAGGTCGGAGACGGCGAGGAACCCGACGAGGGTGGCCAGAAGCGACAGCGTCATCGCGGAGATGATCGCCAGCGCGGGGGGTTCGGTCTCGTCGACGAACTCCCTGACCCGTCTGCGCTGCGCGCCGAGCGCGTCGGTCAGTCGCCCGCCGAGCGCGTCTGTTACCGTTGGCATCTGTCTGTTATCGAGAGCATTCGCGTGTTGTGTGTCGTAGAAGCCATGTTCGTCCGTACCGTGAGCGCCGGCGGCCGCGGAGAGACGGGCGGTCGCGGGGGGGTCAGTCGGCCGAGACGACGCTCGTCTCGGGTCGATCGACCGTCGGTCGTCGGACTACGGCGAGATGAGATCCTCCGTGGCGACGGACGAGACCTTGTCTTTCATCGACTGGAGGTCGCTCGTCGGGAGCGGGATGTAGTTGTTCCCCTCGACGAAGACGCTCTGTCCGAACTCGTTGAGGAACATATTGACGAACGCCGCCTCGCGCCGGTCGTAGCCGCCGGCTTCGGGGTTGTTCTCCTCGATGAGCGTGTACATGTGGAGGTCGCGGTTGAGCGGGTACTCGCTGTCGAAGATGGTGTTCTCCGCGTCGCGGCTGGTCTCGTACAGCGTGCCGTCGAACTCGATGGAGATCGGGATGACCGTTTCGCTGGTGAACGCGAGCGCCATGTACGCGATGGCGCCCTCGTTCTGGGAGACGGCCTGCGCGACCTGCTGGTTCTGCCCGAAGCGCGTGTCGACGCCCGACATCGAGGCGTCGGCGGCGCCGAGCATGTTCAGGCGGAACGAGGTGTCCGTCCCGGAGCCCTCGGCGCGGCCGATAGCGTAGATCTCCTGATCGTAGTCGACCCCGTCGATCTCGTTCCAGTTGGTGATCTCGTTCTGGTAGATGCCGCGGATCTCCTCGCCGGTCAGCTGCGCGACGCCGGCGTCGGAGACGTCGGAGCTGACGACGACCGGCTGGCCATCGCGACCGACAACGTTGTCGACGACTGTGTTCTGGGCCTTCTCCTCGGTCCAGTCGAGCTCCGCCGTGATCGGCCCGGAGGAGTTGCCGATGTCGACGAGGCCGTCAGTGACGGCCTCACAGCCGGTCCCGGAGTGGCTCAGGCCGACCGTCGTCGGGAACGGCGGCGAAGAGCGCTGATCGGTCGGCTCGAAGCCGAACTTCGCTGCGAAGTAGTCGGCGATGAGCATGTCGTCCGCGCCGTCGGCGGAGAGCTGGTCCCAGCCGGGCACCGAGCCCTCGTCGTTCGCGCCCCAGTACTCGCCGTCGCTCGGCGGGGCGTTGGAGTTCCAGTATGAGCTCCCCGTGTTCGAGATTGGGTACACCGTCGAGGAGCCCTCGGCGTTGAGCAGCGCCGTGCTCTGCCCGGAGCCGTCGTCGCCGTCGCCACCGGAGCCGCCGGAGCCACCGTCGCCGCCGTCGCCGCCGGATCCGCCGTCGCCGCCGTCGCTGCTTCCGCTACAGCCCGCCAACCCGGCGGTTCCGAGCGCTCCGGACGTGATGAGAACTTTCCGCCGCGACACGCCGCCGTCGACCCAGTTCCGGTCTGACATCAGGCGTGGCAACGGGCAAGTCTATTAAACTGGTTTATATTTTTAATATAGTCACCTCTTGTCACGCGAAGAGTCCACAGTATCGGTGGTGAGTACAAGAGACGGTTCTGACAGCTATATACCACCACGTACCGCTCTGTTTGCCTCTGTCCCCGAACACACCGCTCTTAGGAAGGTATACACCGTACTACGCCGAATCCGGCCGTATGAGTGAGAGCGCGCCCGCGGAGACGCCCCTCGACGAACTCGTCGAGTCTGTGGCCGACCGGACCGGCGAGAAACCGGAGTCGATCCGGACCTGGCTCGAACCCTTCACCGACGACGGGAGGGTGACGTCCGCGGCGATCGAGTCGAGCGTCACCGACGTGTCGCAGATACTCGCGACAGCGGAGACGCGGGTCGACCTCGCGACGCGGACCCACGACGAGGCGACCGCCGCCGCCGACGACGCGCCGGACCTCGAGGTCGTCACTGTCCGCCGGCGGGCGTTCGGGGACCGGCTGGACGACCTCCGTGCGGAGGTGGAGGCGCTCGGCGACGACCTCGGCGCGGCGCGGTCGGGGCTAGCCGAGCCGGTGGCGGTGTACCGCGCCGCGGTTGCCCTCCACGAGATAACCACCGAGGCGCAGGACATCGTCCGCGTCGCCCACGACCTCGAAACCGAACTGGAGGCGTTCGAGGCGTGGCTCCGCTCGGCCAACCGACGCCACGGCGCGCTCGTGGACGAAGTCGAGGCCGCCGAGGAGTCCGCTGCGGCCCTCACCGAGACCGTCGAGTCGCTGCGGGACGCGGACGACCCGGACCCAGGACGGCGGTTCGACGCCGCCGTCCAGACGCGCGTCCTCGACCTCGTCGTCGCCGACCTCCGAGCCGAGGCCGACGACCTCCGCGCGTGGGCCCACCGCGACGGCGCCCCCTTCCCGGACGACGTGGACGCGCGGATCGACGATCTCGAATCCGCGGTCGCGGAGCACGCCGACGCGCTCGGCGACCGGCCGGGCCGGGACGGCGAGTTCGGCGAGCGGCTCGACGCGCTCGACGCGGAGCTCGAGGCGGTCGAGCCGCCCGTCGCGTGGGCTCGCGTGGACGAGACCGTCGCGGAGGCTCGGTCGGCGCTGTCCGAGGACGGGGCGACCGGCGACGAGGCCGCGAACTGAGCCGGCGGCGCCCTCACCTTTTCCACTCTCCGCCGTGTGCGGTTCGGCATGACGCAGATCCCGTCGCTCGTCTCCCGCTCGCTCTCGAACTTCGTCGAGGGGCTGGTCGTGGCGGTCCCGCGGCTGCTCTCGGGGCTGATCTTCCTCGCGCTGGCGTACCTGACGGTGCGGGTCGTCCTCTCGGTCGTCCGCGGGTCGATCGAACGGCTGTACGTCGGCGACCGCGAACTGGTCGGCGACCTCATCGTCACGCTCGTCTCCGTGTTCCTCTGGTTCGGCGTCGCGCTCACGTTCCTGAAGGTCGTCGGCATGGGCGACATCGCGGCGAGCCTCGGCACCGCCGTCGGCTTCATCGCCCTCGGGGTCTCCTACGCGCTCTCCGAGATGATCGAGGACACGGTGGCGGGCGTCTACCTCCTGCGGGACCCGGACTTCAACGTCGGCTACCGCGTCGAGTCGAAGGGCGTGACGGGAACGGTCGCCGCCATCGAACTCCGGAAGACGCGGATCGACACCGACGGCGGCGACCGGATCGTGATGGCGAACCGAGAGATAGAGCCGCGGTGGACCCACGACGTGCTCGAGGAGACGACGGGCGGGGCGGTCGACGAACCGACCGACAGCGAGCCGTCGACGACCGACTAAGCGGGGGACCGGCCGACGCCCGACTGAGCGGGGGACCGACCGACGACCGATCGGTCGCAGTCGGCGACGGGCGCCGGCTCGAGCGTGGCTGTCGACTGCCGCCTCCGTGTATCCCGGTCGGTCTCCGAAAATTTATCAATCTGCTCCGAAACCGCCATCCCGCTATGTCAACCACAGCAACTGAGACCGGCGACGGGACCGTCGACGGGGACACGACGCTAGCGGCGCTGTCGCACGCCTCGTCGCTCTTCGCGTCGTTCCTCGGCCCGATTCTCTTCCTGATCCTCGCGGACGACAACGACGAACTCGTCGAGCGGAACGCGAAGAATTCGCTGAACTTCCAGATCGTCGTCTTCGCCGCGCTCATGATTGCCGCCCTCCTGAGCTTCGTGTTCATCGGCCTCCTGCTGTTCCCGATTATCGGCGTCGTCGACCTAGTCTTGGTCCTCGTGGCAACGGTGAAGGCCAACGACGGGCGGGTCTATTCGTACCCGTTCACGCCCGATATCGTCTGAGCGCGTCGCGCCGCGGATCGATTCGCCGACGGCTCTCCGAGCGGTGAACGGACGAAACAGGAAGCGTCGAAGAAAAACGCGGCCGGCTTAGAGCTCGTCCTCGAAGTCTTCGAGGGCGAACACCGTGTCGGCGCCGCGGCGGTCGAGCGTCTCGTTGGCGAGGAGCCAGTAGACGACCGACAGCGCGCGCCGACCCTTGTTGTTCGTCGGGATGACGAGGTCGACGTTCGACAGCTGGTTGTTGGAGTCGCACATCGCGATCACCGGGATACCGACGGTGATGGCCTCTTTGACGGCCTGCGCGTCGCCGATGGGGTCGGTGACCACGACCACGTCCGGCTCGATGTAGCCGGCGTAGTCGGGGTTCGTCAGCGTGCCCGGAATGAAGCGACCGGTGCGGGCGCGGGCGCCGATGGCGTCCGCGAATTTCTCGGCCGGGAACCGACCGTACTGCCGCGAGGATGTGACGAGGATCTGCTCGGGGTTGTAGTTCGCGAGGAAGTCCGCGGCCGTGCGGATCCGCTGGTCGGTCAGGCTCACGTCGAGGACGTACAGCCCGTCGTCGCGGACGCGGTGAATGAACCGCTCCATGTCCTTCGTCTTCTGCTGGGTCCCGATGTGGACACCCGCGGAGAGGTAGTCCTCGACGGGGATCAGCAGGTCGACGTCGTCGTCGGGCATGACGTCGTCGTCGAACGGGGAGGCCTCCTCCTCGTCCGCTTCGTCGTCGCCCGCGGCGGTCTCGCTCTCGGCGTCGGCGGCCGTCTCGGCCGCGTCGGCGGTCGGTTCCTCGGTCGTGTCGGCCTCCTCCTCGACCGCCGCGTCGACCGCCTCGGTCTCCGCGTCGTCGTCGAGTTCGACCGCGTCGTTGTCTTCGCTCATGCGTGGTGTGGGCCCGTCATACCGCGTCGTCCGCGATGCGGACCAGTTCGTTCAGCTTGGCGGTTCGCTCGCCGCCGACCGTCCCGGTCTTGATGTAACCGGCGTCGGTCGCCACGGCGAGGTGTGCGATGGTGGTGTCCTCGGTCTCGCCCGAACGGTGAGAGATGACTGTCTCGTACCCGTTGCGGGCGGCGAGCTCGACGGCGTCGAACGCGTCCGACAGCGTCCCGATCTGGTTCGGCTTGATGAGGATGCTGTTGGCCGCGCCGGCGTCGATGCCGTCCTGGAGCCGCTCGACGTTGGTGACGAACAGGTCGTCCCCGCAGATCAGCGTCCGGTCGCCGACCCGGTCGGTCAGGTCCGCGAACGCCTCGTAGTCGTTCTCGTCGAGCGGGTCCTCGACGTACGCGAGGTCGTACTCGTCGACGAGGCCGGCGACGTACTCGATCTGCTCGTCGGCCGACTTCGTCTCGTCGCCGTAGACGTACGCCTCGGCCTCGTCGTCGTACAGTTCGGCCGCGGCCATGTCGAGACCGAAGCGGATCTCGAAGCCCACGTCTTCCTCGACGCGGTCGACCGCCTCGTCGACGACCTCGAACGCGTCGGCGTCCGAGATGGGGGGCGCCCAGGCGCCCTCGTCGCCCTTCGCCGCGGGCACGCCGCGCTCGTCTAACACGTCCGCGACCGCCGCGTGGACCGCGGCGTTCGCGAAGACGGCCTCCGAGACGCTCGGCGCGCCGACGGGCGCCGCGAGGAACTCCTGAATGTGGGTCGCCTCCTTGGCGTGCTCTCCGCCGCCGACGACGTTGCCAAGCGGGATCGGGAAGTTCTCGCCGCGGAACGCCCCGCCGAGGTGCTGGTACAGCGGTGCGCCGAGCACGTCGGCGGCGGCCTTCGCGGCCGCCATCGAGATGGCGACCGCGCTGTTGGCGCCGATGGCGGAGAAGTCGTCCGTCCCGTCGGCGGCGCGGAGTGCGTTGTCGACCGCGCGCTGGTCGCCGGCGTAGACGCCCTCGAGGCGCGGGACCGCGTGTTCGCGGGCCTTCGCGATGGACTCGCTCGCCGGCAGTTCGATCGCTTCGTACTCCCCGGTCGAGGCCCCGCTAGGCGCCGCCCCACGGCCGAAGCCGCCGGACTCGGTGAGCACGTCGGCCTCGACCGTCGGGTTTCCGCGCGAGTCGAGCACGCGACGCAACGAGACGCTGGTAATTCGGGTCATTAGTTGGATTCCCTCCGCACGGTGAACGGGAGCGCGCCCGCGTCGTACTCCTCCGCGGCGACGAGTATCGGCTCCGTCTGGTCCGTGTCGATCAGCACGGGCGCCCCGTAGGACACCTGTAGCGCTCGCGCGCCGAGGATGCGTGCCTTCTCGTATCGATTGTATCGCTGTCCTGACATGGTTACTGGTACGGCGAGACGACGTCCACGAGGTCGCGGTGGCTCACCAGCATGCGCCGGCAGCAGTGCCGGTCGACCCCGAGGTCGTCGAGCACCTCGCCGGGGTCTTCGTCGCCCTCGCGAGCCCGCTCTTTGAACTCTTCCCAGTGTTCACCCACGACGTTGCCGCACGTGAAACACCGGACGGGGATCATCATGACTGGATCACCTCAGCGGTAGGACTTCTGGTAGCGAGCGCGCGCGCCGGGTCCGCCCCACTTCTTGGGTTCGGACTGGCGCACGTCGTTGACCAGCAGGGTGCGGTCGAAGTTCATGTACGCGTCGCGCAGCTCGGCGTCGCCGAGGTGCTGGACGAGGCCGCGGGCGATGGCGGTCCGCGTCGCGTCCGCCTGCCCGCTGAAGCCGCCGCCCTCGACGTCGATGTCGATGTCGACGCCGTCGCGGAGCTCCTCGCCCGCGATGCGGAACGGCTCCAGCATTTTGAGCCGCGCCTGCTCCGGTTCGACCAGCTCGACTGGCTGGGAGTTGATGCGAACGCGACCCTCGCCCTCGCGCACGGTGGCGCGGGCGACGGCCGTCTTCTTCTTGCCTGAGGTGTTCGTTACCATGTGACGTTGGCTCCCAGAGACTCGGAGATCTCCCCGAGCGTGGTGAATTTGATGTTCGAGAGGCGGTCGAGCGAGGTGCCGTCGAGGACGACGCTCTCGACGTCCTCGTCGCGCTCGTAGGGGTTCCCGACGTACACGCGCACGTTCGAGAACGCCTCGCGGCCGTCCTCCGACTTGTACGGCAGCATGCCGCGGATGGCGCGCTTGAAGATTCGGTCGGGGCGCTTGGGGTAGTACGGCCCGCTGTCCGAGCCGAGCTCCGCGCGCTTGTGGTACGTCTCCATCGTCGCCTCCTCGTTGCCGGTGATGACGGCGCGCTCGGCGTTGACGACGGCGACGGTCTCCCCGGCGAGGACGCGCTGGGCGACCTCCGAGGAGACGCGACCGAGGATACAGTCGCGGGCGTCGACGACGACGTCCGCGTCGATCTTCGCGAGACTCATCGGATCACCCGCACGTTGCTTCCGTCGGGGTTCTGTTCGACGTACTGTTCCAGCGTCACCGCTTCGCCGGCCTGGTCGATCTTCGTCCGGGCGGTTCCGGAGAAGTCGACGGCGGCGACGGTAACGTTCGTTTCGAGCACACCGCTGCCCAGCACCTTGCCGGGGACGACGACCGTCTCGTCTTCCTGCGCGTATCGTTCGATACGGCCCAGGTTGACCTCAGCGTGCGTGCGCCGTGGCTTCTCCAGTCGGTCGGCGACGTCCTGCCACACGTTGGCACCGGAGTCACGCGAGACCGACTTCAGATCGGCGATGAGGTTCTGTAGTTTCGGATTCGTCTTGCTACTCATAGCTGTCCCTCCTGAACGGAGAGTTCGTGGAAAACGGAGTGCAGGGAGCAGGATTTGAACCTGCGGACCTCTACAGGACAGCGCCCTGAACGCTGCGCCGTTGGCCTGACTTGGCTATCCCTGCGTGCACTCCACCGTATTCCGGCTCCCTTCAAACCACTTTCGGTCCCGGCGTCCCCGCGGTCGGCCGCGGGCGCTCCGTCGGTCGGAGCGGCGCCGCGGCTGCCGGCGGGGGCGACGGTCAGGGGGGTGGTTCGAAGGGCCGTCATTTCCTTATACTGCGACTTTCGTCTGTAGTTCGTCCGCGCGCTCCTCGATGGAGTCGATCGCGCGGAGCAACAGTTCCTCGACGTCGAACGAGCCGTCCGTCTCGATGTGGAAGACGAACGCGCCCGGCACGTCCTCGACCGCGACCTCTTTGCCGGGGAACCGTTCCGAGAGGTCGTTGTCGAACTCGTCCGTGAGCTCGATCTCCCCGTCCGGCGTCTCGATGACGCCGCGGAGGATGTTCGGCTCGTCGTCGTCGAACTCGCCGCGGTCGCCCTCGACCGAGACGCGCTGGAGGTGGCGGTAGCCGACGGAGACGCCGCCTTGGTGTTTGGCGTGCTCCTTGCCGGTGTCGAGGACCGCGTCGGCCTCGAACTCCAACCGCTGTCCCTCCTTCAGCTCGATGATCGGAACGTTCTCGTCGGCGACCTCGACGAGCGGGTCGCTGCTCTCGATGTCGCCGGAGTACGCCGTCGCCGGACCTTCGACGTCGAGCGCGAGGGTGACCTCGTCGCCGAGTTCGAAGTCGTCGAGCGGCGTCGTCAGGGGCACGAGCCCCAGCCGCAGGCCGATCATCTCGTCGAACATGACCGAGGAGTTCTCGACGAACCGGACGGTGTCGATCGAGAACGTCGGGACGTCGGCGATCATCGCGCGGCGGATGCCGTTGGCGAACGCCGGCGTGAGCCCGCGGATCAGCACCCGCGCGCTGCGTTCGTCCCGTTCGACGTACTGGACGTCGAATTCGTCTTCGGTCATGTCAGACTCGCTTGTTCTTCGGCGCCTTCGTCCCGTCGTGCGGGATCGGCGTGACGTCCTCGATGCGCCCGATCTCGACGCCCGCCCGCGAGAGCGCGCGGATCGTCGCCTGCGCACCGGGACCGGTGGACTTGTTGAGGTTGCCGCCGGGACCGCGCACGCGAACGTGCACGCCCTCCAGACCGGCGTCCTTGACGCGCTCGGCGACGACCTCCGCCATCTGCATGGCGGCGTACGGCGACGCCTCGTCGCGGTTCTGCTTCACCACGGTGCCGCCGGACGACTTGGCGATCGTCTCGGCGCCCGTCTCGTCGGTGACCGTGATGAGCGTGTTGTTGAACGACGCGTACACGTGGGCGATGCCCCACTTTCCGTCCTCGGATTCACTCATGGTTGGTTACTCCTGTGACTCCGCGCGCTCGGGGTGGAGATCGTCCGCGAGCGGGCTCGTCTCGTCGAAGGCGATGGCGCCCTCGTCGTCGACGTCCACCTTCACCGACGGGCGCGTGACGCGGGCGCCGTTGACGGTGATGTGGCCGTGGACGATGAACTGGCGGGCCTGCTGGGTTGAGGAGGCGAAGCCCTGTCGGTAGACGACCGTCTGGAGGCGACGCTCCAGCAGGTCGGTCACGTCGAGCGACAGGACCGTCGAGATGTCGTCGTTGTCGCCGAGGATGCCGATCCGGCGGAGCCGCGTAACGAACTCCGCGCCGGCGTCCTGTGCGGCGTCGACGTCACCCTGCGCCTCGCCGAGCAGCCGTCGGGCCTCTCGGCGCATGTTGCGCAGTTCGGACTGGGCGCGCCAGAACTCCTCTTTGTTCTTCAGACCGTACCGCGAGAGGAGGTCGGACTCCTCGGCGATGCGCTCGCCCTGATACGGGTGGTTCGGCGTCTCGTAGCCCTTGGTGTTCTTTCCGGTGCTCATTCGTCGTCACCGCCCTCGTCGTCTTCCATCTCCTCGCGGATCTCCTCGACGTTGACCCCGATGGTCCCCTCCGAGCGACCCGTGGACTTGGTGCGCTGGCCGCGGACCTTCTGCCCGCGCTTGTGGCGCACGCCCTTGTACGATTCGATGATCTTCATCCGGTTGATGTCGTGGCGCCGCTTCTCGTTGACGTCCGTGCCGACGAGGTGCGTCGTCTCTCCGGTGAAGAAGTCGTTCTGTCGGTTCGTCATCCACGACGGGACGTGGTCTTCGAGGTTCTCGGCGATGTCGACCACCGCGTCGATATCCTCCTCGTCGAGGAGCCCGAACGTGGCGTTTCGGTCCACGTCGGCCTTCTCGGCGACCAGCCGCGCCGTGCGCGTGCCGATGCCGTCGAGTTCGGACAGGCTTCGCTCGACCGTCTTCGTCCCGTCGAGGTCCGCGCCCCCGATCCGAACGAAGTACTGGAGGTCTTCCTCCTCCTCCGGCGAGTCGTCCTGTGGTTCTTCCGTGCTCATGTGTTGGTTGTGGTGAGCCCTACCGGCGCGATCCGGCGGTACTCGTCCGTTCGAGCGTTGCGGCGGGGATTCGAACCCCGGAGGCAGTGACGCCACAGAGTTAGCAACCCTGCGCCTTGGGCCAGGCTTGGCTACCGCAACCCGCGTTGTATCATCGCCCTCTCGGACTCGGGGCCCGACGCCCCTACAGTTCGTGCGTTCGTATGCTCCCGCTTTCGGTACTTAAACATCACGAAACGGTCGGGTCGCTGTGGGCGACTCGCACGGTGGCTGCGAGCGTCGTCCCGCGGGCCGCGCCGGTTCGATGGTCGCGTCAGTCCGGTGGCCGCGCCGGTTCGATGGTCGCGTCGCTCGTTTCCGTGAGGCGTACTGTTTAGTGGGTCCCGCGGGAGGGTCCGAATATGAAGGCCGTTCAGTTCGCCGACCACGGCGACCGCGACGTGATCGAGTACGGCGAGTTCCCCGAGCCCGACCCCGACCGCGGCGAGGTGCTCGTCGACGTCAAGGCGGGGGCGTTGAACCACCTCGACGTCTGGACTCGCCGCGGAATGCCCGGCATCGACGTGGAGATGCCGCACATCCCGGGGAGCGACGCCGCGGGCGTCGTGGAGGCCGTCGGTGAGGGCGTGACGCGCTTCGAGCCTGGGGACCACGTCGCCGTGAGCGCCGGCGTCTCCTGCGGCAACTGTGAGTTCTGCCGGAACGGCGAGGAGTCGCTGTGCGTCTCCTTCCACATCATCGGCGAACACGTCCGCGGCGTCCACGCCGAGAAGGCGTCGGTCCCGGCCGAGAACCTCGTCCCGGTCCCCGACGGCGTCGACTGGGAGGTCGCCGGCTCCGCGTCGCTCGTGTTCCAGACCGCGTGGCGGATGCTCCAGACGCGCGCGGACATCGAGGCGGGCGAGAAGGTGCTCGTCTTGGGCGCCTCCGGCGGCGTCGGCCACGCCGCGGTCCAGATCGCCGACCACGCGGGCTGTGAGGTGTTCGCGACCGCCTCCACCGAGGAGAAGCTCGCGCACGCCGAGGACTGCGGCGCCGACCACGTCATCGACTACGAGGCGAACGACTTCGCGGACGAGATCGCGGCGCTCACCGGCAAACGAGGCGTCGACGTCGTCGTCGACCACGTCGGCGAGGCGACCTACCCGAACTCGCTGAAGTCGATGGCGAAGGGCGGCCGGCTCGTCACCTGCGGCGCGACCACCGGCCCGAACCCGGGCGCGGGGCTCAACCGAATCTTCTGGAACCAGCTCTCCGTCATCGGCTCGACGATGGCGACGCCGGGCGAGGTCGACGATGTCCTGGAACTGGTCTGGGACGGGACCTTCGAGCCCCGCGTCCGGGAGGTCCTCCCGATGAGCGAGGCTGCGCGCGCACACGAGATGATCGAGAACCGTGAGGGCTTTGGCAAAGTGGTGGTTAGACCCGACAGTGAGCTCTGAGACCGACGCGGCCGACGGCGACGCGGCCGATCGCGACGCGGCCGCGGGCGCCGACGGCACTACCGACGGCGGCTATGTCCACGCCCCGGAGGGCGAGAGCGGCGGCGCCGACGGTACGGGGCCGTCGGAGTCGGCCGGTCGGGAGCCGGCGGCCGACGGCTTCGGCCGCGAGGGGTGGGCGCTGACGGCGGCGCTTTTCGTCTGCGCTATCGTCATCCCCGGGATCATCTACGCGTATCCGTACGCGGCCGGGTGGTTCGGGCTCCCCTTTTTCTCCACGTACCTCGTGCTGCCGCTTGTCCCCGCGCTCCTGCTCGGCCTCGTCGCCGTCTGGTCGATGACGGCCGCGACGGCCGACCCCGAGGCGTGAGCGAGCCGGGTCGGTGACGGCGAGCGAGTCCTCGACACGGGCGCCGACGGGCGCGCGCTCCCGCAGCCGAACGACAACCGTTTTGAACGACACCCGCGCAGTGGTGATATGTTGATCACCGTCTCCGGCCCGCCTGGAAGCGGGAAGAGCACCAACGCCGTCCAGCTGGCGGACGCGCTCGGTCTCGGGCACGTCTCCGGCGGCGACATCTTCCGCGAGATGGCGGCCGAACGCGACATGACGCCGGTCGAGTTCAACGAGTTCGCCGAGGAGGACCCGCAGATCGACCGCGACCTCGACCGCCGGCTCCGCGAGATCGCCGTCGAGCGCGACGACGTGGTCCTCGAATCGCGGCTCGCCGGGTGGCTCGCGGCCGACCACGCCGACTTCCGGTTCTGGTTCGACGCGCCGCTGTCGGTCCGCGCGGAGCGGATCGCGGAGCGCGAGGCGAAGCCGACCGACCGCGCGCGAACGGAGACGGAGCGCCGCGAGGCCTCCGAGCGCAAGCGGTACCGGGAGTACTACAACATCGACATCGAAGACCTCTCGATCTACGACGCCGCGTACAACACCGCCCGCTGGGGGCCCGAGCGCTTCCTCGACGTCCTCGTCGCGACCGTCGAAGCGTACGACCCCGACGACGACGAGGGGAAAGCGCCCGTCGACGGCGTCGTGTACGACTTCTGAACCCGCGACTGACCTCCGCATGACAGATCCTTCCGACGCCGACCCCGACCCGCTCAGAGCGCCTCCCGGAGAGCGGTCGGTGCCGGAGCTGCTCCGGTTCGGCGTCGTCAACCTCGACAAGCCCGCCGGGCCCTCCTCGCACCAAGTGTCGGCGTGGGTGCGGGACGCCATAGACGAGACGCTCGCGACGCTCGACCCCGAGGGGCCGCCGACCCGCGGCGTCGCTCACTCGGGGACCCTCGATCCGAAGGTCACTGGCTGTCTCCCCACGCTGACCGGCGACGCGACGCGCATGGCGCAGGTGTTCCTCGAAGGGGCGAAGGAGTACGTCGCGGTGCTGGAGCTCCACGGGTCACCCCCGTCGGACTTCCGGGAAGTCGTCGCCGAGTTCGAGGGCGAGATCTACCAGAAGCCGCCGCGGAAGAGCGCCGTGAGCCGTCGGCTCCGCACGCGGACGGTCCACGAGTTGGACCTGCTGGAGGTCGCCGACCGCCGGGCGCTCCTCCGGATCCGCTGCGAGTCGGGGACGTACGTCCGGAAGCTGTGTCACGACATCGGACTCGCGACGGGGGGCGGCGCGCACATGGGACACCTCCGGCGCAGCGCCACGGACCCGTTCGACGACCGCGACCTCCGCACGCTTCAGGACCTCGTGGACGCGCTCGCGTGGGCCGGGGACGGCGACGACGCGCTCCTCCGCGAGGTGGTCCGCCCGGCGGAGGACGCCCTCGCCCACCTCCCCGCGGTGACGGTCGCCCGGTCGGCCGCCCGCAGCGTCGCGACCGGGGCTCCCGTGTACGCGCCCGGCGTGATCGACGTCGACGACGCGGCGATCCCGGCGGCGGTCCGCGACGACGCGTCGAACGATAGCGACGCGCCGACCGACACGGATGGCGACGCGCCGACTGACCGCGACACGGACCCGGACCCGCCGCTCGCCGCGTGCTTCACGCCGGACGGCACCGCGGTCTGCCTCGGGCGCGTCGTCGGCGACCCGGACGCCGAGAACGGGACGGTCGTCGCCTTGGAGCGCGTTCTTTTATAAATTCGCCGCCCCCAGATGCGGACATGGACGAGCCGGACGCAGACGGAGGCGGAGTGGTAGCCGTCGGGAGCGCGAGCGCCGAGCCCGGAACGCTTGACCGCGGGTGGCTCACGGTCGGGGACCTGCCGACCGGCGGCACGGAACGGCTCCCGGTCGCGGTCGCGAACGGTGCCGCCGACGGGCCGACGCTGTGGCTCACCGGCGGCGTCCACGGCGACGAGGCGACGGGCGTCGCGGTCGTCCAGGACGCGGTCGCGACCTTCGGCGACCGCCTCGCCGACCTCGCCGGCGTTGTCGTCGTCGTGCCCGTCGTCTCCCCGGCCGGCCTGCGCCGGAACGCGCGAGAGACGTACTACGCCGACGAGGACCCGAACCGGCACTTCCCGGACGCCGACGCGGAGTCGGCCCGCCCGCCGAAGCTCCAAGAGCGGATCGACGCCCGGCTGTACGCCGCGATCACCGGCGAGTCGTCGGTCGAGGGGAACGAGTTCTCAGTCGACGCGGTCGGCACCGACGCGACCGCGGACGCGCTGATCGACTGTCACACCGCGGGCGTCGGTAGCGAGCCGTTCGCCATCCGCGACCGCGTGCTGTACGGTGACCGACGGAATGAGGCCGAGGCGGCCGCGCTCTCTGAGGACCTCGGCCGACTCGTCGAGGCGTTCGGGCTTCCGGTGGTCCGGGAGTATCCCGCCGCAGAGTACGTCGAAGAGAACCTCCAGCGATCGACCGCGGGCGCCGTACTCAACGAGGCGGGGATCCCGGCGTTCACGGCGGAGCTCGGCGCCCACAGCGTCGTCGACGACGCGCTCCTCGACGCTGGCGTCGCGGGCGTCGTCGGCGTCGCGGTCGAACTCGGGCTCCTTGACGAAGTACCCGAGTCGGCTAGCGAGCCCGGGGTCGGCGTGGCCCCGGCCCCTGTCGAGTTTCCCGTGCGGCGCTTCCGCGGGCCGACGACCGATATCTCCGGACTCGTCCGGCACCGGGTGGCGGCCGGGGACGCGTTCGACGAGGGAGATGTCCTCGCGAGCGTGGTCGACGCCGCGGGCGCGGAGCGCGGGACGGTCGAGGCGGACCGCGATGGGTACGTCCTCGGTCGCGCCGAGGGGCTGGCCGTCTACGAGGGCGACGCGGTCGGGAGCCTCGCGGTGCGGGACGCGGGCGACCTCGTGGTCCCGCGGGACGGCGACGACTGAAGCGAAGTCCTTAATTACCGGACCGTCGTTTTTCAGCGTGTAGTCAGGGACCGTGGGGTAGTGGTATCCTATGCGGATGGGGTCCGTATGACCTGAGTTCGACTCTCAGCGGTCCCATCAGATTCTTTATGGTTTCTCATTATCAGCAGCCTCAGGGCCTTCTAACGCCCGAAAACCGCATTCAGGGGGTGCGCTATGAACCGCCAACCCGGCGGTTCCGACGAAACCGCGCAGTGCCGGTACTGCGACGGTCACGTCTCTGATAGGTTCCGGGCTGTCTTCGGTGATGAGGACGACGTCGCACACCGGTGCCTCGGGTGTGACTGCTTCCGTCGCATCAGCCGCGGCAGCGCCGCCGGGGTCGACGTCGACCTCGTCGACCCCGCCGAGGATCCGAACCGTAACCGCGGTCAGCGTGTCGGTGCCGCTCTGCGCGCCGACGGAGGTAGCCGATGAGTCGCCCGCGCAGCCAGCCGTGGTACTCGGGCGCCCATCGGGCGCTCGAACCCGAGGTCGGGCCTGTCGACGAACACGGTCTCTGCGAGTGCGGCCACTGCGACCGCGAACAGCGTTACCGGCTGCCCTGGCCCGAGGTCGGGGGCGACGTCGCGTACTGTGGGTACCACGTCGCCCGGTACCGACATCACAACCGCGAGCTCTGGGAGCGTCTCCGTAGCCTCGACGACGTTGAGGACCCCGACGTCCACGCCGTCGCCGGCGACCGCTTCCTGACGCTCGACGAAGTCCCCAAGGAGATCTCCGTCGACGGCGAGAGGATGCGCCGCGTCGCGCTCGCTGTCGACGGCTGGGCGCTGTTCGACAGCGCTGAGCCCGATGACGACGGGAAAGTCCGATTCGTGACCGTCGATCGGAATCTCGAGCCCAGGGAGTCGGTGGAGATCAGCCGATTGTCCGCCGGCGAGTTCCTGAACTGGTTCCGTGAACACGAGGGCGTTCACGACCTCGACGCAGACGCTCGTCACGCGCTCTACGGAGGTGAGCCTCGTGATGACTGAGAGAGTCAGAGAAAACCATGAAGACGCTGATCAGCGTGTCCACACCGGAACCGAGGTGAGGGAAGAGCGCGGGCACGAGGACCTGCCTCTGACATGGTGTGTCAAGCACACCAGTAGATTGTTCAGTAGGATTAAGCATAGCTCTTGCGAAAACACAGAAATATATCAGCTGCTCGCAGGTGAATTTGAACAGCGAGATGACGCTGATCGCGACCGAGCGTCTATCGCTCGGAAGTTCCTTCTTGAGTCGACTGTGCGGGCGTACAGTGGCAGTGAGATAAATATCATATCGAGGACTAATGCCGGAAGGGCGAAGATACCCGGGAGGTTGGGCCGATGAGCAGCGATACTCTCGCTGCCGCGAAGCGCGCTGGCGAGAACGCCGAACACGAGGTCTTCGACGTCGTCGTCGAACTCGAATCCACCGCGGACAGCGAACACTACGATGCTGTCGCCGAGACTGCTATCTTCCCGCGCTCAGACCTCCCGTTTGTCGGAATCTGTGTCCTCGAAGCTGGAACTGTCGTCGAGATCAAGAGCACGATGGCGGTCTACGGGAGCGCGCAGCGTCGCGGGCGTTTCAGCCTCCGCGAGACGCAGCACGATGCGCTCCTCGACGCCGGCGGCGTCTACGTCTTCGTCGTTTGCGAGCCCCGCCCGGCTCGCCCGGCGATCGCGATGAAGGTCGTCCCCGCGACGACTGTCGAACACCTTATCGACGAGACCTCCAGCTGGCGCGATAGGCACGACGGCCGCGGTCGGGAGACGCAACTCGCCTGGTCGCGCGTGTTCGACCCCGCGGAGGTCGAGTGATGCGGTCCGACGACATCGTCCTCCGTCGTCCGATCGCGCGGTGGGTCGCTGGCGAGAAGCACGCCGCGAACCCGGTCACGAAGGACGTCGTTCTCGACTCGGTCGGGACACCGTTGGTCCCACGGCGCCGGATCGCCGGTGTCCACATCGACCGCGTCAGCTCTGAGATGGTCCCGGTCCGCGGGTATCGCGACGGTCGCTACGTCCTCGCGATCGCGCCGGAACACGCCTCCGTCGATGTGTTCGATCCGAGCGAGCGCGATCCGGGTGAGCCCGCGCTCGACGTCAGCGAGCCGTGGATCCCGCTCGTCGCGGTGTTCACCGCCGGCGAGCGCGGTGCCGTGGTCGTTCCCCGGAAGGAGGTGGAGCTTTGAGCGACGACTACCTCGAACCCGGGCCACAGGGCGACCTCGACGAGCTGCTGGGCGACGCCCAGCCCGTCACCGGTGACGACGAGGACTCGATCGAGGGCGTCGTCGACTCCGATGAGGCGCGCGAGCTCCGCGACGCCGCAAGCGAGGGCACTCGGCAGGTCCACCCCAGCAGCCCGGAGTCGACCGAGTACCGGACCTTCGATGTCGAGGGGCCGATCGAATGCGTCGAGCCGCGTGTTCACGCGTTCGGCGCGCATCTACTGTTCTCGCAGCCGGACACTCGTCAGAACGGTCACCCCGGCTCGCTGTCGCCGTACGACGCGATTGTCTCACAGTACGAGCCCAGCATCGCCGACGACGTTGGGTCGTTCGCCTTCGACGGTGAGCTCTGGGAGATCAACCCGGACAAGACGAACTACTGGTCCGGCGGTATCGCGGCGCCGTCGCGCCCCTACGAGACGTTCAACGAGTACCAGATCGCTATTCGAGCGCAGGACGGTCTCGGTGAGCGGAAGGCGTCGTTCCAGTTCCGGCCGTCGGTACCGGACGCTCGAACGGCTGACGGCGAACGGATCGGGTCGATGCCGGAAGATCTCCCGTACGGCCTGCGCGTTCAGGCGAATTCCAGCAACCTAGAGCCGGACGAGGTGATACCGCTGCTTCGTCGACTGGCTGAGGAACTCGACATCAGTACGCACTACTTCCGAGACGAGTGCGTTCACGAACACTCGAACGCTTACCAGATGGAGATGTACCTCCGCCTGGACCGCGGCGCCGGCGAGCAGCACGTCGCCGGGCAGGGCGCCGTTCTCGATCAGCTCGCGCTCTTCGGTTCGAACAACCGCGGGAAGGGCGAATACAAGTGGGACAACGAGAAGGTCATCGGTCACCGGAACGCCGTCGCGCTCGACGAGTCGACCTGGAAGAAACTCACGGAGAAGCCGAACGGCGTCGGGAAGCTGGTGAAGTACTACCATCCCGAGTTCGCCCGGTCTGAGGAGACGTCGTCGGACGACGATCCGCTCTCGGATCCGAAGCTCGAGCTCCAATGGTCGAAGGAGTACTCCGACCTCTCCTCGGTGCCCTGGAGCGAAGAAGGCGCGTTCGACGTCGAGGCGCTGCGAACGGAGCTCGACGAGTCGCTCGTGAACGTCCTCCTCTGGGCGGGACTCCCGACGCGAGCCGACCCGCGCGTCTACACGGCAGATCACTACTTCGAGGCGACCGAGTCAGAGCGAGATCTTGACATCGTTGAGAACAAGATGCCCAGCGTCCAGGAGGGCGAAGAGCAGCAGGCGGTCGCGCACTTCGCTCGAGGCGACGCGACCGAGTCCGAGCGTTCCGTGCTGGCCGCACTGACCGACGGCGGCGACGGCGCCCGCGTCGGCGAGCTCGCCGAGCTGTCGGACACGTCTCGCTCAACCGTCTACCGTGCCGCCGAGAAGTTCGACGACCTCGTCGAGGTCGCGAACGCGAAGATGTCGTTCGAGGACAGCCTGATCCGCGAGAAGTTCCAAGACCTGCTGAACACGTTCGAGGACGTCACCGACTGGGTCGTCGGTGGTGTGCGCCAGCTCGCGTCGGCGGAGACCGAGATGATCGACCAGGACTCCGCGCTCGCACGCTGGGCTCGGCGCCACGGCATCTCGATCACCGAGTCCGTCGACGGGATGGTCGTCGATCTCGGCGGCCAGCCGCTTTCGCGCGTCGAGCTCGTCAAGCTCATCCGCGCCGGCGTCGACGCCGCGGAGGATACGGGCTCGATGGCGTACCGGAAGTTCATCAGCGGCGAGTTCTCCTGGACGGAGAAGGAGAAGGGACGTCGGACGGGTCAGCGCCCGATCAACCGCAACGGGGACGTTCTCTTCTCCTCGAAGCTCCCCCGCTGACCACCGACAGTTGAGTGGCAACACTATCCTGCCCCCTGTTTCTTGTAGAAATAGTTATGTTTTAAGCGGTATCTGAGCCGATTTTGCTCTCGATCGCGGTCGCGATCGACCTCGACGTCGTCGCGAGCGCTGCGGCTGGTCAGGGTTCGATCCCACGGGCTGGGACGGACCCCTTAGGGAGTGTGCCTAAGGGCACCCCCTTCGGGGGAAAATACACAGCAACCGCTTTCAGAAGTTCCACCTGAAGCACTCGAAACAGGGGTTCGCCCCGCGAAAATTTTAGTTCTAACCACGTTGGGAGGTCTTCAGGTACTGACCGGCGCGTATCCTTTCGAACGCTCGCAGCAGCGCAGCACGCGCCGAGAAACACCCCACAAATTTCAGCCGCCGCTCAGAGTGGCAGCGGCACCGACGGCACGACCGGCAACGACGACACCGAAATCCACCCGGCGCCGATCGCAACGAGCACGAGCAACCCGACAGCGGCCGCCGCGATGAACCCGATCCGGATCGTCTCTAGCGCCGACTGTAGAATCGCGAGCACGCGATGCCCGCGCCAGATCACCAAGAGCGCGGTCGCGAGCATCCCGACCTCGACACCGTTGCCGGTCGCCAAGCTGATCACCGCATCGACGCCACCTCCGAGGGGGCTGGCCAGCATCACTCCCTCCGCGTGACGACGTTGAACACTGGCCGATCTGACTGTCGAGCGCGGTACCACAGATAGACGCCGCCGGCGACGACGAGGATCAGCAGCGGCGCCACCTGCTCGCTAGTCAGCTGTTCGATCGCCGTCTGGATCGTTCCCGGCGCGACGAACTCTAATCCGAGCACGACCGCGACGAGCGTGGACGCGAGCCACACGCGCTGGCTCACCGCGTCCGAGCGGCGTAACACCAGATACGACGCGATCGGTACGCCCGAAACCACGATTAGGATACCGGCACCCTCGGGGAGTCGAAGCAGACCCGCCCGCGCCGCGATGATCGCCGCGAGCACGCCCGTTGCGATCGACGCTCGACGGTTCGACACGACGAGATTCACAACCCGACTCATGTAGCTCAACAGCCCTTGTAGTCCTGAGAACGCGCCGCTGCCGGTCTTCTGTGCGATTCGCTTACCGACCTCGATACCGCGGCCGCCGAACGGTTCGACCCGGCGGAACACGACAACTCCGCCGAGTCCGAGCAGCCCAAGCAAGAGCAGCTGGCCACCGCCAACTCCGGAAGGCGTGCTCACGCTTCCGACCGCGGCGCCCGCTCGCTCGCGGAACTGACCGATCGGGCCGTCCGAGTCCTCTTCTCGGACTGACGCCTCGGAGTCACGGAGAATCTGCCACGTGTCCTCCGAGTCATCGTCTTCGAAGATCGCGGGAGACTGCGCCACGTCACTGTCAACGACGATCGAACGCTTGAGGCTATTCAGGAGGTACTCAACGCCAGATTCGGTGTTATAATACTCGATGGTTACGGGGTCGCCATCGCCGCCTGGTCCCGGCGACACGTCAAGTTCCGGGTTCTGCCCGGGCTCGACCACGTCGATCCGCACGTCTCCCTGCTGAGCAATGACGCGCGTCTCCAAGTGTTTCACGCGGAACGTATCTCCTGTCTTCGAATTTGGGAGATACATCTTCTGGGCGCCGCTTGAATCGATGACGACGTAGTCCTCGGTGGGGAAGATATCCGAGTACGAGTAGTGTACGCGATCGCCGTCGTCGGTCGGGCCGACATTCACGTGGAAGTCCTCGCTCCGCTCGTCGATTCGGAGCTGGGTGTCGAGCTCCTCGTGAGGCGCGGTCGGGTCGGTGATCGTGACGGCGCCGTTCCCGACCGACATCTTCCGGCCGGTCGCCCTCACATCGACCGTCGAGCCAGCGGGCACTGTCCCGCCGACGGCGTCACTCACGTAGACATCGACGGTGGTACCATCGAACCGGTAGTTATCCGCTCCGACGCGTTCCCAACCGCCGCCGCCGATCTGGTACTCGACGTTTTTTACCCCGACCACTCGTGACGATTCGAAGGGGATGGTGACCTGAGCGTCCGAGGTTTCAGCTGCGTAGGTGTGGCTGACGTTGTAGCTCTCCTCGAAGGTGGTCGCGGAGTAGCCGACGGAGATCTTGTCGGAGGCCTCGTGGCTGGCCTCGATGTCGGCGCGCATCTCGGGCGCGTCAGCTGACAGCGAGCCGTCTCCGAGTGAGACATTCAGGGTGTTGGTGCCCTGTTGTAGCTGGTCTTTCGGGATCGTGGCCGTGGCGGTCTCACCGTCGGCTAGTGTCCCCGAGTGGATGGTCGTAGTCTGACCGTTCAATTCCACGACGGGATCGCGCGTTCGGGATACCTCTGTCCATGAGGCCGACACATCGACGGGGCCGCTGACCGATATATGCCCGGACTGTGAGCCCGTCGACAGATCGACAGATTCCGTTA
>NZ_SGUB01000012.1:0-106658 GCF_005435235.1 Halorubrum sp. GN12_10-3_MGM
CGTCTTCGGCCTCACGTAGCAGTTCATCGATTTCTTCCTCAGTCAAGTGATGCTCAATCTCTTTTCGACGTGAGCGCTCCATTACTCTTCTATCAAGCTTAACTAACAAAAGTTTTCATACTCATTAGAGTGACGGGCGCTCTCCTTCCGGAAACCACGCATAGATTAGCGTCGAGAGAACCTGCCGCGTCTGATCGATCGTCAGGACTATGTATTCATCGTCCAGGTCGTTGCGCTTTTTTTGAAGCCTTCTTGCCAGGCTTCTTGGGCTCTCTCGTCGGATTTGTAGAACTCCGGCCGGGCTGTCTTCCAGGACAGCCCGGCCTCAGACATCAATCGTCGGACGTGCCGCTCACAGTACTCAACGTCAAATTCCTCAGAGAGATAGTGACGAGCTAGTGGAACAGACCACGCGGGCGCGTCTAGTCCAACTTCTTCGGGTGAGTCGTGAAGTACCTCAACGAACTGGTCGTGCTGTTCATCAGAGAGTTCGGATGGTCTGCCTTCACGCGGATCGTCGTAGACGACTTGCTCGACCGGCTCATCAGCGAGCCGGTCGAGCCGGCCAACCCAACGAGACAGCCATGGACCGGTGTATCCGTACCGTTCAGCTACCTCTGCCATCGTCGCGTCATCTTCTTCGAGGTAGTTAATCACCGCCATCAGCCGTTGTGTCGGCTTCTTGTCCTCGACCTCCGCGAGAGCGTCGCGGAGGTCGTCGAGGGTGGCGGCGTCAAGCGTGGCCATACCCTAGAATCACACTCTAGCCTAAAGAATATTCAGCCGACAGTATGAAGACCTCTCCCAGCGGCTGGGAGAGGTCTGGACAGATGGACTCCAAGCGTACCGCGAGATGGATCGGGATCACCGAACAGTCGTCCACAAAGAGAGGTACGTATCGCCTGACGGAGTCCACATCAATCAGGCAGAATGTCTGTTTTCGCTTGTTCAACCGTGGCTGCGGAAGTTCCTCGGCCTGTCCAAGCAAGGGTTGGAACAGGCCGCTCATACATTCGGGATCGTTAGATCGCTGAATCTCACAGGCGCATCTGTCGATATCACCATCGACTGCCTTGTTATGGGGTCTTTCCGCAGCTCTACATAAGAGCGACCCAGTTATCCTTATTGTGGCACATCTCGTCGATGGTATCTCTAGATATGATATTCCAGAAGATGATTATTCAGAATATGATTATTCAGAATATTTTATATCACGCCCACTAATTCAGTGCTACTCAATATTTGGATAATTCGGGGAACATACCGACACCCCGGTCGAGCGTCAGTCGTCGGCAGCAGCAGCGTCAGCCTGCCCCTGCCAGAGATCCGCGTATATTCCCTCGCCCGCAACCAGCTCGTCGTGCCCTCCCTGCTCGACGATCCGGCCCTGATCCATGACAACGATCTCGTCCGCGTTCTGGATCGTCGACAGTCGGTGGGCGATGATGAACGCGGTCCGCTCCTCGACCAGCCGCTCGAGGCTTTCCTGAATCAGTTCCTCGGTCTCCGTATCGACGTCTGAGGTGGCCTCGTCAAAAACGATGATCTCGGGATCGTTGAGCAGTGCCCGGGCGATGGCGAGGCGCTGCCGCTGGCCGCCCGAAAGTTTGACGCCACGCTCGCCGACTTGCGTGTCGTATCCATCTGGGAGATCTTCGATGAACTCGTCGGCCGCGGCGGCCTCGGCCGCCCGCTCGACCCGAGCGCGGGCGCTTTCGTCCGGTTCTCCCGCCCACTCGGCCTCAAGCGTCTCGCGGTCGCCGTACGCGATGTTCTCCGCGACGGTCCCCGAGAACAGGTACGGATTCTGTTCGACAATGGCGATGGCGTCCCGCAACGACTGTAGATCGTACTCCCGCACATCGGTCCCGTCAACCCGGACGGCCCCATCGTCGACGTCGTGGAACCGGGGAATAAGCTTCAGGAGCGTCGACTTCCCGGCCCCGGTCGCCCCGGCGAGCCCGATCGTCGTCCCCGCCGGCACGTTGAGCGAGACGTCGTGAAGGACGGGCTCGCGGTCCCCGTAGGCGAACGTAACGTCTTCGAACGTGACCTCTCCGTCAATCGACGCAGGGGTGTGCGGCGAGTCGGGGCTGGTGATCGTGGGCTCGCGGCCGAGCAACCCGAACACGCGCTCGGCGCTCGACTTCGCGAGCTGGTACTTGTTCGCCGACTTCCCGACCCGGCGCATCGGCGAGTACAACCGCCGCAACAGGAGGAAGAAGAGCGCGAACCCGCCGAGGGTCAGCGCCCCTGCCTCGCCGGGAACGCCGCTGATGATATCGGTGCCACCGATGTAGAGCACGAGGACGAATACGACGCCGGTCAACAGTCGCAGGGTCGCGAAGAACCCCCGTCGGATCCGAAGCGCCGCGACCTTCTCGTCGTGGTACGCCTCGCTCTGCGTAGCGACTCGGCTCTCCTCGAAGCTGTACCGGTCGAACGATTTGATCACCGCGGCGCCACCGAGGTTGTTCTCGAGCCGCGTGTTCAGTCGAGCGACTGTCTCGCGAATCGATTTATACCGAGGTTCGATCCAGGTGAGAAACTGGCTACTGGCCAGTCCGATGACCGGGACCGGCGCGAGCGCGATGAGCGCCAGCTTCGGCGAGTACGTCCACAAGATGATCGCGATTCCGCCGACCGTCGCGACCACGCGGATGAGCTGTCGGAACTCCGTGTTCAGGAACTGCTCAAGCCGATTGATATCGCTGTTGAGGATCGACATCATACCGCCGGTCTGATGATCGGCGAAGAAGTCCATCGAGAGCCGCTGGAGATGGTCGTACGTGTCGTTTCGCAGATCACGCTGAACCTTCTGTGCGGTCGCTTGAAGCAGATACCGGGAGATAAACCGCGCAACTGACCGGACCAGGTACGCGAGCACCGCGATGAGCACGAGCTGTTCGAGCACCGCGAGCCGAGCCGCTTCGCCGGTGATTTCGCCCTGCGGCAGCAAACCCACGTCGGTCAGCAGTCCCGCGTCGGCCGACCCGCGGATCGCTCGATCGATCGCAGCCGCGACGACAATCGGTGGGACCAGTCGGGCAAACCTCGTGAGAAACGCCGCAAGCACGCCGAGCGTAAGGGTCGGCCAGTAGCGCTTGGCGTAGCCGAGCAGACTCACCATCGGGTGGCCGTCAACGTTCTCTCGGGCGTGTTCAAACCCGCCGTGGTCGTCTGTCACTGTGTTCGGTAGCGCTCTTGTGTGTAAGTATTCGGTGACATGGCGCTATAAGCTAGATGATTGTTTGGCAAACTGATGACAGACTAGTCGGCGGCTTGTTCGGTTCGTCGGGTCTCCTCTACTTGTAGCGGGTCGGCTGCCGATGTCGCGGTAACCAATCGGAGGAACTGTCCCGCGTTCGTGAGGAGTTTATTCTCCGCTTTTCGAAGGTGCTCTTCATACGTTGAGCGAGCGACTGCCGTCTGATCGGCCAGGTCTCGAAGCGAAGTCTTCCGTGGTTGCTCGTAGTACCCACTCTCCAGTGCTAATTGGAGCGCTGCCAACTGTCGGTCAGTGATGTTCTCGAACAGTTGGTTCGCCGGCGCCAGCATACTGTGTGGAATCTGTTTTTCCGAAATCGACGTTTTCGAGAGCAGTTCGATTTCTCTATCGGAGCGAAGATCACCGAGCAGCTCTCGAATGTCCTCGCCGTCGAACGCGACTACCGTGTAGTGCTCCCAGCCTTGACGGTAGATCGTTGGCGACTGATACAGGCAGTTGTGTTTCTCAAACCGGTCGATAATCGACTGTTCGAGTGAACAGAGACACGACTGTGTGACGATGTGATACCCTTCGTTACCCTTCGATTCGTGCAGAACGGTTCCGAGTTGGTCAATATCGTCACGCAGCTCATCAGTCGGCGTCGTCTCTGACGTGATTTCCAGTACTTGACAGTCGCTTAGCGGCCACTCACGGATGGTCAAGTCCGGGTGTCGTTCCGAGATCTCCCGGTACGGGCACTCGTGTTTAACCCGAATCGTGGCCTCGTACAAGCTCATACTAATTATTTTGAACCGGTCAAAATTAACAGTGCCGGTCATGTCCGGCAGTACTCATATGCGGATATACCTCCTCTCCACAAGCACCGATGCAAGAGATCTCGCCGGAAAAAATCAGCGAGCAGTTGCGAAATGGCGACGGCAAGCCACTGGTCCTCGATATTCGCCACCGAGAAGACTTCGAAGAGTGGCATATACCGGGTAGTATCAACGTCGATGTCTACGACGAATTAACTGACAACCCTGAACAAGCCAAGGGGCCTCTTTCGGACCTTCCTCGTGAGGAGGAGATAGTTACAGTCTGTGCCGCAGGTGTCGTCTCGGAGACAGCGACGGAAGTGC
Organism: Halorubrum sp. GN12_10-3_MGM; assembly: GCF_005435235.1. Classification (NCBI taxonomy): domain Archaea; kingdom Methanobacteriati; phylum Methanobacteriota; class Halobacteria; order Halobacteriales; family Haloferacaceae; genus Halorubrum; species Halorubrum sp. GN12_10-3_MGM. The sequence goes on from NZ_SGUB01000012.1 coordinate 4,348, forward strand.
TCCAAGAATTGGACTACAATGCGGTGACGCTCACCGATGGAATGAATGGCTGGAGCCGCGTGCACCGCCACGCAGAAGTACCAGCGAATCTCGATGGCACGCTCATTCAGGTCGCGCGCCTAGGGAAGGGCTGCCTCTCACACGTCCTCATCTCGGCCGGTGAAGCCGCACTCTTCGATCCATCACATTACCTCGCTGAGTACGAGGCAATTCTCGATGAATACGACGCCGAACTCGTCGGCGTCTTCGACACGCACGCCCACGCTGACCACGTCTCGGGTGCTGTAGAACTCGCCGACCGACACGGCGTTCCTTACTACCTTCACCCGGAAGACGCGCTCGCCATCGACGCAACGCCGGTTGAGGATGGACAGAGCGTGACGGTCGGCAGTCTCGATATCGAAGTCATCCACACACCGGGACACAGCGAAGGAAGTGTCTCATTCGATGTCGACGGTGTAGCGTTGATCACGGGCGATACGCTCTTCCACGAGAGCGTGGGACGTGTCGAACTCGGCGTCGAAGCCGGTATCGAAGACGCCGAGGTCGAACAGAATGCTGCGACGCTTTACGAGAGTCTTCAGCGCCTGTTGAACAGGCCAGACGATACGGTTGTGCTGCCAGCACACGATCCCGGCTCGCCTGAACCACCGGTGACTGCGACCCTCGCTGAATTGACCTCCTCCTCCGCGTGAACGCGGAGGAATCCCACCACGGGATTTCAGGCCGAGCGAAGCGGCCTGTTGATTTCAAGACGCATACGTTCCAAGCGTCGTCTGCTGGGTTTCAGCATCGGCTTGGCTGTCTTGTGGCCCGGTCAAAGAGGCCCCATCCGTAGCCGAGTCATCGGCACCAGCCTTCTGCCGGGAAGCCCAGTCGCTTTGGCGGTGACTCTCTCCACTACGGTAGCGGTCTGCAATGTTTATCGCCCCGTTCACGTCGGCTTGATACTCACCGACCCAACAGCCGTCGTTCGAGCATCTAAACGTCGCCTGTCGTGGCCGGTAACCGTGTTCACCGCAGGCGTGACACGCCTTCGACGTGTTCCGGGGATTCACCGTCTCGACGGGAATCCCCTTCTCGGTAGCTTTGTAGCGAATCTGTGCGTGGAGCTTGGCAAAGCCCCACCCATGTAACCGCCGATTCATGTACTCACCGTAGTCCATGTTCTCGCGGATGTACCTCAGGTCTTCCAGCACTAACACTGGGTTGTCGACGGACTCGGCGTAGTCCACGACTTCGCTGGTCACACGGTGGAACACATCGTCAATCTGGTTCCACAGTGCGTCACCGAACGAGTCTGCGATTCGCTCACTACCACGCTTCTGAAGCCGTCTTGTGGCGGTGAAGTAGGTTTTGCGGAGCCGACGAACGGCTTTGCCGTCGGCGGCCCACAGGCGGGGGCGAACCGGAGAACCGGAGCCGTCGCGGTGACACACCGTGACGAGACTCGCTTCACCGATGTCCACACCAATCGGCGTCCGCTCGTCGGCGGACGCCTCAGATTCGTCCTCCACGTCGCGGGTAGCGGTGATGTGGAGGTACCACGTTCCATCCCGCTCGAACAGCCGACTTTCACCCATCTCGGCGTCGTCTGCGTTTAGCGCTTCAAGCCAATCCCGCTGGTCGGGATTGGCGCGTGCTGGTATCCAGGGGTGGTAATCCTCGTGGTGCGGGACTTTGGCGTACCACTCGATAGCGTTCTGTGGCTGGTGGTCGAGTTGTAGGCCCTCGTTTGTGAACCGCACTGGGTGGTCGTCGTGGATCTCGTTGGCGTCGTAACTGTTCCCACAGAGTTGTGGGACGTACTTTTTGAGGGCATTTTTCGCGTAGCCGCTCAGGTCGTACTCGACAACCACATCGTTGGTTGCTGACTGCGTGTCACAACCAGTGTCAAAGGCAGCCTGAAGCGCCCGTTGATAGGCGTCGCGTGTCTCACGAAGTTTCTGTCGCTTATGGAGGTTCGGGTCCACAAGCTTCAGTTCGAGGGTTTTCGTGAGTTCGCCCATCGTCACCGTACGAAGATTTTGGTTGTGGCAGATATATATCCCAGCCATCCGGAGTGGAAGTGAATCCGTGGGAAATCCGGCACTACAATAGAACAGTGGGTTGTCACACTATGATGTCCGCTCGACCCCCGCCTGTTCGTTCCTCGGTTCCGACAGAGTGTCGGAACACTCGTCACTCACGGCAAGGCGGGGGTATGCGCTCGTATCTCTATCAGAGCGACTGGGAAAAGCTTCAAGCTAGTACATCGAATAGTAATACTATAATGAGTACAACTGACGAAGGCCGAATCGTGAACCTGAGTCAGAAAGGCCAAGCGACGATTCCCAAAGAGCTCCGGGAGAAGCATGGAATCGAACCGGGAAGCAGGGTTCGCATTCACGAAAACGAGCAAGGAGAGATTGTCGTTGAACCCCTCCCCAGCCTCCAAGACTTCCGTGGAGCCGCAACCACGGCAGAGTGCGGAACGGCCATCCTTCGTGAGGAGCGGAAGGCCGACAAGGAGCGAAGTCAACGCCTCGAGCGAGACAATTAATGGATCACGTCGTATTCGACGCGGAACCGCTGATTGCCTACTACTGGGACGAGCCTGGGAGTGATGCCGTCGAAGCGATTATTGACCGCGTGGAAGGCGGCCAGCTGAAGGGGTCAGTGAACACGGTGACGTGTACCGAAGTGCGGTACGTCTGCGGACGAGACGACCCACAGACAGCGCAAGCATACGTAACTCGGATTCGAAACTGGTGCGATATCGTTACCGCCGAAGACGTCTGGGAATCAGCCGCCGATTACAAGCGCGACTACAACGTCGCACTCGGAGACGCCTTTACGCTAGCCACAGCAGCGATGGAAGGGGCGACAGCCTACACAGGTGCTGACGACGATTTCGACGATGTGGACGTGACCGTGAAGCGATTTCGCGAAGACGGTGTCTGAGCGGCTCAAGTCCCTGACCCACACCAATGGCCGAGACGACTAGCACCCACGCTACAGTACGATGGGCCTCGAGGATGACGAGGCGGTTCACAAAGCGCGTTGTCGAATTAGGAACTCCTTCCCTCAAGGAACGAACGGCCTCACCCGTGAGCGACTAGGAGGGTAGTTCACTCGTGGAGAACTGACAGTGTACCTCCTCGGTACTCGGGCTACCCGTCGGTGAGGTTCATGTGCGTTCGAGGCGTCTATTCGCGCTCCGTATCCGGGCGATCGATACCGTCTTCGAGATCAGCGAGATCGCGTTCGAGTCGATCGATGTGCGTTTCGAGGTCGTCGACGCTCATCAGGGCGAGACGAAGGAATGCCGCGTCCCGCTCTGGCATCAACGGAAGTTGACTCTCCGATGTTGGCAGGTCGTCTGACTGTCGTGCGCGTTTGCGGACCAGTTCTTCGCGAGCACCGCGCAGTTCTCGACGGAGGAGTTCGGCGTCATTCATGGAAAGACACACACCGGCGAACAGCCCGCTACGGCCCTGGAAGGGCGGTCGCACGGACCGTCTCACCAAGTGCGTGGCTTTCCGACCAACGCTCGAGCGTTCATGCTAACTTGACTCGGGGGGCATAATAAATGCTTTCTGTCAACTAACGGAACTCGAAACCGAAGAGTCGCACATAGGACACAAGTTGAGAAACTACTATATACTACACGCTACTACAGGCTGGTACAGTATGCCCGTCTACCTCGAAAACCACGACCCAGAACTCGATCTTCGACCGGGCACCACGAAGTCAAACATCGTCGCACACCTGTACCGAAACCCCGAATGGGGATTCTCTCCGAAAGATCTCGATGAGGACCTCGGCATTCCGCGAGGGACAGCCACAACAACGCTTGCTCGGCTCTATGACGAGGAATACGTGGGTAAAACCGAAGATGGGTATTACCATGCGCTTCCCGAGCGTGATGACCTCCACCGGTACGTCAGAAATCTGGATCAGGTGAATCGGCTGTTTGGGCACCACCGAGACACGGACGACCCCGACCCCGAAGCGATGACACCGGCAGAAGAGCCGGACGACGCAGACTTGGAGGCCGAACTCGACGAGCTCGAAGCAGACCTCCAGCATGAGTAGGCACCCATCTGGAACAGTCTGTTGGGTTCGCGATCCGACGGACGCACACGCAGACCGCCCGGCTGTCATTTTAGCGCACGACACGCATCTGTTCGGCGCAACCGACTGTACAGGCGGTCAAGGCGACTGCCCCGGGGCTTGACCACGAGGTGTGTTCACTGATCAGCTGGGATGTCTCTCATATTAATGCTAGAATCCCTCGAACTACACGCCTCCCCGGTAGCAGCCAGTCACTCCTCAAGGCCGAGTTCGGACAACACAGTTGAGTGACCAACAAAAGACATGTCCGGCGAGGTCACATCGTGGGGCCACCGCCACGTCCGGTTTTTGATCAGATCAAGGGCATTATTGTCACGAGATTTACGCTCAGCGAACTGCCAGAGCGCCCGGCCAGACTCACGCATACCGGGGGCTTTGCGTGACGTCTGCGGTTTGTAGATCCGCTCGTTCATCGGCTTGATAAAGTCGGGCTTTTCAATCTCGGTGTAGTCGACAGCGACAGTGTATCGGTCAACAAATGTTTCGTAGGCATTCTTGTACCGTTCACGTTTGCCAGCCGCGTCGCTTTGATTCCAATTAGCAGGGTACTCATTTGGATCAAGCCGCTCGAGTTGGTCGCCGTTACGATACCGAAGGCTACTCCGGGCTAAGTACGCAAGTTGCGTTGGGACAAACGGTCCATGAACATTGGTCCGGTCGGCAGCACTCGGATCCGATTCGCAGAGGAGCTCTTCAAACTCCCATGTTGCGACGCTCTCGTCAACGGACCCAGCGGCAAGCACCTCCCCATCCGGTGTCTCAAGCCGGAGTTCCGGCTCGATCTGTGACGGCGAACGTGCTTTGATATCAGTATCGTCCTCGTCTTCGGCTTCCGGTGGCTCCTGATACCGAAGATACCACTGGGATGACTCGACATCCGGTGGCAACACCGGTTTACTCCCGTCAGTAAGCGTCAGCTCGTCCGACATCGTGTACAGCTGCGCGCCATTATGAACGTCGGTGTCGGTGACGGGCTCTCGAAGCATTTTGGCGATCGATTGCGCTATGGGTTTCTTTTTGACAACAAAAATTACGTCCATATCATAATGCGCGGCGCGTGCTGCGTTTGTCAATACATTTGCTGGTTGATCGGTGCCTTTGTGTTCGACTTCAACGAAGTACTCGATCTCGTCTTTTTGTATCCAGATATCAGGCACAGACTCGGTTGCCTCAGTATCGAGTTGCTTGACCGTCCAGCCAGCGTCCGCAAAGTAGTCCACAACCCAGTCCTCGTTGAGCTGATGTTCCGCTGATCCCTGGGTCATTAGTCTGACCGACTGCTCGTCGTCGTACTGGGTGACGTTTTCGGGCGAAGCGCCCTCCGGATCCGCTGTCTCGCCCGCAGTTGTTGGTACGACGACGGGATTCGTGATCAGCTTGGGTGGATCGATGTAGCCGACGTTCTCCCACGGAGAGTACTCGATCGAGTCAGACACGAGCGCAACGAACGCTCGCACTGTTCGCTTATCAACTGGGATCTTCGTGTAGTAGTTGGCATACTGATAGAGGTTCTCGAGTTCTTTGTCGGTGTCGTGATACCCGGCGTACAGGTCGTGACAATCTTTGCGCCCGGCAAGCACACGTCGTGCTGCACGGATGATTTCGACATCATGTTTGTGCCGTGAGACGGCCTCGTAGCGATCGCCGGAGGTGTCGATATCGAAATACCGTGTTGCGTCGAGATCAAAGTTTGAGCGAATCCGATTCGTTTGGTCGTCATAGTACGTGCTAAGATCGACTCGCTCACCAGTATCGAGATGTTTGGCGAAATCGTGTTCGGTGGCAAGTCCGTAGTTGGGCCGATAAACGGCAAGCCGCTGTGAGAGTTCGAAATCAGATTGTTTTCCGCCCCGCGAAATAATTGTCTGTAGCAGATAAGGAACATCTTGGTCGTTGAGATCGCTGATGAGCTCAACGACACCGTGTGGATTCCGCTGTGCTAGCGGGAGCAGATCGGGACTTTCCCGAACCGCAAGCCGACACGTCGGCCGAATGGTTCCTTCAAGCGGTGACAGATCGACAGCACACCGGTCGTAGCCGTACCCATACGGCTTGACAAGCTGCTCTTTACACGCCGATTCAAGCGCCCCAGTCGCCGCGCTCGCTTCGTCGTGAGTCACCGATGTTGGAGTGCCAAATTGGCCAACCTGCGTCTGATTGGGGTCATCAAGATCATCGTCTTCGTCTGGTTGGGCTTGGACCGTCGAATCAATCGGGTGAAGCACCCATTCTTGATGCGGTGCTGCCGGCCATGACAACAACTCAAGCCGCCGGAGTTTGGTGTTTGAAAACGCCGATCGGATCACCGACGCAAGGGGATGACTCTGCGCCGGTGGCGTCCCATCGTCGCGTTCCGGTGGCCGCAACCGGAGACAGCCGACGCGGGGCCACTGTGAGTAAATCTTTACATCGTCCGTGTCAGTTGGGTCTGTCATTTGTAGTCAGGGGCAACCGCAAGGCTCTCTGCAAGCGATGCTGTCGGCGTCCCGGCCGCCGTCGCGTCAGCAAACGGGGCGGCCGGCCGGTCCGCTGTCGTGTCCGGGTAGATCCACCCACGTTGGGTGAGCGTCACCGTCTCGGGCTCCATGAGCGCTGATTCGGTGTGAGTCGGCCCTGTCGTCCGGCGTGAGAGGTCTGTCACCAACCGTTTCAGCTCCATGTGTGACACCACGGTGGCCGACTGTGGGCACAACAAGCGGCGGCACGCAGTGGCGATCGTCGACGCTGTCAGCGTTGTTTCGGCCTGACACGTGTACGTGGTGACGAACGCTTCGAGAGCCGTTTCGAGTGACTCTTCGTGTCTCCCGAACCGCCGGCGTGGATCGACTACTGACGGGCCAGCTGGGCCAACTGAGAGACACGTCGCGCGTGGACTCCACCAGCGCCGGGCGGGGACCGCCGGGAGCTGGATCGACCGGTACTCGTCAGCGAGCGCAGCTGGCGTGTCGTACTGATCGCGAGCCACGCCATCGGTCGTCCGCACAACCGGCGGCGACTCTGGGGCGACCCATCGCAGCGGGGTGGAGGGATCATCGGACGGCACTGTCGGTCGAAGCGGATCTCCCCAGACAGTTCCACTGGCGAGACACGCATCGGCAGCGTACAACCGAACTGTTCCATTTGGGTCGATCGTCCACTGAAGCGGCGTCTCGCGAGGCACAACAGCAACGTGTCCCGACGTGATCCAGTGGCGGGCCGTCCGTGGATACAGGATCGTTTCCGTGTCGGCTGCCCCAACAAACGGTTCTCGTAAGATTGCGGCCGCCCGTTCGGCGGCGGCCTGCGTCTCGGTGACGACCGTTATCGCGTGGGTGTCGACACCATGCGAGGCGGCCGCAATAAGTTCGCCCGGCGGGACAGACCCATCGTCATCAACCACAAGAATACTCGCGTCGCCGTCTGGCGGGCGCCGCACAGCGGTGGCCCACGGCGTATCAACGCCAGACGTCGCAGTCATCGACAGTGAGTCGCCGTACTCACGAAGACACTTGATCGCCCGCCGTGTCACGGCTGACGCTGCCGGCCCCACCGCTCCGGATCCCGGCGACGGCAGCGGCCAGTCAGCGACCGTCGCCGACGCCGGGGTCCAAAAGTTGGACGACGACTGATCACCAGCCGGAACCCGTGGGTTATGCCCAGCCGTTTCATCGGTCCCAGGAGCCGATCGAAGCAGCGCGAGCGACTCAAGGATCGGGGGCCGGCGATCGAAGTCGTGTTGGGTCTCCCAGGCCGCTGTGTCATACCCCCAGACGAGCCCCAGCATGCTCGTCAGTGACGCAGCTTCAACTTCGAGTGTCGGTGAATACGCGAGGGCGTCGTACTGGTCGGCGAGTGGCTGTGGATCCCCAAGCGTCCCGAGCAATCGCTGATACTCCAGCTGTTGGGTACAAAGATCAACCAACGTGCCCGCAGCCGCACCAGTCCTAGGCTGGCGGTGGAGTGTCGGCTGGCACGGTGACTGGCTGCGTAGCGTGCTGGGTTCCCACTTAGCCTCGGTCAACAGCTCCCACGTCGACGTGATCGCGTCGGCGTCGTACTGCGCGGCAAGCGACGGCCCAGTGTTTTGCGTACTGTGGCGTGCGAGGTCGCGCCGCTGGAGCGTGCGTGCCTGCGGGGTGACATGGCCAACCTGTTGTTCGACGTGGTAGGTGCCCGACCCAGCCGGCGCAACAATCGTGCGCGCAACGTGGGGGACCGACTGTTCGATGAGCTCGTCAAGATACGTCGCCAGATGACTCTGTGACCCGGCTCGGTCGACTGCGATCGGTGTCTCCGAATCGGTCACCAACCGCGTCGTGAGTGTCTGTGTCCGGCCGAGCGGCGTCGGATCGCAGGTGACGATTTCGACACCGATCCGATCAATGAGTTGGGCTGCGAGCCACGTGCCAAACCGCACGGTAAGCGTATCGACATCCTGAACGCTGGCAGAAGTCGTCTCAAGCTCCGGGTCCGAGGGAATCGGGAGTGCCGACCCGCGACGGCTGTCTGGAGCTGGACACGCCCGCAGGAGATACTCCTCGTGAGCGATTCCCCGGTAACACAGGATATCGATAGCCCGAAGATTCGGCGGGGCAGCGCTGACGATCGTCTCGATTGCCTGTGCCAACACGCCCCCCATCGAATCGGCAATCCGCGCAGCTGGATCGGTGACGCCGGGCGGAATCAGTCGGACCCACTGGGCGTCGGTCTCGGCGGGCGTCTGTGATACGCTCAGCACTGGTCACCTGTCGCCAACTGAGCGCGCTGCCTGGTCGCTACTGGCTGCGGGACCTGTCGGGTGCCGGAACTCGCTCGGGGCTGTGCTGGTGGCCACCGGCGTCGCGACGCCTGTCGCTCCCGAGCGTCGCCCGGACGTCGTCGACGCAATCGACGAGCGCGTTCGGGACGTGCCCAGGCCCCCCACGGCAGTGACCGGTCGCAACGTCGCCGAGCCACTTGCCGTGTCGGGGCACGACAGCCAGCGTGTCGCCACGCCGCAGGCGACCACGCTCTCTGGCTCGCTCTCGCTGTCGTTCGGGCTGGCGGCGTGTCCTGTACGCCGCCGCGTCGAACGGACGCCTGAGGGCACACCTGTGACAGTCGGGATCCGTCCGGCGGCTGGTAGCGAGCCCGACGGTACTGCTCGTCGACAGGAACGGGTACCCGCTCGCTCCCGAGCGTGGATCCAGCCGCCCACCGGCACCACACCGGCACCACAACTCGTCGTTGTCGCAACATATCGTGTAATCAGGCGATCTTCAATACCACAGTATAAACGACCGGTTGAGAATATTGATTGTGATAATACCCAGGCAACTCTGGGTTGGTGTGTCGGTGATAGAGACCCAATTACGGTGACGGTTACTACGAGTCCAAATCGACAGCAGGCGCCGAGTTATGATGACCACAATCCGACTGATAATAAGAATAAGTAGTGTAGAATTAGGGGGGCTGGTGAGAGAGGGATTCAGGACGGAGCCCCACGATAACAGAAGTTGAGACTAGCCTTCTCAATACATATGGGATTCTGACGCAGTTCATAAATAGTATGAAGACGTAGTCTGGCATAGAACGATGGCACGAATCACCGGCTCCTATCCAGACGACCTTGACCTCCTCATCGAGGGTGCTGTTGAGGCTGGTGTGTTTGGTGGCAAGAGCGATGCATTGCGAGAGTTCGTGCGTGAATACTTCGAGGACCACGAGAACGAACGTATTGTAGCTGCGGTGGCCCTCTACGAACGTGAGCGGATCACGCTCGGTGATGCAGCGAGACTTGCTGCTGTCGACCGCTGGACGATGCGTGACATCCTCCGTGAGCACGGCGTTGAACTCCGCCTCGGGCTCATTGACGAAGACGACGCGGCCTACGAGGTAGAGACAGCAAGTGAACTCGAATTTGATGAGGATGACTCGTCTGATGAGTATTCACCTACTAAATGACAAGCGACGATATTCCAGCGAACCCGAGCGTCCTGAACACGACTGACCTCTCGAATTTCGCCTACATCGACCAGCTGTGGGTAGTTGCTAACCTCTCTGGAATCTGTACGGTCCCAGTTGTTCGCGAGGAGCTCGAGCACGGTGTTGATGACCACCCATATCTCCAGTTAGCTGAATACAGGCGGTAAGCCCCTTCCTCAAGGAGCAACGCAGGCCGGAGGCCGAGTAGCGCAGTAGGGAGGGGATACACCGCCGTCATCGCCTCACATACACTGCTCTGTATCACTACTCCATGCCCCACGTACCGACACACTTACGTTGAAACAATGTATAAATACAGGTGATGGATAGACACGAAATCGAAGGCCACGAAGTCATCGAAGGCGAGGTGAAAGCCACCGGAAACGGCGCACACGTTCTCGTTCCGAAACAGTGGCGTGGCGCAGACGTGAAAATCGTCCGAACGTCTGATCCCGACGAATAGCTACTCCCAATGTACTACGCCTATAGGTTCCGACTCAATCCCACGCCCGAACAGCGTGAGCAACTGGATTACCACCGTGACACCTGTAGGCAACTCTACAACCACGCACTCAACAAATTTGAGCAAATCCCAGACTCGGCGGGGACACTCAACCAACGAGTGCGGCAGGTTCGGGATCAACTCACCGACCTCAAAGAGTGGTGGGAGGAACTGAACGATCTGTACTCGACAGTCGCACAGGCGGCTGTCATGCGAATTGAGGACAGCATCAAAGCTCTCTCCGAACTGAAAGAGCGGGGCTACAACGTCGGTAGTCTCAACTGGAAAGCCCCACAGGACTTCCGTAGTTTCACTTACGTACAGTCTGGTTTCGAGTTCGATAGTAAGAACGGCCAGCCTGTACTGTCACTGTCGAAACTCGCGGATATTCCAATCGTGAACCACCGAGTGATCCCCGACGACGTGACGATCAAAGAAGTCACGATCAAGAAAGAGCCGACAGGTGAGTGGTTCGCCTCATTCGCTGTCGACGGCAAACAGACACCGGAGAAACCAACCGGCCCCGAGCGATGTGTTGGGATCGACGTTGGGATACTCAAATACGCCCACGATACCGATGGCACTGCTGTCGGGTCACTTGACTTGTCCGACGAACGCGAACAGTTGGAACGCGCCCAGCGCGACCTCTCACGGAAAGAACATGGGTCGAACAACTGGGAGAAACAACGGAAAGTCGTTGCCCAACGCCATGCCGATCTAAAACGGAAGCGACGTGATTTCTTGCACAAGCTGTCGAACTACTACGCCACCGAGTACGACTTGGTGGCCGTCGAGAGCTTGGACGCGAAAGGGTTGGTTGAACTACCGGGCAACTCTCGAAACCGGGCGTCGGCGGCGTGGGGGACGTTCAAGCGGATGCTCGAATACAAATGCGACCGTGAAGGCACGCACTTTGTAGAGGTCGACCCGAAAGACACGACCCAAGAGTGTGCGTCCTGTGGCGTGAAAACCGAGAAACCGCTGTGGGTTCGTGAACACTCTTGTCCTTCCTGCGGGTTTGAAGCGGATCGGGACGCGAATGCGGCGTGGAATATTCTTTCTCGTGGTCTTGAAGAAGTAGGAGTGGTTCACTCCGAATCAACGCCTGTGGAGACTGCGCTCCCTGCGGATACATCCGTGTCTGCAAAGCGCGTCGTGGAAGCAGGAAGCCCCACCCTCAAGGAGCGAACGGCGTCAGCCGTGAGCGAGTAGGGTGGGGTAGTTCACTGTGACCATGAACACGTCTTTTACGGAGAATCAAGGAGAAAGCCTCGCGCTTCAGCGCGGGGATGAATCCGACAATTCTCTACAGCAGCCACGAACTTCTGGCTGGGTGTTTTAACTGAGTGGTCGTCGTATTAATAATCATCCGAGGCGGTCCACCCGCCCACTTAATCGGACAATATTGGGATTCCCGACCACACACACAGAAAGTACCCCTTTCTGTTGTAGTGTTCGGGTACAGTACGAAGTACCTCTGAATCCCATGCCGGGATAGGAGTAACGGCTGATTGGCACAGCCAGTAGCCGTCATCGGGACAGCTACAAACCGTAAACACCCCAACCCAGCGGTGCGGGGCCGTGGGAATCTTCACCCTTCAGGGCGGAGAGAATGTCAACAATGAGTGAAGCCGACAGACGGCTGTCCGAAGAGAGCGAACAACGGTTTCTTGATCTGTACGCCCACCTCTTGATGTATGTCAACGATCGATTCGATGTCATCGAAGAGATCGAAACGGTCGCTGACCTCGAACAGCACTACACTGACGAGCTTCTCCCGCTCCGAAACACGCTGTACAACGAGTCAACGACGGACCTGATAGAGGACTTCGTTGACCAGAACCCTGCTGACCTGTCGGAGGCTGATCTCGAGCAGGTCGCAGCATGGACTGACTTCATCACCGGAGAGTTTGTCGTCGTCCGCTATCGCGAAGACGACGCGATCTTCCTCGATTGGACAGAACCGCCGAAGGCATATGCAGTCCGCCCGGCTCGGCTGCCGTTCGTCGAAGTGTGGGATGAATCTGCACTTCCAGTCCCGGTTTCGAGTGTCGTCCTGTTGCCATTCGAGGATCAGATCGTCTACGATGGGTGGATCGGGGTCAAGAACATCATATTCGGGGGCTCGCTCAGCACTGACATCGACGACGAGTACGAAGAGGCCAAACATCGCTTCGGCATCATCGACTCGTTTCCAGTTCCCGAGGAAGCCGAAAAGACGGACGCCGAGGAGTTGCGCTTCTACATGAAGAACAAGCGCAACCGAGAGCGATACGCGTCGGAGATCGAGCAGTTGCGGGAGAAAACCGACGAACTGGAGCAGATTTACCATCAGGAGATGGGGAAGGCTCGAGCCCGCAGCTTGGGTCGCGAACTGCGCGAGTTGGGACTCAACAAAGCCTATGTAGCAATCTACGACGATCGAATCATCACCAGTGCTCCCTCCGAATCCGAGGTTCGCGAGCTACTCGAAGAAATCATGCCCGCTGGGAAGGCTGACCACCCCTACATCTACCACTTCGATCCCTGAACGAGAGTCCACAGCCTACGACTGAAGTTGCGTGACAGTCGACGCGATTTCGCTTTTGATCGGTACGCCGGAGAACTCGAACACGCTGTCTCCGACACCGAAGGCGTAACTCTGGTAGGAGACGTCGGCGTGAATCCAGCATTCGACATCGCTGTCCGTTGCCTCATACTCGGCTTCACCTGTATTCTCTCCGTGCTTCAGCACGTTGAGCAGGTACTCTTCGATACGTGGCGCATTCGCGATCCGCAAGAGATGGTCGGCAGCGACGTTGTGTGAACTACCCTACCCTACCCTACTCACTCGCCGCTGACGCGGCTCGTTCGTTGAGGGTAGGGCTTCCTGCTTCCACGACGCGCTTTGCAGAAACCGTGGTGGTTCCCGTAGATCAAGGTGAGCGTTCGATATGAACCCACCGTGGCCCCAGAGTACTTTTTGTCTGAACCCACCGAGAGCCCAGAGTAATTCTAATGTGAACCCACCGAGAGCCCAGAGTAATTCTCGTCTGAACCCACCGTGGCCCCAAGTGTCCCCAGGCCGATCCGGGACGTGAGACCAGCCTCCCACCACACGCACCACGACGTCGCCTCCGCTCTTGGCATGGCGCCCTTCCGGGCGGCGTCGCTGTCGACGTCGTCGGGACGCTTCGTACACCGCCACAGCACCGTGCGATCGATCCGTCACCACTACAGCAACACCGACTGTCCCACGCCGCGCAGTTCCCTCACGACCGTGGTGTTCCCCACCACAATCACAACGCAAGACGCCGTCGTTCCCCACCACGATCACAACGCAAGACGCCGTCGTTCCCCACCACGATCACAACGCAAGACGCCGTCGTTCCCCACCACAATCACAACCCAAGACGCCGTCGTTCCCCACCACAATCACAACCCAAGACGCCGTCGTTCCCCACGTCGACATCACGCTCAGCACAACGCCACTGGTCGCCACGCCGTGCTCGGACGACCGAAAAACCGCACACACCACACTGAGACACCGCCGTGACCACTGCGACGCACCGAGACGCACGACTCGCCAGCAGCCATCGCTCCCTGAACGGGACCACAGTCCATTCCCCGTTAGGAGACGGGACGCCAGCCATCCATGACGCACTCGCTCAACACTGTGTCCTGGTTCACCACCCGGTTAGCTGTCGCGTCGATCCATGCCGCCGACTGGAGAAATCCCTGCGGACTCCCCGCGTGATCCGTGTGACCAGATCATGACCCACCCGACCACCGCGTTGTCACTGCGTGCGCGCCCCAGTAGGGACCCCCTCGTTCCCGACGCCAACGACGATCGCGACACACCGCAGCCACGACGACGACGCCGTCGTTTAGGGAGGCTCCCGACACGACGCCACGCACCGCATACCCGTCTTACCCACCCTCGATCCAGTCGTACCCACCGGCTCGCACCGTCACTCGGGACGGCTAACTCGTGGCTGCCCACCGGCGATGCTACCGATACCACATGTCGCGACCCGCAAGCACCCGACACTCGCGCAGTGAACACACCCCCAGTCCCTGCTCGCGCCGTCCGCGTGACCCATGTCTGTGAGCGCCAGTTGGACACGACATTCACCGGTGGTGTCTCGGTTGCGTTCACCATGTAGCACCAGCAGCGCCGCCTGACAGCAGCTCCTGACAAGTCCGGCGCAGTGACAGGCGGCATACATCGCATGCCCTGTGGCGGACTCTCAAGTTGGGTTCCTGTCAGCGCTACCCCCCGTTCGAGTGCTTGCTGGCCTACAGTTGACCGGGTGATAGCTTGGACAGGCCTCGCCAATCCAGTTCTTGTGAGTAGCCGCTTCCGGACGCAGACGTGTCCAGTGTGTGAGACAGACGCCGCCGTGTCCGGACGCACGGCTCCGTTTGTCCGTACGCACCCCCGCCCGTTCTCGACCGCAGGACCAGCCGCTGGCGACAGATTGCCCCCCGTTCCCTACCGTAGGACCAACCGTATCCTGATGGAAGATCAGTTGTTCCCGACTGTAGGATCAGTCGTTTCCCACCGCAGGACTCACCGTTTCCCAATACAAGACTCACCGTTCTCCATCGCAGGACTCAGCGTTTTCCGCCACAGGACTCATTGGTTCCCACCGCAGAACTCAGCGTTTTCCGCCACAGGACATTCCGTTTCCCACCGCAGAACTCATTGGTTCCCACCGCAAGACCCTCCGTCCCCCCAACGCAGGACAAACGATCCCCCAACGCAGGACAAACGATCCCCCAACGCAGGACAAACGATCCCCCAACGCAGGACAAACGATCTCCCAACGCAAAACATCCTGTTTCCTACCGCAGGACAAACGATCCCCCAACGCAAAACATCCTGTTTCCTACCGCAGGACAAACGATCCCCCAACGCAAAACATCCTGTTTCCTACCGCAGGACAAACGATCCCCCAACGCAAAACATCCTGTTTCCTACCGCAGGACATCCCGTTCCTGAAAGAACAACGTCTCGTTTTCCAACACAGACCCCGTCATTGCCTCCCGTAGGAGACCCGCCTGCTCCGTTATTTCGTCCCGTAGGAGACCCGCTTGCTCCGTTTTTCCTCCCGTAGGAGACCCGCTTGCTCCGTTTTTCCTCCCGTAGGAGACCCGCTTGCTCCGTTTTTCCTCCCGTAGGAGACCCGCCTGCTCAATGAAGGAGTCTCATGTCTTCGCGACAGACCACCAGTTGCTACTCGGGACTGTCCGTCTACTCCCAGGCAATCGCCCTGCTTCCCGCCCTGGCATCGTCTGTTGGCTGCTACCGAATCGGAGGTCTCCTGAGAGGCGTGTATGATATAACGATATTACAGCCGTCTCATCAGCACTGTGGCGGGCCGCATCACTGCCGGCCCGGGGCTTCCAGTGTGCGTGGCCTTGGTGGGCTGACGACAAGGGGTGGGTTGCTGCTGAGCAGATCAGACCGGACCCATCCACGTGGGTTCGTCCTTGGTGTGGCTGCCCATATTGAGGCCGCGTCGAGTGGTTTCCCAGGTCTCGGTGCTCTGGTCGCTTGCCGATCTGTGTAGTGCATTGGATCGGGTGTCCGCCCCGGTCAGTGGTCGCTTGGGCCCCGGTGGATGGCACCGCCCTATGTTATTCACATGCTCTGTCGGATCCTCTGGGTAGCTCTTTTTTATTTTTATTATCAGTCGGTTTCCCAACAGAGTAACCCCGCTACGTCTTGCGATTATACTGCTTATTGTCCGTAATTTAGAACTTCAGCTAAGCGGTCTAAGTATAATCGTGTCGGTAATCGGGTGTGATGGCAACGCTACCGTATTTTTGTGAATTATTCTATTTAAATTTGAATGAGGGGCTCCGTTGAAATCCTCAGAAAGTGATACGTTCTACTCCGGTTCCGGTCAATACAGGTGACTCAGAAACCTATATCGGTCGTCACCGATTCTCGTCGATCCACTCGCAGAACGCTTCGAAATTCTCCGCACCGGCGTCGTCAGCAATATCATGGAGCGTTCCGATGCTGATTGAGTCGTGGGCCGGAACAATCACGGTACGCGTATCCGTGTTCTCATGGCTTTCTGGTGGGTCCCATCGAAGAATCAGGTGATCCCCTGTGGTACGGACGTGCTGAAATCCACCAACGTTCGTCAGCACTTTGTACACGTCTTCACCGGAAAAATCCCGCGTCACCATTGCTACTGTAAGACATCGGGGATCTCATCGCTCTGTGATTGAGCGACTTCAGGATCAACACCGAGGTCACGTATCTCCTCATCGGTTGGAGGCCGCCCGCCATCACCTTCTACCGCCTCAATGACGGCATCAAGATTGTCAAGTGCTACGTCCCGGCTTTTACCTTGAGCAGTCACACCGACACGGAGATCACGAGCCGTCCACTGGCCATCTGGGTTCTTCACTAAGCGGATTTCCCGTTCAGGAGGGTCCGAATTCCCAGAATCAGCTCGTGCCATACCTGCTGGTACTTCACCGAGACGCAAAACGCTTCGGGAGACCTACCGTCTCACACAGACCATTGATGCTCGATACGCACTCTTTGTCGACCGGTTGTTTCAGCCGAAATATGTCTGAATAATAGTATTTCAGCAGAGCCGAATGAGAATTTGGATTGCGGTACGTCAAGTGAACGCCTGTGGGCTCAGCCATCGAGATCTGATCCCGTCTAGTAGTTGGTGAACGCACCCCGGGGTCAAGCCCCGGGGCTTCCTGCTTCAACGACGCGCTTTGCATCCACGGCCTCTCGGTGAGGCGTGAACGTAGGGAGCGCAGTCTGCACAGGCGTTGATTCGGACTGTCCCAGTCCTAACTGCCGCAATCCACGAGTGAGAATATTCTTCGCCGCGTTCAAATCACGATCTTCCTTGTGTCCGCACGCAGGGCACGAATGCTCCCGCACCCAGATCGGCTTGGCCGTCTCGACGCCACAAACCGAACACTCTTTTGTCGTCCCGCGAGGTTCAACCGTTTCAACGTGTGTGCCGTGTAATTCACCTTTGTACTCTAACAGTTCGATGAACTGCGACCACGCCGCATCCTGTTTGCTTTTCGCATTTTGACTGGTTTCCAGCATCGGTTTCACGTCCAAATCCTCCACGGCCACCACATCGTACTTTTTCACGAGCCACGTCGTCAGCTTGTGCTGGAAATCTTCGACCTTCCGCTTGATTTTGCGTTTGGCTCGCGCCACCTGTTGGCGTTGTTTCTCCCAATTGTTAGAGCCGTGTTCTTTCCGAGCGAGTTTCCGCTGCTCGCGTGCGTACCGGTCGTACTCGTCCGACAGGTCAAGCGTAGCCACGGACAGATTTTTCGAGGTGTGGATGTAGTTGGTGATGCCGAGGTCAGCACCCACACAGTCTTCGGGTTTAACCTCACTCAGTGACGGTTTCTCTGGCGTGTCTTCCACGGTGGTGACGAGCGAGACGTACCACTCACCCGTTGATTCTTTTTTGAGGATGACCTCGTCAATCTCATCTTTGGATGGCACGTTGCGGTCTGCTCGGATATTGAACCAGCCGATCTTTTCGAGTCGGAGTCGCACGAATCGGTCGTCGCCCGTGTTGTGATCCACGTTCCAGCGACGGGGTTGATTGTACGACACTGACCGAAATTCGCCTTTGCCTTGCCACTGTAACCTTCCGACGTTGTAGCCGTTTTCTCGACGTTCTTGTAGTGTTTCCAGATCGCTGTGGATCTGAGTGATGGCTTGTTGTGCGGCGTGTCTGGAGGGTTCCGCGAAGGTCGGCCAGCGGTCTGCCCAAGCGGTGAGTTTGTTGTGTTGGTCGTAGTCTGATGGTCGGTCGTTGTAGTCGGAGTTGTAGTAGTCTCGGACAGTGTGGTTGCGGATCTGCCGGAGGATGTCGATGTGGTGCCACGCTTCGCTCTCCACGTCGTCAGGCAGGTACGCGCGAAAACGAAGCGTGTGTTTCACGGTTGGTTAGTCGAGTTTTTCGACGATGAGTTTCAGTTGGTCGCCTTCTTCCAGATCAAGACCGTCTCGGACTTCTTCTGGGATCGTGACAACACCCCGTTGTCGCAGTTTTGGATAGCATTCCATCTGTCCCATACTGAATTATACTGTCTTAAGCATAATAATGCTGTCGGCTTCAACCCCGGGGTCAAGCCCCGGGGCAGTCGCCTCGGCCGCCTGTACAAAAGTAGTTTGTACCCCCCGAGCGGGGTGGAGGGTATGATTGAGAGATTCCCTCCGGTGAACAAATGTCAGACAGCAACACAGCAACGGTCGACAGCGCTTCACAAACTGAATGTACAGCTCCACAAAGTACTGCGACTCCAACACAGCCAATGACGTCGTCAACTCGGTGTGAACAAGTTCTCGAGTTTACTGACCACGCAGGAACCCGCCATCGAGTGCGGTTCATTCCACAGTCGAATGACCACTGGCAGCGTGTCGAAGAGACCTGGAATGGCCAGACGTGGGTCCATGTGAGTCAAGAAACCGTCAGCGACCTCAACCAGTGGATGCGGCCCGTTCAAAAACCGAGGTGATTCGGGCGTTGTAAGCCTTCTACAACAGTATCTGCGCTCTGTAGTTAATCAACGCTCGCGTTGAAGTGGTGGTGTGAACCTGTCCTGAGAATCGACCTCAACAGGGCTCACTCAATCTGGAAGCCGCCTTCCTCTTCGGCGGCGCGCACGAGATCGCCGATACTATCGCTCGCCGTGAGCCCCTGGTTTGCGGCGAACCGCTTGATCACCACCGGCGGCAGGTTGACTGTCGTCTCGGAAGCCGCGAGCAGCAACCCGATCGCCTCCGGCGTCGGCGAGTTCGGCCCCGCATTGGAGGCGAACCACGAGATTAGCGTGTCGAACGTTGCCGTCACGTCGTTCGATACGGTCCGCTGGCGGGTGGTGTCACCGTTCGCATGGAGCGTTGCGTCAATGCCGTAGTCGAAGCCGTCGTCGTCGAAGGAGGTCGCCAGCCACCGGCTCACCGTCTGCCGGTCGACCGCGTTCGCGTCGGACGGAGACCGCTGACCGCCCGAACGCGACCGCGCGCGACCCTGACGCCCGACACCGCTTTCGCCGCTTGCGCGGTCCTGCCTCCCGGGCTGTCCTTGCTCGCCGCCACGCTGCCGTCCCCCCGATCGACCCCGCTCATCGGCCTGTCGCTGGTCGCGGTCCTCGACGCCGGGCCCGGCGGCGCTCGCCCGCGGGTCGTTGCCGGCCGGGCGGCGGTCGTCGGGGTTTGCGGGTTCCACGGCGGTGAACTCGCTCGAGTCGGCGGGAGGAGCGGCGTCGTTCGGCGGCGGCCGGCGGTCGTCCTGCGAGCGCCCGACGTTGGGGCGGCCGTTCGTCCCGACGACGTACCGACCCTCCTCGATCTCAACGACATTCTCGTCATCGGTGAAGTCGAGCTCGTCGGGGTCGGCGGGCGGCGCGTCCGGGTCGGCCGCGGGCGCGTCGTGGTCACTCATGCGTCATGGTATCGCGCGCCGTAAAATAGGTGTTGCGGGCGGATCGGCTCCGCCGAGGCGGTTAACTTGTAATTCGAGAGTCGTTAGAGCCGGACAGCTTCGCCGTTCTTGTTGAAGAGGTCAGGTGCACGGAGTTCGACGCTCGTCGTCGCGCCGGAGGGCGAGACAATATCGAGCGTGGCGGAGTCACTCTCACCGAACGCCTCGGAGTCGTCCGTGTCTCGTAAGGCTCCCACTTCAGGGTTGATCAGGATTGTGTAGTCTTTCCCTTCGTTGAGTACCGCCGAGGACCGGAAGTTGCCGTCCGAACCGACGGCGAACTCGTTCGATCCGAGGTCGGTAACCTTGTTGCTGAGGACTGCCGTCGCCTTGAGATCACTCGTTGGGCTGATTTCTATTCCGCTACCGCTACCAACAGTGAGCGTAGTAACAGTTCCAATGGTGTTACTGCCATCAGTCAGTTCGATATCAATGTCTTCGCTATCGAACTCGCCAGCGGTGGTGCCGCCGGAGGCGTCGATTTCCGTATTACCGCTAGCGGTGCCATCAATCGCAGTGATTGTCACCGAGCCACTAGTGATGTCATCAGCCGTTGCTGTCGTCGTGGTACCCGCACCCCCCGGATCGTAGGTAATCTTCACCTTTTGGGTGTCATCCGAGTCGTCGATTGATTCGATGTTGTCGTAATTAATATCCACAGTAAATTCGGTTGCCCCATTCGAAACAGGACCAACTGTGAGCGCAGTCCTCTCGACTGTTTGGGTAACCGTTTCTTGAAGAACGCTACTGTCGCCGTTGTCGTCATTAACAAGGTCGAAGGTGACTTTGTCGCCTTTGCTGGGGGATGCCGTGATTTTACCATCACCAGAGGAAGCAGCGCCAAACTCGATCGAGCTACTGTCGAGGTTGCCACCTGTCACTTGCGTCGTTTCCTGGATACTGCCGTCACCACCGGCATCGTACTCGACGACCAGCTTCTGGCTAGAGTTACCAGAATCGAACGCAGGAATATTAGTGTAACTAACGCCTACGTTGATAGTACCCGAACCGGAGGAAATTGACGGCACGGATAGTTGCGTCACTTCGCTCCCACCGGACGGGGTGCTCGTGAACACGAGGTTCTGTTGTCCGCCGGGGCCGACTGCTTGGATAGTCGTCTGTGTTAAGTCGATCTGGTCGGCGCCGGGAGCACCGGAGACGCCCAACCGAACTTCGTTTAACACACCGGTAGCCGGGTCACCGACGATTCCGACCTCACTCGTCACGTCAATCCGCTCAGAAACGAGGTCAGTACTCTCTTGGCCCGTTGCTTCTGCCTGGGTCTGGAGGAACCCGGCCGTGTTGATCAAGACACCGGCGGCGATCGCCGCCACCAGCACCATCGCGATGAACACGATGAGGGTCCCGATCCCCACCTGACCGCGCTCCTCGGGGTTGGTAATGAATTCGAACATTGTTATAGCCTCACTGAATCGCTAACGACGGTGCTGGGCACGCGGATTTCACTCGTCGTCGTTGCACCCGACGGCGTCGTGAACGTTACCGTTAACGAGTCGCCTTCTTCGAGAACGTAGGCGCTCTCACCAGCGTTGTTATCAACAAAGTTGCTGCCCGCGTCAAGCCCAATTGTCACTTGCGCGCGGTCACTGCTATCGGTGAAGACAACATTATTTTCTCCTTTGAACATGTCAATTCCGGTCCCATCAGAAGCGGTGCTGAGTGTGAATGACTCCTGTCCACTTTCACCGATGAGTTCGACTGAGGTCTCACTCAGGTCGACATTGGACGCGCCTGGCGACTGAGCGAGCACGAAGTCCAGTTCGACGATCTGTCCGTCTCCTTGATTATCGTCGAACGTTCCGGACTGACTCACGACTTGAAGCCGGTCACTCACCTGCTGTGTACTTTCCTGCCCCGTTGCCTCCGCCTGCGTCTGGAGGAACCCGGCCGTGTTGATCAGGACGCCAGCGGCGATCGCCGCCACCAGCACCATCGCGATGAACACGATGAGGGTCCCGATCCCCACTTGACCGCGCTCTTCCTCGTCCAGTATGGTTTCGAACATTGGTTGTGTTGCGTCGGCCCCCGGCCTGCCCGGCGGGCGTTATCGATAGCGAAGCGGATTTCCTACTTAAGATCACGTTCCCGGTTATCCGAGTTGATAAACACGTCACGTCGTGCGATTTTCGGGTTATTTTGAGTAGTTTAGTTACAGAATATATCAACGACTTCGGCGAGAGAGTATCAGATCTGGATCTGCGGCGCAGCGGCGGTACCGACTGGTCTCTATCACCAATCCGATGTGCGAACGAGCGGCGACCGCGTCGGGCGAGACGTGACAAGCGAGAAGGAGAGAATACCGAGTGTCAACGACGCCGTTCGAAAAAGCGATCCCCCAAAGGCCGTTTCAGCGCTCGTGCTCGGGGGCAGTCGTCTCGGGCGGCTCGCGCCGAGACGCCGAGTCGGTGCGGTCGCGGTCGGCGGAGACCAGTCGGTCGAGGCGGCGCTCGAACTCCGCGTCGGAGATCTCGCCCTCGACGTAGCGGTGTTTGAGGCGCTCGATCGGCGTCGCGGGCGCCTCGCGGTCGGCGTCCGCCGGCGAGATATCGCGCTCGGCGGCGATCCGGTCCGCCAGGTAGCCGCCGAGCGCGCCGCTGCCGACGACGTACGCCGCGCCGAACAGCGTGAGCGCGAGGACGCCGACGGTCGCCGCGGGCGACACCGCGGCGGCGACCCACACCGCAAAGAACGTCAGCGGCAGCGACAACAGCGCGACCAGCGCGCCCGTGGCGGCCCCGATCTTCGGGCCGCGGGGGCGCTCCGCGTCGTCGGTCCAACTCGCCACGCCGGCGCCGACCGCAGGCGCGACCAGCCCGACGACGGGCAGGACGCTCACGAGCACCGTGACCCCGGCGCCGACGCCGGCGCGCGCGGCGAGATCCGAGAGGCGCGCGACCGGCGAGCGACCCCCGCGGGCGTCGGCAGCCGTCATCGTCGACGCCCCGAGCCTCGGGGCGATTCACCGGGTCGGCGCCGCCGCGGAGCCGGTCGCGGGCTCGGGGTCGCGCCGCCGTTTCGACAGCGATCTGTCATCGAGATCGCTACGAACCGAGAACGCAAAAGGGCGTCGGGGGGCGGGGTACGCTTCCGGTTTCGCGGCGTTCGCTTAGGATCGATTCGGCGGCGACGCGGGGGGTTAGGGCTCGGACCCGACTGTCACCGATCGCGCAGACGCGACAGCTCCGACTCGGGGATCACGAACTCGCGCGTTCCCGGCTCGTACACCGCGAGGCTCCCGGCGACGAGCGCCATCGACGCCGCCAGCAGCCCGGTGTTGACGAGGAGGAGGGCCTCGGGGTCGGCGAATTCGGTCCGGAAGGCGGCCGCGGGCGTCGCGACCGCCGCGACGACGACGAGTCCGAAGCCGACCGCCAGGTACGCCATCGCCGTGCGGCCGGACGACCGATACGCCGCGACGGCGAACGCAACCAGCGTCGCGCTCGCGCCGGCCAGCACGGTGGTCGTCATCAGGTACAACCCCTCAATGAGCTCCATACCTCACCTGCTCGAATGCGGATTATAAACCCACGGGAGCGGGTATCAGCGGCGATAACACGGCAAACCGATTCGAGTCGCCGAACCGCCCGTGGTCCCGTACCGCACGCCGGATCGCGAGGGTTGCCGCCCGGGGCACTCACCGGTACCGTTATAAGAGATAAAAATCAATCCCGATAACGTGAATGGTGGGGGACAATCTGATCACCGTACTCGGTAACAAATACAACACGGACATCCTGACGGCGACGGGCGACGCGAAGTCGGCGCAGGATCTCAGCGACCAGCTGGACGTCCCGATCGCGACGTGTTACCGACGGATCAACGAGTTGGAGGAGGCCGATCTACTGGAGTTACACGACCGCCCGCTCTCGGACGAACACCGGCGCGTGAAGGTGTACCGTCGGAGGGTCGACGGGGTCGAGGTCGACTTCCGCGACGGACTCACCGTCGAGGTGGAGGAGCGGTCGGCGGTGAAGAACCGCCTCGACGACGTCTGGCGCGACCTCTCATCGCGAAAGTGATCAGCGTTGGGCGGCGGCGGCGGTCGGAAGACCGTCGATCGTGCCGCGATCGAAAGAGCGTCACCGGGTCGCGATCGACGCAGCCGCGCTGCGAGGGTTAGAACGAGGGCTGGTCGTCGGAGCCGCCCATCATCGAGAACCCGCCGGCGCGCTCATGGACCGTGATCCCACCCTGCCCAATCTCCATCGGGAAGATGTCGGTGTCAATGTCCTGTTTCCGCATCTTCGCCACCCAGACGTAGCGGTTGACCCCGGAGTCGGTCGGCGTCTGGATAAAGTAGATGTTCCCGTCCGTGAGGAAGTTCTCCAAGCTGACCTCCGTGTCGGGGAAGACGGCGCCCTGCTCGTTGATGAGCAGGGAGGTGAGCCCGTTCGCCTTGAGGATGTCCGAGAACTTCAGCAGGTAGGTGCGCTTCTCCTGTTCGGCGTCGAAGAACAACTGGAACATCGACAGCGAGTCGAGAACGAGCCGGTCGAAATCGCCGTCCTCGACCGTGTCGAGCAGGCGGTCGACCGCGGTCGAGAAGTCGGTCTCGCGTAACATCTCCCGCTTGTCGAGGATGACGATGTCGCCGTCGTCGACCATCTCGTCGAACCCCTCGAAGCCGACGGACGCGGCCGCGCCGCGGATGTCGGCCTCGTCCTCCTCGAAGGAGACGTAGACGCCGCGCTCGCCGTGTTCGGAGACGCCGTGATGGAGGTACTGGATGCCGAAGATGCTCTTGCCGGTGCCCGGGTTGCCGGAGACGAGGACCGTCGACCGCTCGGTGATGCCGCCGGTGAGAATGGAGTCGAGCCCCTCGACCCCGGTGGAGACGAGTTCTGACATTCGTCTCCTCTTTGACGGCCAGGGTATATAAAAGACGGTTGAGCACATCGGGCGAGCGAACGGCGACAGTTTTATCTCTCGACACGCCGCCCATTCGTGTATGCCCGGTGAAGCGTGTCCGGTCGCCCTGGGCGGTGATCGGCGGTGAGCGATCCGTCGGTGCTCGTCGTGGAGGACGAGCCAGACATCGCGGCGCTGTACGCCGGCTTCTTAGAGGAGCAGTACGCCGTCGACGTGGCGGAGACCGCCGCCGAGGCGATCGACCGCGTCGACGCCGCCGTCGACGTGGTGCTCCTCGACCGCCGCCTCCCCGACGGGAGCGGCGACGACGTCTTGGGACACATCCGCGAGGAGGGGTACGACTGTCGCGTGGCGATGGTCACCGCGGTCGAACCCGACTTCGACATCATCGACATGGGGTTCGACCTCTACCTCACCAAGCCGGTGAGCCGCTCGAAGCTGCTCGCAGCCATCGACACGCTACTGACGCGCAGCGAGTACGACGACCTCGTCCAGGAGGCCGCCGCGCTCGCCAGCAAACGCGCGGTTCTCAGCTCACAGAAACCGGCCGCACAGCGCGAGGAGAACGAGGCGTACGCCGAACTGGTCGACCGGTTGGAGGACTTAGACGCCGACATCGACGACCTCGGCGAGTCGCTGTCGACCGACGACTACCGCGCGATGTTCCGCGACCTCGGCGAGGCCTAACGCGACGCCGCTCCCTCGCTGCGATCGCTCGCGGCGCTCGTTCCGATCGCTTTTCTCGCCGTCACGGCTGTGCGTACTCCGGCGACGCCGACGGTACTGTAGCGGTTTCGGCCGAGGCCGCAGTTCAAGTTACTGCGGCCCTAACCCTGACCGTGACCAACGTTACCGAGCGACGGGAAACGCTTCTCGCCGCGGCGGCCGGCGCGGCCGCGATCGCCGGCTCGTACCTCGTCGCGGGGTGGACGCCGTCGTTCGTCGTCAGGCCGATCGACCAAACCGTCGTCAACCTGACTCCTGGACCGATCGTGACGGCGACGATCGAAACGCTCGGCGAGGCGGGCCACCTGATCCACATCGCGCTGGCGCTCGCGATCGCCGTCGGACTGTTCGGGACGGTCGCGTTCGCGGGCCTTCGGCTCGCCGTGCGCACCGATCGGCGAGCAGTCGGCGCCGCGATCGCGGGTGGGGGATCCTGGCTGCTTGCCGCCGGCTTGACGGGCGTCTCGACGGGTGCGCTGGGCGCGGCACTCCCCGCGGCGGTCGTCGTCGGGATCGGGTGGTTGCCGTCGTCCGCGACCCCGTCCGGAGGTGACACCGGCACAGTGAGGGGCTCGCCGGCGGTCGTCGACGCGGTGCGCCGCCGGACGCTCGGGGTCGTCGCCGGCGCGCTCGGGTTCGTCGCCGCGACCGTCGTCGGCCGGCGGGCGATCGCGTCGGCCGACGATCCCCTCCCCAACGCCCCGCGGTCGGAGGGCACAGCCGCGCGGCTCCGAGAACTCGACTCGGCGTCGCTGACGGTCGAAAGCGACGGGCTCCAGGAGATGGTGACGCCGATCGGCGAGTTCTACAACGTTGACATCGCGGAGTTCGACCCGGAGGTCACCGCCGAGGAGTGGTCGCTGACGTTCACCGGCGAGACCGGCTCCGGGCAGACGGTCGACTTCGACGAGCTGATCGAGCGCCCCGCCGAGAACCGCGCGGTGACGCTGCGGTGCGTCGGGGAGGACCTGAACGGGCGCCGAATCGGCACCGCCGTCTGGACGGGGACGCCGATCCGGCCGCTGCTCGAATCCGTGGACCCCCAGGGCGACTGTAACTGCGCCATGCTGCGCGGCGAGGACGGGTACTACGTTCAGTTCCCAGTGGACATACTCGCCGAGGGGTTCCTCGCGTGGGGGATGAACGGCAAGGAGCTCCCGACGAACCACGGCCACCCGGTCCGGACGCTGATCCCGGGCCACTGGGGCGAAACGAACGTGAAATGGCTCTCGGAAATCGAACTGCTGAACGTCGAGGACGACGGCTACTGGGAAGAGCGCGGCTGGGAGGGGACCGGCGAGGTGACCACCGTGGCCAAGCTCTGGGACGAGGGGATCACGGAACTCGGCGACGGCCGGATCGAACTGGCCGGCCACGCCTACGCCGGGACGCCCGGCGTCAAGCGCGTCGAGGTGTCGACCGACGGTGGCGACTCGTGGACCGACGCCGAGCTCTCCGACGCGCTGCCCGACGCGGACGTCTGGCGGCAGTGGCGCCACGCCTTCGAGCCCGCCGGGGAACACGAGGTCGTCGTCCGCGCGGTCGACGGCGAGGGGACGCGCCAGACCAGCGAGGCGTCCGGCCCGGTCCCGAGCGGCGCGTCGGGCTGGGTCCGCCGGACGGTCGGCGAGTGAACGGTCGGCGAGTGGGCGGGCGGGGAGCCGACGGCGTTCACGAGAGCTGTTCACCGACGATCCGGTCCGCCTCGGCGAGGAACGCGTCGCGCTCGCCGATCGGGATGGTCGCGCCCGCGGCCACGTCGTGGCCGCCGCCGTCGCCGCCGACCGATCGGCTCGCCTCGCGCATCACCGTCGAGAGGTCGAGCCCCCGCCGGACGAGCGCGTGCGAGCCGCGCGAGGAGACCTTCAGTTCCTCGGCGCTCTCCTCGGCGAAGGCGATCACCGGCTTCGACCGGTCGACCGCGGGGGAGCCGACCGCCATCCCGGCGACGATACCGACGATCGTCTCGCGGATGCGGGAGCCGGCGTCGAACCACTGGAGGTGGTCCTCGTGGGTGACGCCCTCGGTTTTGACCCACTGGAGGCCCTCAGAGAGGTTCCGCCGGTGCGTGCGCAGCAGCCGGCGCGCCTCCGCGAGCGCGTCGCCGCGGTCGCCGAGACACACCGCGAGGCCGACGTCGCCGCGCTCGTAGCGGGCGGTCGCGTTGAGCAGCGTCGAGAACTCACTGACATCTCGCAGCTCCGTTCCGGGCTCCTCGTCGACCAGCGTGTAGGAGGTCCCGACGAGCGCCTCGATCCGCTCGGACGGGACGCCCGAGACGACCGCGCGGCGCATCAGCGCGGAGGCGAGCCGCTGGCGCTCTTCCGCGTCGAGGTCTACCCAGCGGCGCCACTCCCCGTCGCGTTTCACGTCGACGTCGAGGTCGGTGAGGAAGGAGATGGCCCCCGCCTCGTCGTTCGAGATCCCCGGGATGTCCACGTCGGAGGCGTACTCCAGCAGCTTCGGGAGCGGGCGGGTCTGTCTGCCGTACAGGTCGAGGTCGGTCTGCGCGTTGAGGACGCCGGCGTCGACGCCGTCAGCGACGATCGACTCGTTGGCGCCGACGAGCCCGTCCGCCGAGTCCTGCATGTCGCCGACCGCGCCGACGACGGCGAGCCCGGCGAGGTCGCGGTTGTCGCCGTCGGGCCCCTCCAGCGCGCGGGCGAGAAGGTAGCTCGCGCCGGCACCCGACAGCTCGCTCGCGCCGTCGATCCCCTCCAAGAGGGGGTTGAGGTGGTACCGCGTGTCGCGGTCGGCGGGCTGGTGGTGGTCAGCGATGACGGGGACGAAGTCGCCGCGGTCCTCGTGGTCGGCGATGGCGTCGAGCTGGCCGGAGCCGAAGTCGGTGAACAGCACCACGTCGAACTCGCGGGCGGCGATCCCGGCGATCGAGTCGGCGTCGAGCTGCTTCTCGAAGACGACCTCGTGGTCGATCCCCGCCCGGGCGAGCCCGGTGGACGCGACCGCGGCGCTCGTGATCCCGTCGGCGTCGATGTGGGACGCGAGCAGCACCCTGTCGGCCTCGCGCAGGCGGTCGGCGCAGTCGGTCGCGCGGTCGGCGAGGTCGGGAACGGGGGCGGCGACTGCCATTACCTCTTGTTGGCTCGCGACCGTGGATAAACTCACGCTTCGTCGCGGCGGTCGACGACGCGCTCAACCCGCGCGTCCCGGCTCGAACGGCCGATCTCGACGGCGTATTCGCCGGGGTCGACCCGCCACCCTGACTCCCCGTACCGCGCGAACGCGCGCTCGTCGAGCACGATTTCGACGGTACGTACCTCACCCGCCGGGACAGCGACGCTCGCGAACCCCGCGAGCTCCCGGACCGGGCGGTCGACCCCGTCCACGGCCGGCGGGCGAACGTACGCCTGGACGACCTCGCGGCCGTCGCGGTCGGAGACGTTCGCGACGGTGACGGTCGCCCGACGCTCGGCGTCGGCCGCCGGCGCCGCCTCGACGCTCGCGTCGCGGTACTCGAAGGTCGCGTACGAATGGCCGTGGCCGAACGGGTAGGTCGGTTCGGCGTCGCCTGCGCCCGCGGCGCGGTCGTCGTCCGCGTCGAACCAGCGGTAGCCGACGAACACCCCCTCGTCATGGCTCACTTCGCCATCGACGCCGGGGAAGCGGCGCTCGTCGACCGCGGTCGGGTATGCCCCCTCAGGGGCGAACGTCACCGGTAACCGTCCGCCGGGGTCGGCGTCGCCGTAGCAGACGCTCGCGACGGCGTCGCCGTGCGCCTGTCCCGGGTACCAGTTCACCAGGACCGCGTCGACGGCGTCGCGCCAGGGCAGCTCGACCGGACCGCTGGCGTTGACGACGACGACGGTCCGGGTCGCGGCGGCCGCGGTCCGCTCGACGAGTTCGTCCTGTCGACCGGGGAGCCGGAGCGATTCGCGGTCCATCGCCTCGGTGGCGGCGTCGCGCACGAAGACCACCGCGGCGTCGGCGTCGCCCGCGGCGTCGACCGCGCCGTCGACGTCGGGATCGCGCGCGTCCCCGTCGGTCCCGTCGTCGCCCGCGAGGAGGTCGAACATCGAGACGCCCTCGACTCGCGGGAGCCCGTAGCGAACGGTCACGTCGCCCGCGGCGCGGGACTCGAACCCCTCGACCGGCGCCGTGGAGACGACCGGCGTCGTCTCCGAGGAGCCGCCGCCGCCGAGGACCGCCTCGTCGACGTTCGGGCCGATCACGGCGACATCGGCATCGTCGTCGAGAGGGAGCGCCCCGCCGTCGTTCTTCAGCAGGACGGTCCCTCGCGCGGCGACCTCGCGGGCGTGCTCGCGGTGGGCCGGCGTGTCGACGGCGCCGTCGGCGCGCTCGTCTACGTCACGTAAGAGCCCGACGCCGTCCATTGCGCGGAGGACCCGGACGACCATGTCGTTGAGGCGTGACTCGGGGACGTCGCCGTCTCGCACCGCGTTGGCGAGCGTCTCGGCGAACCCCTCGCAGGTCCGCGGATCGGGCATGCCGCGAGCGATCGATTCGGGGAGGTCGTCGAAGCCGCCGCCGTCGGACTCGTCGCCCTTATCTTCCGTCCCGTCGTGGAGCGCCTCGGGCGAGGTGCCCGGCATCTCCACGTCGAGGCCCGCGTTGGCCGTGGCCGCCGCGCCCTCCGTTCCGTACCAATCGGAGACAATGAACCCGTCGAACCCCCACTTGCCTTTCAGCACCCCGGTTACGAGCTCGCGGTGGTCACTCATCCGGACGCCGTCGACGCCGTTGTAGGCGGTCATCACCGATCCCGCGCCCGCCTCGACGGCGTCGCGGAACGAGGGGAGATAACACTCCCGGAGCGCGCGCTCGCCGATCTCGGCACTGACCGACGCGCGATGCGTCTCCTGACTGTTCGCGACGTAGTGTTTGGGGGTGGCAATGACGTCCGCCGACTGGATCCCCGCGACCACCCGCGCGCCCATCGTCGCGGAGAGGACCGGGTCCTCGGAGAGGTACTCGAAGTTCCGGCCGTTGTGCGGGACGCGGATCAGGTTGACGCCGGGCGCGAGCAGGGCGTCCTGTCCCGCGCCGCGCGTCTCCCGGCCGAGCGCCGCGCCGTGCTCGCGCGCGAGAGCCGAGTCAAAGGTCGCGGCGAGCGCCACCGGCGCGGGG
Source organism: Halorubrum sp. GN12_10-3_MGM (assembly GCF_005435235.1). NCBI lineage: Archaea > Methanobacteriati > Methanobacteriota > Halobacteria > Halobacteriales > Haloferacaceae > Halorubrum > Halorubrum sp. GN12_10-3_MGM. Next base: position 35,113 of record NZ_SGUB01000012.1, read on the forward strand.
AACGCGGTCGCCGACTCGCCGGGGACCCGGACACCGAGCGGCCCGTCGACCAGCCGGAGCGGGGGGATGTTGAGGCGCTCGACGCCCGGGACGTAGCCCGTCGCCCGACCCTCAGGGTCGACGGCCCCGTGGACGAGTCGGACCTTCTCCGTCAGCGTGAGGTCGGCGACGAGGTCGGCAGGTGTGGGTGTTTCAGTCATACCCGAATCCTCGTGAGACTGCCGGAAACCGTTTCGGGGGGCGTTCTCCAAGCGGCGTCGCAGTAGCGACGGGTTCGGTCTCGAGCCGCGGCGCGCCGTTCGGTGTCCGCCGCGGGACAGGCCGAGGCATCACTTGCCGTAACTGACGGTTATAGCAGTGTCCAGAGATATACACTACGTACATGACACGTGGGTTTTCCACCCGGAGTCTCCACGCCGGCGCCGAGCCCGACGCGGCGACCGGCGCCCGCGCCACGCCGATCCACCAGACGACCTCGTACGTTTTCGACGACGCGGACACGGCGGCGGAGCTGTACGCGCTCCGGGCGGAGGGCCACGTCTACTCCCGGCTCTCAAACCCGACGGTGAACGTCTTAGAAGAGCGGCTCGCCGACCTCGCCGGCGGGTCGGACGCGGTCGCGACGGGCTCGGGGATGGCCGCGTTCGACGCGATAACCACCGTCCTCGCGAGCGCGGGCGACAACGTCGTCGCCAGCTCCGAGATGTACGGCGGGACGGCCGCGTACCTCACCAGCGTCGCGGACCGCCGCGGGATCGAGACGCGGCTCGTGGAGACCCTCGACTACGACGCGTACGCCGACGCAATCGACAACGACACCGCGTTCGTCCACGTCGAGACGCTCGCGAACCCCTCGCTCGTCACGCCCGACTTCGAGCGGCTCGCCGAGATCGCCCACGAGAACGCGGTGCCGCTCGTCGTCGACAACACGTTCGCGACGCCGTACTGCTGTCGGCCGTTCGAGCACGGCGCCGACATCGTCTGGGAGTCGACGACGAAGTGGATCACGGGCAACGGCACCACCGTCGGCGGCGTCGTGATCGACGGCGGGCAGTTCCCGTGGGACCACCCCGACGCCGACTACGCCGAGCTCGACGGCGAATCGCCCGCGTACCCGATCGACTTCGTCGAGCAGTTCGGCGACGCCGCGTTCGCGAACGTCGCCCGCCAGCGCGGCGTGCGGCCGACCGGCGGCCAGCAGTCGCCCTTCGACGCGTGGCAGACGATCCAGGGGCTGAACACGCTCCCCTTGCGAATGGATCGCCACTGCGAGAACGCGCGGCGGGTGGCCGAGTTCCTCCGCGGCGACGACCGCGTCGACTGGGTGACGTACCCCGGCTTCGAGGACCACGAGAGCCACGGCAACGCCGCGGAGTACCTCGACGGCTTCGGTGGGATGGTCACCTTCGGCGTCGACGGCGGATACGAGGCCGCAAAGACCTTCTGCGAGTCGGTCGACCTGACGAGTTTCCTCGCGAACATCGGTGACGCGAAGACGCTCGTCATCCACCCCGCCTCGACCACCCACGCGCAGATGGACGAGGACGAGCAGCGGCTCGCGGGCGTCTACCCCGAGATGCTCCGGCTCTCGGTGGGGATCGAGGACCCCGACGACGTGATCGCCGACCTCGACGCGGGACTGGCCGCGGGCGAGCACGTCGCGGCGGGCCGGACCGAGGAGGAGCGGGCCGCGGACGAGGGGGCGGACCGATGAGCGCCGTCCCGACCGACCACGGCGTCGCCTCGCTCGGCGAGTTCACCTTCGAGTGCGGGCAGTCGGTCCCCGACTTCGAGGTCGCCTACGAGACGCACGGCGAGTTCGACGGCGACAACGTCGTGCTCGTCTGCCACGCGCTCACCGGGAGCCAGAACGTCGCGCGCTCCCCCGAGCCGGAGCGGGACGCGGAGACCACCGGGGCCGGGCAGGCCGGGCAGGCCCGGGCGTGGTGGGACGACGTCGTCGGCCCGGGGAAGGCGATCGACACGACCGAGTACTACGTCGTCTGCGCGAACGTTCCGGGCTCCTGTTACGGGACGACCGGCCCCGCCAGCGAGCGACCCGCGGACCTCGACCTCCGCGAGGAGCCCGACCACGGCCGGTGGGGGACCGCGTTCCCGCCGGTCCAAGTTGAGGACTGGGCGCGCGCGCAGCGCCGGCTGCTCGACCACCTCGGCGTGGGGCGGCTTCGGGCGGTCGTCGGCGGCAGCGTCGGCGGGATGAACGCCTTGGAGTGGGCGAAGCGGTACCCGGACGACGTCGACCGCGTGGTCGCGATCGCGACGGCCGGACGCCTCGACGCGCAGTGTCTCGCGCTCGACGCGGTGGCGCGCCGGGCGATCCGCGCGGACGCGGACTGGAACGGGGGCGACTACTACGGCGACGACCGGCCGGCCCCGACCGAGGGACTCGCGATCGCCCGCCAGATCGGCCACATCATGTACCTCTCGAAGGCGTCGATGGAGCGGAAGTTCGGGCGCCGGTCGGCCGGCCGCGACTCCCTGACGCGCGAGGACGGGGACCTCGGGCTGCCGCCGGAGCCGACAGCCGGGTTCTTCCCGTACCGCGAGGTCGAGTCGTACCTCGACTACCAGGCGGAGGGGTTCGGCGACCGCTTCGACGCGAACAGCTACCTCTATCTGACGCGCGCGATGGACGAGTACGACCTCGCCGCCGGCCACGGGACCGACGCCGACGCCCTCGCCGCGTTCGAGGGGGAGACGCTGCTGATGAGCTTCACCGCCGACTGGCACTTCACCGTCGAGCAGTCGGCGTCGTTGGGCGACGCGTTCCGCGAGGCCGGGGTGCCGGTCGCCCACCACGTGGTCGACTCCGACCACGGCCACGACGCGTTCCTCGTCGAGCCGGAACACGTCGGCCCGCCGGTCCGAGACTTCCTCGCCGACGGCGTCGACGGCCGCGCCGTCTCCGACGAGGACGGCGACGACGGCGACGACCCGCGGCCAGACTCTAACCACGCGCCGGTCCACGCGAGCCTGTTTCGGGGGTGAAGAATCACGATCAATCATGATAACGTTCATAGTTCCAGACCGCGTGAGGTGAGAGGTATGCCAGGCGGACACGCGCAGACCCTGCGACCGTTCATGTGGCGCGCCGAGCGACTGTACCCCGACACCGAGATCGTCTCGCGGACGCACGAGGGGCGGACGCGGCACACGTATGCCGAGTACGCCGACCGGACGGCCCGGCTCGCGAACGCCTTAGACGACCACGGGATCGAGCGCGGCGACCGCGTCGCGACGTTCTGTTGGAACCACACGCGGCACTTCGAGACGTACTTCGGCGTCCCGAACACGGGCGCGCAGCTCCACACGATCAACCCGCTGCTGCCCGACGAGCACATCCGGTACATCGTCGACGACGCCCAAGACGAGATCATCTTCGTCGACCCGTCGCTCGCCGAGAAGATCGCGGGCGCCGCGGAGGGGGCGGAAGAGTTCGACGGCGTCGACTTCGTCGCGATGGGCTCGGAGGGCATCGACGCGCTCGACGCGCCCGCCTACGAGGAGTTCATCGCGGACCACTCGACCGAGTACGACTGGCCGGACCTCGACGGCGACCAGCCCGCCGGCCTCTGTTACACCTCCGGCACGACGGGGAAGCCGAAGGGGGTCGAGTACACCCACTCGATGCTGTGGAGCCACACGATGGCCTCCCAGACCCCGCAGGGGATCCCGATGGAGGACTCCGACGTGGTGATGCCTGTCGTTCCCATGTTCCACGTCAACGCGTGGGGGATGCCGTTCACCGCCGCCGCCGCGGGCGCGAAGCACGTCTACCCCGGTCCCTCGCCGGACCCCGCGGACCTCGCGGCGCTGATCGAAGAGGAGGGCGTGACCATCTCCGCGGGCGTGCCGACGGTGTGGCTCGGCCTCCGCGAGTACATCGAGGGGGGTAACGAGGTAGACCTCTCGACGCTCGACACCGTGATCATCGGCGGCGCGGCCGCACCGAAGGCACTGGTCGAGTGGTACGACGAGCGCGACGTGGAGGTGCTCCACGCGTGGGGGATGACGGAGCTGTCGCCGATCGGCACCGTCTCGCATCTCAAAGATGACCTTCGCGACGCCGAGTACGAGACGCAGGTGAACAAGCGCTCGAAGCAGGGGCTCGTCGCTCCCGGCCTGGAGTTCGAGGTCATCGACGAGGACGGCGAGGAGATCCCGTGGGACGGCGAGGCGTTCGGTGAGCTCCGGATCCGCGGCCCGTGGGTCACGAAGGAGTACTTCAAGCGCCCCGAGGCGAACGAGGAGGAGTTCGTCGACGGCTGGCTGAAGACCGGCGACGTGGTCACCGTCGACGAGGACGGCTACATGCAGCTCGTCGACCGGACGAAGGACGTGATCAAGTCCGGCGGCGAGTGGATCTCCAGCGTCGAGTTGGAGAACGCGATCATGGCCTACGACGGCGTCAGCGAGGCGGCCGTCGTCGGCGTGCCCCACGAGCGCTGGCAGGAGCGCCCCGTGGCGTTCATCGTCGTGGCCGAGGGCGTCGACCGCGACGAGCTCGTCGAGCGGATCGAGACCGGGCTCCGCGAGGAGTACCCCAAGTGGTGGGTCCCGGACGCGGTGGAGTTCATCGACGAGGTTCCCAAGACCGCCACCGGGAAGTTCTCGAAGAAGGACCTCCGGGAGCAGTACGGCGACCAGTCGCTCGTCGAGGGGGCCGTCCCGGAAGACGACGCGCCCGAGCAGGAGTAGTCGAGCCGAGCGGGTAGCCGGTCGCTCGGCGGGCTTTCAGTCGTCGCGGTCGCCGACGACCCACTTGTGCGAGTAGCTCTCGCCGCAGGTACAGTGAGCGTACGCGTGGACCACGTCGCCCTCGGCGTAGAGGCCGCCGACCTCCTCGTTTTGCGCCTCGGCGAACGCGAAGATGAACTGGATGTCGTGGTCGGCTTCGGGATCCTCGCTCGCGTCGTCCGCGTCCGGGCCGTCCGCGAACGGACACGCGCCGTCGTCGAGCGAGCGCGCGATCTCGCCCTCCGCGGCCATCGCCGTCTTCGCGAACTCCATCGCGCCCATGCCCGTGCCGGCCTGGAACGCCGACCGCCCGGTCTCGCCGTCGAGGATCAGCCGCACGCCGCCGGCGGTCTCGGTGCCGACCTCGCGCAGCCGGGAGTCGTCGTCGAGGTACGCGTCGCTCAGGTAGAAGACCACGTCGTCGAGCCGCTCGCCCGCGAGGAACTCGTCGAGGTTGCTCATGCCGCCCGGAGGCGCGTGAGCGGTAAAAGGTGTGCGTGTCGCCTCGAGCGGAACCGGCTCCGGTCGCGGGCGATCGCGGAGCGGCGATCCGCCGAGCATATAATAGATCGTGTGGAATCGGGGTAACTGTTAATACGCACCACGGAGATCCGTCGCGTAATGAGCACGCAGAACAGATCCGACGACCGGCTCGCGGAGTGGGCGCAGCTGGTCGACGAGGACGTTCCGGAGGAGCTCCGAGAGGAACGTTCCGTCGACGGATAACTTTCACCCCGCTTCGCGAAGGCTTTAGGCCGACGGCGGCGAAGCACCGCCGATGGCGACCGAGGCCGCCGGGATCGACAGACCCCTGCTCGTCGACGACTTCCTCCAGCGGCGCCGCTACCAGCTCCAGTTGGCGGACGCCGCCGCCGACAAACACACGCTGGTCTGTCTCCCGACCGGCCTCGGCAAGACGACGGTCAGCCTGCTCGTCACCGTCGAGCGCCTCCACGAGGCGGGCGGGAAGGCGCTCTTCTTGGCCCCCACGAAGCCCCTCGTCCAGCAGCACGCGGACTTCTACCGCGAGGCGCTTGAGATTCCGGACGACGAGATCGTCGTGTTCACCGGCGACGTGAAGCCCGACGACCGCGCCGCGCTCTGGGACGACGCGCGCATCGCGATCGCGACGCCGCAGGTCGTCGAGAACGACCTCGTCGGTAACCGGATCTCGCTGCGCGACGTGACCCACCTCACCTTCGACGAGTGCCACCGCGCGACCGGCGACTACGCGTACGTCTACATCGCGGAGCGGTACCACGCCGACGCAGCCGACCCCCTCGTCACCGGGATGTCGGCCTCGCCGGGCGGCGACACCGAGGAGATCGAGACGGTCTGCGAGAACCTCGGGCTCGTCAACGTCGAGGTGATGACCGAGGAGGACGCCGACGTCGACGAGTACACTCACGACACCGATGTCGGGTGGGAGCAAGTCACCTTGCCGGACGAGGTGCTCGCGATCCGGGACGCGCTCAACGAGGTGATCACGGACCGGCTGGAGAAGCTGAAACAGCTCGGCGTGACGAACACGACGAACCCCGACCTCTCGCAGAAGGACCTCAACAAGATGCGGGGGCAGCTGAAACAGATGATGGACAACGACCAGTCGGAGGGGTACAAGGGGATGTCCACCCACGCCGAGGTGATGAAGCTCCGGCGCGCGACCGAGCTTGTCGAGACGCAGTCCGTCGAGTCCGTGCGTCGCTACTTCGAGCGCCAGCGCGAGGCCGCCCGGTCGTCGGGCGCGTCGAAGGCCAGCCAGCGCATGGTCGCGGACCCCAAAGTGAGAGAAGCGATGCGGAAGGCGGAGTCGTTCGACGGGCTCCACCCGAAGTTCTCGAAGGCCCGCATCCTGCTGGCGGAGACGCTCGGGATCAACGAGGGCGAGCGCGCCATCCTGTTCACCGAGTCCCGCGACACCGCCGAGGCGCTCGTGGAGTTCCTCTCCGCCAGCTTCGACGTGCGCAAGTTCGTCGGACAGGGCGACAAGGACGGCTCCGACGGGATGAGCCAGAAACAGCAACAAGAGACGCTCGACGAATTCAAGACGGGCAAGTTCGAGGTGCTCGTCTCCACCTCGGTCGCGGAGGAGGGCCTCGACGTGCCCGAGGTCGACCTCGTCTGCTTCTACGAGCCCGTCCCCACTGCGATCCGCTCGATCCAGCGCAAGGGGCGGACGGGCCGGCAGGCCGAGGGAAAGGTCGTCGTCCTGATGGCCGAGGACACCCGCGACGAGGCGTTCTTCTGGATCTCACGGCGCCGAGAAAAGAAGATGGCCAGCCAGCTCGCCGAGCTGAAGGAGGCCACCGACGACATCGAGGAGTCAGTCGGCGACGAGGGACAGGCCGGCCTCGACGCGTTCGCCGGCGGGTCCGCGAGCGAGGGCGACTCTGGCGAAGGCGGCTCGGGCGATGACCAGGGTGAGGCTGAGGGCGAAGTCGATGGTGATGATGAAGGCGAGATCGGCGGTGACGACGAGGGCGACGCCGGTCTCACCGACTTCGCTGCGGAAGCGCGGGAGGGAGAAGACGACGTGGACGACGTGGAGGCCGAGGCTGGCGGAGAGACGGAGGTCGAGGGAGAGACGGACGCAGGCGACGACGGCGTCGTCGCCACCGCCGGCGTCGACGAGGGCGTCGAGGTTGTCGTCGACCAGCGCGAGCTCGACTCCTCGATCGCGAAGGACCTCTCGACGCGCGACGGCTTCGTCACCCGGCTGGAGACGCTCGCGGTCGGCGACTACGTCCTCTCGGACCGCGTCGCGGTCGAGCGCAAGTCGGCGGCCGACTTCGTCGACTCGATGCTCGATTCCGACCGGTCGATGTTCGAGCAGGTGGGCGAGCTCTCGCGGGCGTACGCTCGCCCCGTCATGGTCGTCGAAGGGACGAACCTCTACGGCCAGCGCGATATCGACCCGAACGCGATCCGCGGCGCGCTCGCGTCGCTCGCGGTCGACTTCGACGTGAGCGTCATCCGCACCGAGGGCGAGGAGGACACCACCGAGCTGCTCGCGACGATCGCCAAGCGGGAGCAGGAGACGCGCGACCGCGAGGTGAGCGTCCACGGCGAGAAGACGACGAAGACCCGCGCGGAACAGCAGGAGTACGTCGTCTCCTCGATCGCCGACATCGGGCCCGTGACGGCGCGGACGCTGCTGGAACACTTCGGCACCGTCGAGGCCGTGATGACCGCGCCCGAAGACGACTTATTGGACGTCGACGGCGTCGGCCCGGTGACCGCGGAGCGCATCCGCGAGGTCGTCGGGACCGAGTACGAGTGAGGCCGGACCGGCCGCGGAGTTAGTCGAACCCGCTCACCAGCGTCACCACCCACTGCCCGAGGTCGTACTCCGACCGGACCTCCACGCGCGTCACCCATTTCACCCACTGGAAACCCCGGCGGTCGGGCGCGACCAGTCGGGCGGGCGCGCCGTGGCCGTGGCTCAGCCGCTCTCCGCCCACGTGCGTCGCGAGCAGCGCGTCCTCGGCCTCGTCGAGGGGGAGACTCCAGCGGTAGCCCGTCACGGACGTAAACCGGACGTGGGCCGCGTCGCCGTCGATATCTCCGGCCGCGTCGAGCAGGTCGCCGACGCGGATCCCGTCCCACTCCTGGACCGTGTACCACCCGCTCGTACAGTCGAGCAGGGCCTCGGTCTCGTGGCCCGCGGCGAGGTCCGCGGCCGTCAGTTCGACGGGGTCGCTCACGAGGCCGTCGACCGCCAGCCGGTACGCGTCGCGGTCGATCGGGTCGGGGTCGTCGGCGACCCACGAGGTGATCGGGAAGGCGCCGTTTCCGTCGCCCTCGCGGGGCTGCGAGCCGGTGAACCGCCGGTCTGCCCCGGCCGTGTCGAGCGCGTCGTTGATCCCCTGCTGGAGGCGGTAGGTCGTGCCGCCGGCCGCGAGCAGCGCGAAGTAGCGGACCGCGGTCCGCCGCCGCTCGAAGTCGACGCGCCGAGGCGGGCGGAACCGGGTGGCGGCGTGCGCGGCCACGAGCGGGACGAGCGCGAGCCCGAACCCGACGTGAACGGACAGCAGGGTCCAGTAGGAGAGACGCACGTCGAGGCCGAACACCCGCGCGACGCCGGTCGCGAGCGCGCCGACCGCGGCGACGAGCGTCAGGACGGAGAGCGCGGTCGACCGCCGCCACAGGGTCGGGTCAGTGAGCCGACGCCGGACGCGGGCGAGCTTCCACCCGAGCAGCGCGACGATGCCGACGCCGAGCGCGCGGTGGAGCCAGAACAGCGGCCACCCTTCCGGGACGCCGACGGTGAAGGAGACCAGCCCGGTGGCCGCCTCGGCGACGACGAACGCGAACAGCGACCAGTCGACCGCGCGCGGCGGCGGCTCCAAGCGGTCGAGCGCGGTTCGGAGTCGGTCCGTCGCGGCCATCTACGCGTGCTACGTGCTAGCGAGACAAAAGGATACAGCCCGCGGAGAATCGCCGTGCTCGCTACAGCTCGTACACCTCGCCGTCGACCGCGAGCGGCTCCTCGAACGCCTCGTCGGCGGGGTAGTAGTGGGCGAGGTGGACGAGCCGCGTCCGGTCGGGGTCGAGCTCGTCCGCGAGCGCGAGCGCCCCCTCCCGGGTCATGTGCTTCGTGCCGAACGTGCGGGCGACGCCGTCCGGCCCCTCGTGTCGGCCGCCGATCGGGTGGTGTTCACAGAGCGAGGCGGGAACGATGGCGTCGGCGAGGAGGAGGTCCGCGCCGGCGAGCGCCTCGCGGGAGCGTTCGGGAACGTCGTAGCTGGTGTCGCCCGTGAGCGAGAGTTTCGCGCCGGTCACCGGATCTCGGACGACGACCCCGTAACAGACGAGCGGCGGGTGGTCGACCGGGACGAACCGCACCTCGAAGCCGCAGGTCTCGAAGGGCTCGAAGGGGTCGCGGGCGTGGACGCCGATCCGGTCTTCGAGGTAGTCGTACTTGTCTCGGATCGTCTCCGCGACGCTCTCGTCGGTCGCTGGGTCGGTCTCCGCTGGCGCGTGGACCGGCAGCCCGTCGACGAGCCGGTAGACGTTCCCCAGCCCGTCGAGGTGGTCGAAGTGGATGTGCGTCACGAGGCCGGCGTCCGGCAGCGGGACGTCGGCCGCGAGGAACTGCTGTCTGAAGTCGGGGCTGAAGTCGACGAGCAGCGACTCGCCGGTCCGCTCGTTGGCGACGTGGACGGAGAAGCGCGACCGCGACACCCCGCGCTCGCGAGCCGTCTCGCAGGTGTCGCAGTCGCAGCCGACCGTCGGCGTCCCCGTCGTGTCGCCCGTCCCGAGCAGGGTGACGCGCATGGGACGCTCTCGGCGGGCCACGGCCTTAGCGTCCGCGGTCGGGGCGCGGCAGAAGTCGGGGCGGGAGCGACCGCACGGCGGCCGAACCGCACGGCGGCCGAAGCGCACGGCGACCGAACCCCCGAGGTATAACCCCGATCCGCCCCGATCCGGACCATGCACACCAGCCGAGAACTGACGCTCGCGCGGCTCCCCTCGGGCGTGCCGATCCGGACGACCGTCCACGCGTACGGCGAGGGCGAACTCGTCGACGGCGACGACGGCCCCGAACTCGACGCGCCCGAGGACGCGCCCGTGGTGTACACGCAAGCGGCCCAACACGGCCGGGAGGTGAACGGGACCGCGGTCCTCAGGCGGCTCCACGAGCGGCTCGTCGGCGAGGCGTCCGAGACCGGAGCCGAGGGCGGGCCGTCGGCCGCCGACCTCGACGGCACGCTGGTGACGGTGCCGGTCGCCGACCCGCTCACCTTCGACCGGGTCTCGTACACGACGCCGGAGTCGCTCGACTCGCGCCAGCCGAACATGAACCGATGCTGGCCCGGCGACCCGGAGGGGTCGCTCCACGACCGGATGGCCACCCGGCTCTGGGCGTTCGCGGGCGAGGCGGACGCGATCGTCGACCTCCACACCGGGTCGCCGTCGATGGCGACCCACGCGGTGTACATGCGCGGCGACGACGCCTGCCGCGGGCTCGCGGAGGCGTTCGGCACCGACCTGCTGCTCGCGGAGGCGGCCGGAGACGACGCGGACACGGAGTGGGACGAGCGCGGGTTCGCCGGGAAGCTCCGGGTCGCGGCCACCCGCGAGGGGATCCCGACGATCACGCCCGAGCTCGCCCACAGCCGGGAGGTCGTCCCGGCGGCGGTCGAGACCGGCGTAGCCGGGATGATCGGCGCGCTGCGACACGAGGGGCTGCTCGACGGCGAGCCCGAGCCGTGGGACGGCGTCGTCGCGCGCAACCACCTCGGGCGGGTGACCGCCGGCGACTCCGGGCTGTTCGTCCCCGAGCCAGACCTCGCCGTCGGGGACCGGGTGACCGAGGGCGACTGCGTCGGCGAGGTGTTCGACCCGACGACGTTCGAGACGCATCAGGTCGCGCGCGCCGACCGCGACGGGATCGCGTACTCGGTCGCCCGCGAGGCAACGGTCACCGCGGGCGCGACGCTCGTCGGCGTCGCGGAGCGGATCGACGTGGAGTGAGAGAGCGGAAACCGACTGCGGCGCGAGGCTACGGCCGCCGGACGCGGATCTGCCCGTCGGCGGCGACCGTGACGAACAGCCGGTTGCGGACCTCGCGGCCGTGGACCGCGTCTCCCGCGCGGTCGCCGATCGCCTTCATCAGCTCCGGGGCGGTCTGGTTCACCTTGACGCCCGCCTCGTCGCAGGCGTCGTACACCCGCTTCGGCGCGTCGTAGAGGTCGGTTCCCGCCTCGATCTCGACGCGGACCGGCGAGGACAGCGCCTCCGCGAACGCGACCGTCTCGCGGGCGCGCTCGACGTTGTCGCGGGCGCTGGCCTCGACGCTGGAGACGTTCGCGCGAGAGGTGCCGAGTCGGTCGGCGATGTCCGACTGTCGGAGCCCGCGCTCGCGGAGCGCTAACACCTCCGCCTGCCGGCGCGTGAGCACGCTCTCGTCGGCGTCGAACCCAGCCCCCTCCAGGATCGAGTCGGCGTCGACATCGACCGGCTCCGGCTGCTCGTCGTCTGCCACCATGTGGTCATCGACGGGCCGGTCGGTCAAAAAACGGCGGTTTTAGGCGACGGGCGTCGCGGGAGTCGGGCGGCGGAGAATCGCGCGACGGATCGACGGCGTCCGGACTGTCCGTGGGGCGGGGCTCCCCCGAGACGCCGTCACTTGCCCCAGAAGTTCTCGCGGCTGCCGAGCCGTTCGCGGTCCGGGCGGTCGCGGCGACTGCGACCCTCGTCGTCCTCGCTCTCCTCTTCGTCGTTCCCCTCGGCGTCCGCGTCGTCGTCGGACTCCTCGGCGTCCGGGTCGTCGGGGAGGCGCTCGACGACTTCCTGCGCCGTCGCGTGGCTGGACTTCACGCGGTGGATCTTGACCTCGGCGCGCGCCGGGGGGAGGAGCCCGTCGACGAGGACGATGAACCCGTCGTCGGTGCGGCCGACGCCAGCACCGCTCTCGTGGATGTCGTCGACCTCGACGACGACCGCCTCGCCGGGCTGGACCGGCTGCTGTTTCAGCTCGTAAATCGGCATGTCGTAGTGGTTACACCACTCCGCGCCGCCTTTGTTGCCGTAGTGTTGACACCCCATCCCCTGGATCCGTTCGTCGAAGCTGGGGCAGTCGTCGGCGAGTGTGCTCTATTGAAAATGAGGTACGGCAGCGGAATCGCCCGATTTTGAACCGTGAAATATTGAGGTTCGTCGTGGAGTGACGATGCTTTCCAGCCAATCCCACCGGTGATCGATGTGATCATCTTAGACGGAACATATTTCAACTAATACTTTCGAGAATACTACCGAGCAAACCGCGTTGAGATCAACAAATCCCTGCGCCTTTATCCATTTTCAATAGAGCAGGCGAGTGGACAGTCCGCCATACCGTAGGGGAGACCGGCCGCTGTTGTAAACGTTTTCGACTCTCAGACCGAAGTTCGCGAAAAACGTCGCCTCACGCGGGCGAGCGGCGGCTGTTTTGGTGGGGTCCGACGACCCAGAGCGGCGGCGGCAGCGACGCTCGGCGGCGCGGGCGGCGGCCTCAGAGGAACTCGCGGACCTCGGAGTACCACATGTCGTGGTGGTCGACGGCGTCAAGCGCGTCCGCGACGTCGACCGCGATGGCGTGCCAGCAGCGCTCGTCGGGGTCGTCGGCGTCGAGGTTGTACGTCGCGTCCGCGCAGGTACACTCCCCGTCTTCGACCACGTACTCGTCTTCGTGGCCCACGACGACGGTGAAGTCGCGGTAGCGCTTCACGCGCCCCTCGCCGACGGCCTCGATGGCGCGCTGGCCGCGGTCGCCGTGGGCCTCGACGATGGCCGCGGCGATCGGGCCGGTCAGCTCGCCGGCCTCGTCGATCGCCGACCGCCAGTCGTCGACCGGTTCCATACCCCCTCGTTCTCGGGCGGTCGGTTAAACAGCGTCGGTCAGATCGGCCCGACCGGCGTCGCGGTCCCCCGCTCCGACTCGGGTGCGGCCCTACGCGGCCGCGTCGAACTCGAACCGCGCGCCGCCGTCGCTCCCCTCCGTCACGGAGACCGTCCAGCCGTGCGCCTCCGCGACGTCGGCCACGATCGAGAGCCCGAAGCCGGTCCCCCCGTCGCTGGACGTGACGCCGTGACGGAGCACCTCGTCGCGTCGATCCGGCGGGATCCCGCTCCCGTCGTCCTCCACGTAGAAGCCCCCGTCACCGTCCAGCCGCCCCACGGTCACCGAGACGGTCGGCCCGCCGTGCTCGACCGCGTTCCGGAAGAGGTTCTCGAAGAGCTGCGTCAGGCGCCCCGGATCGCCGGTGACCGTCGGGACGTCGTCCGCGACCGCGAGCGCCGCCTCGTCCGTGTCGACGTACCCCCACGCCTCCGTCGTCACGGTCCCGAGGTCCACGGTCTCGGCGTCCTCGACCGCGGTCTCGCCGCGAGCCAGCGCGAGCAGGTCGTCGATGAGCCGCTCGGTCCGGTCGTGCGCCGACTGTACCCGGTCGAAGTGGTCCGGGTCGCCCGTCTCCGCCGCGATTTCGAGGAACCCCTGCGCGACGGTGATCGGGTTCCTGAGGTCGTGGGCGACGACGCTCGCGAACTCGTCGAGCCGCTCGTTCTGTCGCTGGAGCTCCGCCTCACGGCTCGCCCGCGCGAAGGCCGCCTCGACGGTCGCGCCGAGGATCCGGAACAGGTCGACGTCGGTCTCGGAGAACTCGCGGGGCGACGTCGACCCGGTGATCATGACGCCGTACTCGCCCAGCGGGACGATGACCACGCTCTGGATCGGCGTGTCGGGGTCGTATCGGCGGTCCGCGTCGTCGAGGTCGTCGTACACCCGCGTCTCCCCCGACTCGAACGCGTCCCACGCGAGCCCCTCGCCGCGGTCTAACCGAGGCGCCGCTCCGAACAGGTCCGTCGTCGCCGGCGTTTCGCTGATCGGGACGAGCGCGTCCGCCCGCTCGTCGTGCTCCCACGCCGCGGTGATGTCGAGGCCGAGGACGTCGGCCGCGGCGCCGACGGCGACGGAGCCGATCCCCCCGGCGGACTCGGCGCTGCTGAGCCGCTGAGCGGTCTCCTGGAGCGCCCGGAGCCGGCCCTCCAGCTGCTTCTGGTCGGAGATGTCCTCGACGACGGCGAGCGTACCCGTGACCTCGGCGTCGGGATCCGTTATCGGGGCGATAGACAGGAGGAGATCCAGCTCCGCCCCGGCCCTCGTCTCTAGCCGTACCTCCTCGGCGCGGACCCGCTCGCCGCGGAGCGCCCGCCGCCGGTGCGCGGCGAACTCGTCCCACCGCTCCGCCGAGACGAGCGGGTTCTCCTCGCCGCGCACCTCCTCGTGGGACCAGCCGAACATGGTCTCGGCCTCCTCGTTCCAGCGGACGACGCTCCCGTCGGCGTCGACTTCCATGACGGTGAGCGGGGTCGCCTCGATGAGCGACTCCAGTCGCTGGTTCGTCGCCTCGAGCTCCCGCTCCCGTTCGACCCGCTCGGTCACGTTCCGGGCGATACCCACGAGCCGGACCGTCTCGCCGTCGACGATCACCGGTGCGAGGCTAGTCTCCCAAAAGCGGCCGTCGGCGACGGTCTCGAGCTCCTCGCTGTACGATATCGGCTCGCCCTCCGCGACGCAGCGGGCGTAGTTGGCCGCGAGTTCGGCCCCCTGCTCCTCCCCGAACACCGCCCGCGGCGTCTCGCCCCGGACGTCCGCGGTCGTGAGCCCGGTCTGCGACTCGTAGCCGGGGCTGAGTCGGGCGAACTCGAACGACGGCTCGTCGCCGGCGGCGTCGACGTCAAGCAGGAATATCGCGTCGCCGGACGTCTCCAGCAGCGCCGCGTACTCCTCCGCGAGTGCTTGGTGTTCGCGCCGCTTCGCCTCCCGCTCCGTCACGTCTTGGAACACGCCGCGAAGCGCCGCGTCGCCCCGCCGCGCGTCCTCGACGTACTCCCCCCACGCTCGGACGTCGCGCACCTCGCCGTCCGCCCGCTCGATCCGGAGGTCGAGGTCGTACCCCTCCCCGTCCTCGACCGCGGCCTCGACCGCGTCGGTGATCGTCGCGCGGTCGTCCGGGTGGTAGAACTCGACCGCGTTGTCGATCGACGGCTCGTACCCCGCGTCGACGCCGTGGATCCGGCGCGTCCCGTCCGACCACGTGAGCTCCTCTCGCGACGGGAAGTACTCCCAGACGCCGATGTCCGCGATGTCCTGAACGCGGTCGAAGAGGAACTCCTGTCGCTCCAGTTCGGCGCGGTCTCGCGCCCGGGAGAGCTCGGCGCTCACGAGCTCGGCCAACAGCTCGACGAACGTCCGTTCGAGCGCCCCGAACGGGGCAACCCGCGTCGTCGGGCTCGAGAAGTTGACCGTCCCGTAGCGGGCGTCGTCGACGACGAGCGGCACGCCGATGTACGACTCGAGTTCGAGGTCGCGGTACGCGGGATGCGTCTCCTTCCCGTCGCTGACCGCGTCGGCGAACGAGCAGACGGAGTCGGTCTCGACGACTTCCGCGCAGTACGTCGTTTCGAGGTCGAACCGATCGCCGGCCTCGAGGTCGGCGTCCGGCGCGTGAACCGCTTCGACCGTGTAGTCGTCGTCGCGGATCCGCGAGACGATGCCGATCTCGAGCCCGAGCGTCCGGCAGCCGACACGGAGGAGGTCCCGGAGGCGAGCCGTGGCCGAGATGTCGTTTTTCCCCATGACGGTCTGGAGCTCTCGGAGCGCGTCTCGCTCCCGTTCCAGCTGGCGTTTCGCCCCGCTCTGTTCGGTCACGTCGCGGGCGACGACGAGCACCTGGTTGGTCGATCGGCGCTGGAACGGCGTCAGTCGAATGTCGAACGTCCGCTGGCCGCCTCCGACGGCGACGTCCATCTGGAGGTCTGCGTCGTAGAACCCGGAGGTCCCGCCGTCGCTCTCCATCTCGTCGAGCGTCAGGTCGACGGTCTCGGAGAACGCGCGAGCGTCCGACTCGCCGACGCGGTCGCCGACGAGGTCGGAGAGCCGCTCCCCCGTGAGGTCCGCCGACCGATCGTCCGACAGCAGTCGGCCCGCGGCCGCGTTCGCGAAGACGACGGACCGGTCCTCGTCGACGACCGTCACCGCGTCGTGGACGTTCTCCAGTACCGCTTCGCTACGCTCCAGCTCCAGTTCGCGTTCCCGGTCGTCAGTGATCTCCCGCGAGAAGACGGTGAGCCCATCCTCGTCCGGGAACGCCCGCACCTCGACCCAGTAGTCGAACGGCTCGCCGAGCCGCTGCTCGAACGACGCCGGTTCGCCGGTGGCCATCGCCGTGCGATACCGCTCTTCGAGCTCCGTCCCCACTATCGACGGGAACGCCTCCCAGATCGTGTTCCCGACGATGCGCTCCGGGTCGCGGTCGACCCGCTCGGCCATCGTGTCGTTCATGTACTCCACCCGCCAGTCGTCGTCGACCGCGTAGATCGCGTCGGTGGCGCGTTCGAGCGTCCGCTGGAAGCGGTCCGACAACCGCTCGGCGGCCGCCTGCTTGCGCGCCGCGTCGACGAGCGTCCGGATCCGCCCGGCGAGCAGTTCGAAGCTGTCCTGGGTCCCGTGGATCGGGATGTAGTCCGACACGCCGGCCTGGGTCGCCTCGCTGGCGATCCGTTCGCTGCCCCTCCCGGTGAAGAGGACCGTCGGCAGGTCGGGGCGCTCGGTCTCGACTCGCGAGACGAGGTCGATCCCGGTCCCCTCCGGCAGCGAGTACGAGGTGACGAGGCAGTCGGCGGAGCCCTCGATCGCCCGATCGAGGGCGGCCCGCGCGTCGCCGACGGTCGTCACCGTGACTCGCGGGGCGATCCGTTCGAGTTTCGCCCGGGCGAGTTCGGCGAAGTCGGCGTCGCCGTTCACGTACAGCACGTGAATCCGCTCCGGGTGTTCGTCGCTCGGGTGTTCCATTACGGACTCTCGGCGACGCGGTCGTATCAATCATTCCCGCCGATTATTTCCAGTGATAGAGCCACCAAGAGTGCCGTGAGAGACGGGTTCGTCACCGAGGAAACGCGCGAAGCGACTCGCGGGGACGGGAGTCCGACTACTCCAACACGATCAGCACGTCGCCCATGTCGACGCTGTCGCCCTCCGCGACGTGGACCCCCGCGACGGTGCCGCCGCGCTCGGCGACCACGTCGTTCTCCATCTTCATCGCCTCGAGGACGCAGACCACGTCGCCGGCGGCGACCTCGTCGCCCTCCGCGACGTCGACCGAGAGGATCGTCCCCTGCATCTCCGCGTCGATCGCCTCGCCGCCCTCCGCGACGTCGACGTCGCCCTCGTCGCCGCCGTCGTCGGATTTCGCTTGCGGCGGGCGTTGCTGGCCGCTCCCACCGCTCCCACCGCCCTCCGGGACCGGGATCGCGGGCGCGCCGCGCTCCTCTAACTCGACGTCGAAGCGCTTGCCGTTCACCTCGACGGTGAATTCGCGTTCGGTCACCTCCTCGTCGTCGTCCGCGGCGCCGACCGTCTCGGAGCCCCAGCGCTCCTGCGCCTCGGCGACCAGCTCCCGGTCGAGATCCTCGTCGAGGTACTTCGTCGTGTGCGTCCCGTCGACGAAGCGCTCGTCGTCGAGCATGAGCCGGTGGAACGGGACGATGGTGACGACGCCGTCGATGTCGTACTCCGCGAGCGCGCGCTTCGAGCGGGTGAGACAGGTCTCGCGGTCGCCGGCCCGTACGATCAGCTTCGCGATCATCGAGTCGTAGTCCGTGACGAGCTCGTCGCCCTGCCGGAGCGCGTCGTCGACGCGGACGCCGATCCCGCCCGGCGGGTCGTACGTGTCCAGCGACCCCTCGTTGGCGGGCTGGAAGTCGTCCGCGGCGTTCTCGGCGTTGATCCGGAACTCGATCGCGTGGCCCTCCAGCTCGACGTCGTCCTGCGAGACGGAGAGCCCCTCGCCGCTGGCGACCCGGAGCTGCTCTTTGACGATGTCGATCCCGGTCAGCTCCTCGGTGACGGTGTGTTCGACCTGAATCCGAGTGTTGACCTCGAGGAAGTAGAATGGGGTGTCGGGCCCGAGCGGCTCCGACGGGTCGCGGTCGGGGTCCTCCTCGACGAGGAACTCGACGGTGCCGGCGTTGGTGTAGTCGGCGGCGGCGACGCCCCGGCGGGCGGCCTCGCCGATCTTCTCGCGCAGCTCGTCGGAGAGCGCGGGGGAGGGCCCCTCCTCGATCACCTTCTGGTGGCGGCGCTGGAGCGAGCAGTCGCGCTCGCCGAGGTGGACCACGTCGGACGTGTCGGCGGGGCCCTCGCCGTCGTCGCCCTCGTCGGCGACGATCTGGACCTCGACGTGGCGGGGGGTCTGGAGGTAGCGTTCGAGGTACACCGAGTCGTTCGAGAAGTACGCCTCGCCCTCGCGTTTGGCGGATTCGAGCGCCTCCTCGGCCTCGTCGGCGCTCTCGACGACCTTCATCCCGCGGCCGCCGCCGCCGCCCTCCGCTTTGATCGCGACGGGGTAGCCGTACTCGTCGCCGAACGCCGTGACGGCCTCCACGTCGGTGACTGGCTCCGTCGTCCCGGGGACGATCGGCACGTCCGCGTCGTCCATCACGCGGCGCGCGTGCGTCTTCTCGCCGAGCCGCTCCATCGCGTCGCTCGCGGGACCGATCCACGTGATCCCGTCGGCGGCCTCGACGCGGGCGGCGAACTCGGCGTTCTCAGCGAGGAAGCCGTATCCGGGGTGGATCGCGTCGGCGCTGGCGGACCGCGCCGCGTCGACGACCGCCTCGCCGTCGAGGTACGAGTCGGCCGCGCGGGCGGGCCCGACGTTGTACGCCTCGTCCGCGTACCGGACGTGGCCGCCGTGCTTGTCGGCGTCGCTGTAGACGGCGACGGTGTCGACGCCGAGCTCTTCACAGGCGCGCATCACGCGGACCGCGATCTCGCCGCGGTTCGCCACGAGAACCTTATCGAACATTCCTGTCGGTTCTTCCACGAACTGCTACCAAACTCTGTCGGTCCGTGCCGAGGCGGTTAAGGGGGCGGCGGGCGCCACGGTGAGGTATGCTTGACGCCGGGAACCCATACATGCTGCCGTCGGTCCTCGTCGGCGCCGCCGTCTACCTCGGACTCACGGTAGCGACCGACGCGTCGCTGTTGGTCCGAGTCGGCGCGCTCCTCGCCTTGGTGGTCGTCGTTCCGATGGTCCTCAACCGGCTGTTCGGAGACCGGGGTGGGGCGCCGACCTCCGGCGGCGACGAGCTCGGAGAGGAGTGACCGACCGCGAGAGAGACTACCACAGGTATATATGTCAGTGGACCGATCTACGAACGCGCCCTGAGTCAGGGCCGGGTCGACGGCGTGACGGGTCGACGGCGCGCCGTCGGGGGAATGTACGCGGCCGGACGCCACCGCGTCCGGCGACGCTATTCGACGTGTCGAGTGTCCGACCAGCGACGGCGCGAGCGACCGTCTGAACTCGACCGTCACAGAGCGAAGGGAAGTGGGTCTGGCGAGAAGTCGGGATCGGTCGCCTCCGCCGAGAGGATCAGAACCGGTCGCTCCGACCGGCCGCGGTCCACGGGTCGGTCGGCGCGTCGACGGGGACGCGCACCCGGCGGCGGTGGAGCCGGTCGATCCGGGCGGCGAAGCCCCAGCGGTCCTCGTCGCGGTCGTCGTCCGCGTCGCTCGCGGCGGCCGCCGCGGCGAGTTCGCCGTCCCGGAGGTGCGCGGCGACCGCGGCGGCGATCGCGGCCGCCTCGTCGTCGCGAGCGTCGTCGGGGATCGAGAGGCCGGCGAGCGCGGGCGCCGGATCTGTCGTCGGAGCCTCGTCGGTCGCACCCTCGCTCGCCGACCCCTCGCGGCCCGGTTCGTGGTCGGTCGCCATCAGATCGGGATGTTGCCGTGCTTCTTTGCGGGCTGGTCCGAGCGCTTCCCCTTCAGCATCTTCAGGTCCTCAATCAGGCGGGCGCGCGTCTCGGTCGGTTCGATCACGTCGTCGACGAAGCCGCGGTCGGCGGCGGTGTAGGGGTTCGCGAACTCCTCGCGGTACTCGTCGATGAGCTCCTGTCTGCGCGCGTCGGGGTCGTCGGCCTCGGCCAGCTCCTCGCGGTAGAGGACGTTGACCGCGCCCTTCGGCCCCATCACCGCGATCTCGGCGGTGGGCCACGCGTAGTTGACGTCGCCGCCGATGTGCTTCGACGACATCACGCAGTAGGCCCCGCCGTACGCCTTCCGGGTGATGACGGTGAGCAGCGGGACGGTCGCCTCGGAGAAGGCGTACAGCAGCTTCGCGCCGTGGCGGATGATCCCGTTGTGTTCCTGATCCGTGCCGGGCATGAACCCGGGCACGTCCTCGAAGGTGACGATGGGGATGTTGAACGCGTCGCAGAAGCGGACGAACCGCGCGCCCTTCTGGCTCGACTCGATGTCGAGGGTGCCGGCGTTCACGCGGGGGTTGTTCGCGACGACGCCGACGGAGTGACCGTCGAGCCGGGCGAAGCCGACGACGACGTTCTTCGCGAAGTTCTCGTGGACCTCGAAGAAGGAGCCCTCGTCGGTGACGCTCTCGATCACGTCTTTCATGTCGTACGGCTTCCGGGGGGCGTCGGGGACGATCTCGGCGAGCGCGTCGTCCGCGCGCTCCGGGTCGTCCCACGGCTCGACGCGCGGCGGGTCCTCCACGTTGTTCGCCGGGAGGTACGACAGCAGCCGCGCGATGTTGTCCAGCGCCTCCTCTTCACTCTCCTCGGCGAAGTGCGCCACGCCGGATGTCGACGAGTGGGTCACTGCGCCGCCCAGCTCCTCGAAGCTCACCTCCTCGCCGGTGACCGTCTCGATGACGTCCGGCCCGGTGATGAACATGTGCGACGTGTCTTTCACCATGAAGGTGAAGTCTGTGATCGCCGGAGAGTACACCGCACCGCCGGCGCACGGCCCCATGATCGCCGAGATCTGAGGGATCACGCCCGAGGCCTCCGTGTTGCGCCGGAAGATCTCGGCGAAGCCGCCGAGCGAGGCGACCCCCTCCTGAATGCGGGCGCCCGCGGAGTCGTTGAGGCCGACGACCGGCGCGCCCACGTCCATCGCCTTGTCCATCACCTTACACACCTTCTCGGCGAACACCTCGCCGAGGGACCCGCCGAAGACGGTGAAGTCGTGCGCGAAGACGAACGTCTTCCGGCCGTTCACCTCGCCGTAGCCGGTCACCACGCCGTCGCCCGGGATCTGCTTCTCCTCCATCCCGAAGGTGTGGTTGCGGTGGGTGCGGAACCGGTCGAACTCGTGGAACGTGCCGTCATCGAGGAAGTAGTCGATCCGCTCGCGAGCGGTCATCTTCCCCTTGTCGTGTTGCGACTGGATCCGGTCTTCGCCGCCGCCCTTGGCCGCCCGCTCGCGGCGCTTCCGGAGGTCGTCGATGCGGTCGTCCATCGTCACGGCGGACCACCCTGCGTCATTACTTCATGGGTCGAAGAGCGCCGTCAAAAGGGTTCCCCTATCCGACGTTTTGGCGTTCGACGCCCGTCGAATCCGAGTCCTGCGGCCCGGCGAAGCGGGCGCGACCGCGTGACCGCCAGCGAGCGGCCCTGCCTCCGGTTCACACGGCGACCGGCGGTTCGACGCTTTTAAACCTCCGATGAACCACTCTCCGATGAGACAGGCTTCGCCTGTTTCACTGACCCGTAGGAGCGACCTGCGTACTACGGAGGTGAAAATGGCAGACACAATACAAGAGGCCGTAACCCTCGCACTCGACGATGCGCCCGAGCGGAACTTCCGCGAGACCGTGGACATCGCGATCAACCTGCGAGACCTCGACCTCAACGATCCGTCGAACCGTATCGACGAGTCCGTCGTGCTGCCGGCTGGAACGGGGCAGGAGACACAGATCGTCGTCTTCGCGGAGGGCGAAACCGCCGTCCGCGCAGAGGAGGTCGCTGACGAAGTGCTGGACAGCGACGACCTCGAAGACTTAGGAGACGACGACGACCGCGCAAAGGACCTCGCCGGCGAGACCGACTTCTTCGTCGCGGAGGCCAACCTGATGCAGGACATCGGTCGGTACCTCGGTACCGTCCTCGGTCCGCGCGGGAAGATGCCTACCCCACTGCAGCCGGACGACGACGTCGTCGACACAGTCAACCGGATGAAGAACACGGTACAGCTCCGGTCGCGCGACCGGCGCACGTTCCACACCCGCGTGGGCGCCGAAGACATGGGCGCCGACGCGATCTCGGACAACATCGACGTCATCATCCGGCGACTCGAAGCAGACCTCGAGAAGGGCCCGCTCAACATCGACGGGATCTACGTGAAGACCACGATGGGTCCCGCGAAGGAGGTGCCCGTATGAGCTCGGTCCGCAAGACCGAGACGATCCCCGAGTGGAAACGGGAGGAAGTCGACGAGCTCGTCGAGTTCATCGACTCCTACCAGTCCGTCGGGATCGTCGGCGTGGCCGGCATCCCGAGCCGGCAGCTCCAGGCCATGCGCCGGGAGCTCCACGGCTCGGCCGCCGTCCGCATGAGCCGCAACACGCTCACGACCCGAGCGCTCGAGGAGGTCGGCGACAGCGTCGAGGCGCTGACGGAGTACGTCAGCGGCCAGGTGGCGCTCATCGGCACCAACGACAACCCGTTCGGCCTCTTCAAGCAGCTCGAAGCCTCGAAGACCCCCGCCCCGATCAACGCGGGCGAGGTGGCCCCCAACGACATCGTGATCCCCGAGGGCGACACCGGCGTCGACCCGGGACCGTTCGTCGGCGAGCTCCAGACGGTCGGCGCGTCCGCCCGAATCATGGACGGCTCGATCAAGGTAACCGAGGACTCGACCGTGCTGGAGGAGGGCGAGGTCGTCGACGACGACCTCGCGAACGTCCTCGTCGAGCTCGGCATCGAGCCCAAGGAGGTCGGTCTCGACCTGCGCGCCGTCTACTCCGAGGGCGTCCTGTTCGAGCCAGAAGAACTCGAACTCGACGTCGACGAGTACGAGGCGGACATCCGGTCCGCCGCGGCCGCCGCGCGAAACCTCTCGGTCAACGCCGCATACCCGACGGCCGCCACCGCCGGCACCCTTCTCGCGAAGGCGTCCGGCGAGGCGAAGTCCGTCGGGCTGTTCGCGGAGATCGAGAGCCCGGACGTCGTGCCCGACCTGATCGGGAAGGCCGACGCCCAGCTGCGCGCGCTTGCGGCGCAGATCGACGACGACGAGGCGCTCCCCGAGGAGCTCCAGGGCGTCGAGGCCGCGCCGGCGGCGGAGCCGGCGACGGACGACGCCGACGACGAGGAGGAACAGGCGGACGACAACACGGAAGACGCCGAGGAGGCCGACGCCGACGACGCCGACGAGGACGACGGCGACGACGGCGGCGACGGTCTCGGCGCGATGTTCGGATAACACGAGGTACACACCAATGGAATACGTTTACGCTGCGCTCATCCTGAACGAGACTGGCGAAGAGATCAACGAAGACAACGTCACCGGCGTGCTGGAAGCCGCCGGCGTCGACGTCGAGGAGTCCCGCGTCAAGGCGCTCGTCGCCGCGCTGGAGGACGTCGACATCGAGGAGGCCATCGAGACGGCCGCCGCGGCCCCGGCCGCCGGCGCGTCCGCCGGTGGCGCCGCCGACGCCGACGCCGCCGACGAGGCGGATGACGACGAGGAGGAAGAGGCCGACGAGGCCGAGGAGGCCGACGAGGCCGACGACGACGAAGAGGACGGCGACGGCGGCGAGGGCCTCGGCGAGCTCTTCGGCTAACGCCGGAGCCCACCGACCCCCGACCGCATCGACCGACGCTCGAACGCGATTTTTCCGACCGCCGATATCCGGAGTGATAACGCCGGCCGCGATTTTATGTACGGATCCCGGGTACCGAGAGGCGATGAAGATCGTCGACGGCGACAAGGCGGAGTGCGACCGGTGCGAGTCGGTGTTCCCGCTCGAAGACGTCTCTCTGTTGGAGAAGGACACGAACCGCGACTACGAGCGGGTGCTGTGCGCCGACTGCCTGGAGGTCGTCGGTGTGCCGCGGGGGTACAGCCTGCGGCGGGACATCACCCATCTCGCGCGGTGAGTCGCCAGGCGGGACGCCCATCGAAGTCCTTTTTTAGTGGCGACGGGAAGCCGCAGCCATGGAAATCGACGCGGAACTCCGTCGGCAGATCACCGTCTCGCTGGCGGCGGCCGCGGTGTTCACCGTCGGGTTAGTCGGGATCGGGGTCACCTTCGGCGGGTCGACGGTCCTCCCCGAGGCAGGGGCGATCGCGCTCATCGGGCTGCTGGCCGGATTCGTCCTGCTGATGGCCGGCATCGGGACGTACCTGATGCGCGCGAAAGACGAGCCGTAGCCGGTCCGACCTCGCCGACTCTTTCTCCGCGTCCGGGGCGTCGCGTTCACGCCCCGGTCGTCTCGTCCGGTCGTCGCTCGGCCCGCCAGTCCGTCACCTTGTCGGCGGCCGCCACGCGTTTCTCGTAGTACGAGAGCGGGCCGATCGCGACCTGCATGTGGTCGTCCTCGTTGTGGCAGATCCCGTAGTTCGCGAGCGTCTCGCAGGTCGGCGGAGGGTACTGGGTGCCCCGGTCGTCGGTCAGGAACTTGGTCTGGTAGCGGATCCCCTCGGCGTCGAGGCTCGTGTCGGCACAGAAGGCGACGACCTCGTCGGGCGTCATCCCGATGCCGACGAGGAACGCCATCAGCGCGAACGACTCGGCCGACGAGAGCTTAGTGTCGTCCGCGGCCTTCTCGATCAGGTTGGTCATACACGGCGGGAACAGTTCGCGGTCGACGACATCCGGCGGTTCGGCGTACGTCCGCTCGGAGAGCAGGCCCCGGAGGTCGGCCACACGGGACTCCAGCGCCTCGGCGAGTGATTCCCCGAGGTCCTCGAACGGGAGTCCCTCGGCGACGCGCTCCTCGACGGCGGCCTCCAGCGCCGCCAGTAGCTCGTCGCGCGTGACGCGCACCGCGCCGTCGGCGAGCGCGCGGTTGACGAGCCGCCACGAGTCCCCCCACTCGGGCGAGGTGAGCCGGAGGTAGGATCCGACGTCGATCCGGTAGTGGTCGGGGTCGCGGCCCGCGGCGTTCCCGGTCGGTCCCCCGGCCGCGCCGCCCCTCGAACCGCCGCTGACGCCGGCGGGGGCGCTACGGCCGGGGCGCACCGCGTCCGCGAGGTCGAACTCGGCGAGCAGGTCGTCGAGCGCAACCGTCGCGGTCGACACCGACCGCAACTCGTCGTCGGTCTCGAGGTCGCGACGAACCCGGTCCATAGCAGTCGCCGCCTCAGCGGCAGCGTACTTCTCGATGGCGGGGTCGGAGTCGAGCAGCGACACGAGGATCCGGGCGATGGGGTACGAGAGGAGTTCGGCCTGTACGTCGTACGCCGACTCGCCGGGAAACGCGCCGCTCTCCGAGGCGACCGTTCCTTCGAGGAGTGCGCGCTCGACGCGCTCGCGGGCGCGCTCGACGGCCGGGGCGTCGGCCGCGACGAGGTCGGGCAGCGACACCCCGGCGGACGCGACCGCCTCGCGGGCGCTCGCGAAGAACGGGTACTTGGCGTCGAGCGCGTCCATGTCGGCCCGAGGTAGTGAGGGCCGGCGAATAAGCGGTGCGGTCCGCGGTCGGTCGAGCGGGATCGGACCGGGCGGGTCGAAGCCCCAGACGGGGCGGGCGGTGCTACTCCTCGGATCCCTCGGCGTCTCCGGGCTCCTCGACGGCCGCGCCCGGCGCGTTCGACTTGACGCTGCGCAGCCCCTGTTTCGCCTTCTGTTTGGAGGCGTACCCCTGTCCCCCGTCGGCGATGACATTGCCGTTGCCGTGCCGGAGCCGCCAGCGGTACTTGTCCGCCTTGTCGCGGAACAGCTCGAAGACGGCGTCGCTGCCCCCCTCGTCTGGCGCCTCCTCGTCGCGCGAGACGTCGACGACGTGCGCACCCGGGGCGTTCCGCTGGACGCTCTCGATCCCCGAGCGGGCGTCGCGCTTGTCGGCGTACCCCTCGCCGCCGTCGGCGATGATGTTCCCGTTGTCGTGTCGGAGCCGCCAGCGGTACTGGTCGGCGCTGTCGGCGTACAGCTCGAACGTGGCCTTGCTCGCGGCCGCGTCGGAGTCGACCGCGGCCTCCTCATCGGGCCACTCCATCTCGACCTCGAGGTGGACCGTCTCGTCGTCGCGTTCGAGTTCGACCTCGACGTCGCCGGTGGCGGCCGCGTCGACGGTCACCGTGCCGGCCTCGTCGACCGGCACCGGCTCGCCGCGTCCCAGCGCCCGAGCGATCCGGCGGAGGTACGTGGCCAGCCCCTGTCGGGTCCGCGACCGCTTCGACTCGTGGATGGTATCATCTGGCATACGCGATAACGGTCACTGCCGCGAAACAAAAGCGTATGCCCGAACTCGGATGTCGGTCGTGCGGTCCGAGGCGACGCCCGATTCGACGCCGTGCGCAACAGCGCCGCGCGAGAGGTCCGGAACCGTTCGACCGCGTCGCGTGATGGATCTAAGGATCGTCCGGCCGCTCCGCGATGATCGTCTCGCCCGCGCGCACGCCGTCGCCCTCCCTGACGAGGAGGT
The DNA here is from genome assembly GCF_005435235.1 of Halorubrum sp. GN12_10-3_MGM. Lineage (NCBI taxonomy): Archaea > Methanobacteriati > Methanobacteriota > Halobacteria > Halobacteriales > Haloferacaceae > Halorubrum > Halorubrum sp. GN12_10-3_MGM. Next base: position 61,810 of record NZ_SGUB01000012.1, read on the forward strand.
CGTCGCGCGTCACGTCCGCGGGCAACACGACGTCCGCGCGCGAGCCGAACGAAACGTGTCCGACGCGGTCGCCGCGCTCGACCCGGTCGCCCGCCTCGACCGAGGGGTGGATCCGGCGGGCGAACCAGCCGGCGATGACGAGCAGTTCGTAGTCGCCGAAGTCGATCGCGACCTGCTCATTGCGGTCCGACTCCTTGTCGAACGCGGGGCGGTTCGCGCCGGGGCGGTGGCGGACCTCCGTGACCTCGCCCGCGATCGGCGCGCGGTTGACGTGGACGTCGGTGACGTTCATGAACACGCCGACGCGGAGCCGCGAACCCTCCTCGCGCACGACGGAGACCGTGCCGTCGGCGGGGGAGACGACCGCTTCCTCCGGGTCGGGCGGATCGCGTTCCGGGTCGCGGTGGAACCAGAGGATCCCGACCGCGAGCGCGACGAGCGCGACGCCGACCGGCGAGAGGACAGGCAGCGCGACGGCGCCCGCGAGCGCCGGGACGAGCGCCAAGTCCCACGCGGCGTCGACCACCGGGAACGGGAGGAGCCGCGAGAGCGGCGGCGCGCGGCTCACGGGGGCACCTCCGCGTCCCGCAGTTCGGGCGAGAGCTCGGTCCGCCCCGCGGCCCACGCCGCGAGCAGGTGGACGAGGTGCGTCGTGTCGTCGAGCCCGTCTGTCATGTCGAGGTCGACCTCGCCGGCGAGCGCGTGGAGCCGCGCGAGGTCGTCGCCGCCGAACTCGGAACCGGCGCGGGCGACACGGAGCGTCTCGCGGAGCAGCTCCTGCCCGCTGTACCCCTCGTCGAGGAGGTCGTCGAGCGTCGAGCGCGCGCCCTTCAGGTCGCCGTCGCGGGCGGCGGCGAGCGCCTCGCGGAGCGCGTCGTCGTCGCCGACCTCGCCGAGCGTCTCGTAGGCGGTCGACATGGTGAGCTCGTCGCCCTCCACGGCGGTCGCCTGCGCCGAGAGGATCGCCTCTCGGAGGTCGCCGCCGGCCGCGCTGGCGACGAACTCCAGCCCGTCACCGTCGTAGTCGACGCCCTCGCAGTCGCAGATCGTCTCGAGGACGTCGATCGTCTCGTCGGTCGTCGGGGAGCGCACGCGGACCGGGAAGCAGCGCGACCGGATCGGGGCGATGAGCTTCGAGGGCTGGCGGGTCGCGATCACGAACTGCGTGGTCCGATGGTGCTTCTCCATCACGCGGCGCAGCGCCTGCTGGAAGTCCTCGCGGATCGCCTCCGCGTTGTCCAACAGGACCGTCTTGTACTCGCCGGACATCGGCGCGTACGACGCGGACTCCTTCAGCACGCGGTTTATCATGTCGCGTTTCGCCATGCTGCTCCGCCCCGCGAGGAAACCCTCGAACCGCGGGTCGGTGCGGATCTCTTTTTTCGTCCGGCCGAAGAAGTCGGCGACGTTGATCTCGATCAGGTCGGCGTCCGGGTCGGCGTGCGACGCGTCGGCGAGCGCGCGCGCGGCCGCCGTCTTCCCGACCCCCGGCGGCCCCTGAACGACGAGGTTCATCGGCTCGTCGACGGCCCGGCGCAGGCGGTCGCGGGCCTCGTTTTGCCGGATCTCGTCGAGATCTGGCGCGTGCGTGTCTATCCACAGCGGTCCCTGCATTACCGTCACCTCCGGGCCGCCCGGTCAAGAATCGGTCGGTCGCGGCGCCCCCAGCGGCGTGCGTTCGGCGGCCGACAGCGCGGCCTACCGTCGCCTCGCGCGCTCGACGGCGCGACCCAGGAGGTACGCGGCCACGAGGAGGCCGTACGCGAGGACGAGGGTCCCGGCGAGGGGGCCGAGACGCGACAGGGTGAACAGCGCGCCGCCGACTCCAACGGTGACCACGAGCGCGGTGAAGCCGAGCGTCCAGCCGAAGAAATACGCCGCGTGTCCGGCGACCGGGCGGACGGCGTCCGGGGAGAACGCTCCGCGGAGCGACCCCTCGCGCCCGTACACGGTCAACGCGATCGGCGCGAGATACGTGCCGAGGATGCCGAGGAAGAGGACGGCCGTCGAGCCGGCGAGGATCCGACCGACAGGCGCGTTCGCGCCGGGTTCCAGCGAGACGACCCCGTAGAGCGTCACGAGGAGGGCAGCGAGCGGAACGCCGAGGTACGCCAAACAGACGACCGCTCCCCCGATCGACCGACGAACGAGCGTCCGCGGCTCGGAGAGGAACGGCGGGATCGACTCGCCGCGCTCGCTGGCGGCCAACACGCGGACGAGGTAGCCGACGACCGGCACCGCCGGGAGCACGGGGACGACGACCGACAGCGCGAACAGCAGCCAGACAGCAAGCAGCGGTCGCTCGGCGGCGTCGCCGGCGATCGGGTACGTGACGGCGGCGATCGAGGGGCGCATGAGTACGCTCATCGCCCGAACCGTGGTATGCCCGTCGGTCCCGGGTCGCTCGGGACTGAAACCGTCCGTAAAGAAATCCGTCAAAAATAGTTCTAAAAAAATGAGTAAGTATATATGCCAAAGATCCATTGTACATAGTGGAGTACCATGACAAATCAAGACAAGCGGTTGTCGCGGCGACACTTCGTCGGAGCGACGGGGGCAGCGACGCTCGCAGGCCTCGCTGGCTGTTCCGGCGGCAACGGCGGCGACGGTAGCGACGGCGGCGACGGTAGCGACGGCGGCGACGGTAGCGACGGCGGCGACGGTAGCGACGGCGGCAGCGATAACACGCTCGAAGTGCTCCACGCGTGGACCGGCGGCGACGGCGCCCGCGCGGCCGAAGCACTCGTCGCGGCCTTCGAGGAGGAGTATCCGGACGTCGACCACGAGTTCAACCCGATCGGCGGCGGCGGGAATCAGAACCTCGACGCGGTCGTCGCGAACCGGCTCCAGAACGGCGACCCGCCGAGTTCCTTCGCCAACTGGCCCGGCCCGAACCTCCAGCGGTACGAGGGCGTGCTGGGCGAGGTCGGCGGCGTCTGGGAGTCCGAAGGCTTCGAGGACGTGATGGTCGACGAGGCGGTCGACCTCCACCAGTACAACGGCGCGTACCGGGCCGTTCCGCTCGGTTCGCACCGGCTGAACTGCCTGTTCTACAACACGTCGGTCGTCGAGGAAGCGGGCGTCGACCCCGACTCGCTGACGAGCGTCTCGGCGCTGATCGACGCGCTGGAGACGGTCCAGAGCGAGACTGACGCGATTCCGATGACCCACGGCGCGAGCGGCACCTGGACCACGACCCAGCTGTTCGCCTCGACGATGCTCGGACAGGAGGGGTACGACGCGTACATGAGCTTCCTTGACGGGAGCCCGGACGAGGCCGCTGTCCGCGCGACCTTCGAGTCGCTCGCGGAGATCCTCGGGAACTACATCAACGAGGACGCCTCCTCGATCGGGCTCACCGAGTCCAACCAGAACATCATCGAGGGGAACGCGGCGTTCATCCACCAGGGGAACTGGGCGGCCGGCGCCTACCGGAACGCCGAGGACTTCAATTACGACGAGGACTGGGGCTTCAAGACGTACCCCGGCTCGGAGGGCATGTACATGCTCCACTTCGACTCGTTCCTCTACCCCTCGGACAACCCGAGTCCGGAGGCCACGGAGCAGTTCATGGCCTTCGCCGGCAGCGAGGCGGCACAGGTCGCGTTCAACCAGTATAAGGGCTCGATCCCCACGCGCACCGACGTGGACATGAGCCAGTTCGGCCCGTACCTCCAGGAGACGCAGGAGGACTTCGCCAGCGCGGACCAGCGACCGCCGAACCTCCAGCACGGTCTCGGCGTCCCCTCGGAGACCATGACGTCGCTGAACGACGTGATCTCCAGCGAATTCTCCGGACCGTACGACGTCGACGCCGCCACGCAAGGATTCGTCGACGCGGTCTCTAACTGACTCCGGTCCACGATGCGACCGGATTTCGGCGGTTTCGGCGCACGAAGAACAATATGACACGAAATACTGACACCGGCGACGACAGTGGCGACGCGGTCACGGACGGCGGCGTCGCCGAGGACGGGCAGCGCTCCGGGTTCAGTCCGGTCGCCGCGCTGAACGAGCGCTTCGGCAGCGACTTCGTGGAGTCGTCGCAGTTCTGGCTCCCGCCGTTCCTGTTGGTGGGACTGTTCGTCTACGGAGCGATCATCTGGAACCTCCTGATATCGCTGACGGACTTCACCGGATTCGGGACCCCGGACTACAGCGACCTCGACCTCCAGATGTACAGCCGCGCGTTGGCGGACAGCGGGTTCGTCGACGCCGCGATCAACACCTTCATCCTGCTCGTCGGGTTCACCCTCGTGACGCTTGCGCTCGGGCTCGGGCTGGCGATCCTCATCGACCGGAACATCCGGTTCGAGAACACCTTCCGGACGATCTACCTGCTGCCGATGAGCCTCTCGTTCGTCGTCACCGCCCAGTTCTGGGCGTGGATGTTCAACTTCAACAACGGGGTGATCAACATCGTGATCACGTCGCTCGGACTCGGCCGAGTCGACTGGATCGGGAACCCGGACATCGTCCTCTGGGCGGTCATGTTCGCGCTGATGTGGCAGTTCGCTGGGTACGCGATGGTCGTGTTCCTCGCGGGCCTGCGGGCGATTCCGAACGAACACTACGAGGCGGCGAAGGTCGACGGGGCCTCCACGGTCAGGATGTACTGGCGCGTGATCATCCCCCAGCTGAAGGGGTCGACGATCAGCGCCTCGGTCGTCCTGATGGTGTTCGCGCTGAAGGCGTTCGACTTCCTCTACTCGCTCGTCGGCGGGTACCGACCACCGAACGGGGCCGACATCCTCGCGACAAAGATGGTCCGCGAGGCGTACGCGAACCTGAACTGGGCGTACGCGTCCGCGGTCGCCATCACCCTGTTCGTGATGACGCTCGGCATCGTCGGTCCGTACCTCTACTACCAGTACAACCGAGGGAACCTATGAGCAACGACGCACGAACCGACGGTGGTACGGTAACGGAAGCGGACCCCGGAGCGTCCGCTGGACTACTCTCGGGCCTCGACGCGTACCGGGTCCTCCTGTACCTCGGGCTGCTCGGGATGTTGAGCTTCTTCCTGATCCCGATCGAGTCGGGGCTCGTCACCTCGTTCAAGACGGCCAGCGGCGTGAGCGGGTCCCTTCCCTTCGCGCCGCCCACGGGCGGTACGTTCACTTTCGAGAAGTGGCGGGCGGCGTTCGACGCGCTCGGCCGGGGACTCATCAACAGCGCGCTGTACGCGATCCCGGCGACCGTCATCTCGGCGCTCCTCGGGAGTTTCACCGCCTACGGGCTCACCCAGTCGAATTGGAAGCAGAAGTACAAGGCGCCGGTCCTCGCGCTGCTGGTCGCCGGGGTATTCATTCCCTATCAGGCCGTTCTCGTGCCGCTCTCGCAGTTCTGGTCGATGATCCCGCTCCAAGAGTGGTTAGGGTTCCTGTGGGCGCTCGGGATCAACAACGACTACGCCAGCGTCATCGAACTGATCATCACGCACGTGGCGTACGGCCTGCCGATCTGTACTGTTCTGTTCAGGTCGTACTACAAGAACATGAGCGACGAGATGATCGAGGCGGCGCGGCTGGACGGCGCGTCGATTCGCCGGATCTACCGCCGCATCGTGCTCCCGCTCTCGGGACCGATGTTCGCGGTGGTCCTGATCTATCAGTTCACGCAGATCTGGAACGACCTCCTGTTCACCCTCGTGTTGGTCCAAACGGAGTCCAGCGCGGCCGCGCCGATCGTGTTGATCCTCGCGGGACTGGGAACGTCCCTCGAAGGCCAAGACTTCGCGCTCCGCATGGCGGGCGCGTTCATCGCCGCCCTCCCGACGCTCGCGGTGTACATCGCGTTCGGCGAGGAGTTCGCCGAGGGGGTGGCGACGTGACCGCCATCGCTCGCCAGCAGCAATCTATGACTCGACAGCACTCACGCAGCCGACCGGAGGAATCGCTCTCAAACCGCCGCGCCGACTCGCGGGGGCGATAGGATGGGAACGCTCGAACTCGACGGCGTGACGAAGGTGTTCCCCGACGGCGACGGCGAGATTGTCGCCGTCGACGACGTCGACATCGAGATGCGCGACGGCGAGTTCCTCGTCGTCGTCGGTCCCTCGGGCTGTGGCAAGTCGACGACGCTCCGGATGGTCGCTGGCCTTGAAACGATCTCCAGCGGGGAGATCCGCCTCGCGGGCCAGCGGGTCAACGACGTGAAACCGCAGCACCGGGACATCGCGATGGTGTTCCAGTCGTACGCCCTGTACCCCCACATGACCGTGGAAGAGAACATGGCGTTCGGGTTAGAGGAGTCGACGGATCTGTCCGACGGGGAGATCGAGACGCGCGTCGCCGACGCCGCGGAGACGATGGGCATCGCCGAGCTGCTGGACCGGAAGCCAGCCGACCTCTCCGGCGGCCAGCGGCAGCGGGTGGCGCTCGGGCGGGCGATCGTCCGCGACCCGGAGGTGTTTCTCATGGACGAGCCGCTCAGCAACCTCGACGCCAAGCTCCGGTCGGAGATGCGGACGGAGCTTCAGCGCCTCCAAGACGAGCTCGACGTGACGACGATGTACGTCACGCACGACCAGACCGAGGCGATGACGATGGGCGACCGGATCGCGATCCTCAACGCCGGCGAGCTCCAGCAGGTCGCGACGCCGCTGGAGTGTTACCACGAGCCGGCGAACCGGTTCGTCGCCGGGTTCATCGGCGACCCGTCGATGAACTTCTTCCCCGTCGAGCGGGACGGCGAGACCCTCATCGGCGACATGTTCGACTACCCGCTCTCGGGGTCGACGCTCGACGACGTGGGCGACGTGACCGACCTCACCCTCGGGGTCCGTCCGGAGGACATCTCGCTGGCCGGCGACTCGGCCGGCGACCACACCTTCTCGACGGTCGTCGAGGTCGTCGAGCCGATGGGCGACGAGAACACCGTGTACCTCCGGTTCGCGGACGCCCCGGAGGGCGAGACGTTCATCGCCACCGTCGGCGGCCTCCAGCAGGTCTCGGCCGGCGACGAGATCACCGTCGAGATCCCCGAAGAGACGATCCACCTCTTCGACGGAACCTCCGGCGAAGCGGTCCACAACCGCGAGATCGACGAGTAACGCGCCGGATTCGCTTTCGGGAGGTGGCCTCGTTTTCACTCCCGCAGCCGCTCTACCTCGCGCCGGACGCCCTCGCGGACCCTGTTCGCGACGTCCTCGCCGGGGGCGTCGACCGTCTCGGCGTCCTCGGTTTCGAGGAGGCGGTCCAGCTTGCGTTCGAACTCGCGTTCGTCGATGTCGCCGTTCGCGTAGCGCTCGCGGAGGGCGTCGAGCGCGGGGTCGCCGGTCGCGTGCGCGTCCTCGTCGGAGCCGTCGTCCGGGACCGGCTTCACCAGCGTGTGGAGGATCGGGAGCGCGATGAAGAGGCCGAAGAACCACACGAGCGGGAGCCACCACCAGACGCCGGTGAGGAGGGGCGCGGCGACGCCGGCGCCGACGACGCAGAGCGCGAACATCCGCCGCCAGCGGTGGCGGAGGTTCCACGCGATCCGGGCGGGGAGTCCGGTCATGGTCGTGGCGACGCCGGCGAGGCTGAAAGCGGTTTCGTCGCCGGGCGCGACCGCGGCGCCGCGGCGTCACTCGCGGTCGATCACCAGTCGGTCGCCGGGGTCGACGCCGTGGCGCTCGCTCCACCCGCGGGGGACTTCGAGGACGTACTTCCCGGTGCCCTCGTAGCGCGTGAGCGAGCCTGACTCCGGCGCGGCCTCGTGGATCGTCGTGACGGTCCCGTCGGTATCGACGAAGACGATATCGATTGGGAACGCCATGTCGCGCATCACGTAGGCGCGCTCGGCGGCGTCGCCGTGAACGAACAGCATCCCCTCGCCCGCGTCGAGGTCGTCGGTCGCGGAGAGTCCGACGTACTGCTTCAGGAAGCCGTCGGCGACGCGGGCCTCGACCGTCGCGAGCGACTCCCCGGTGTCGCCGTCGACGGCCTCGACCGTGGTCGTGTCGTAGCCGGTGATCAGGAACGCGGGATTGGTCGCGGCGACGGCGGCGACGGCGAGGAGGACGAGCGCGAGCGCGGCCGCGACCCCGGCGAGACGGCGGTTCACGGTCGATCGTCGCGCCGGAGAAAGAAACCGTTTTCCGCTCCCGGTGGGTTCAGACGGGTGAGGGCTCGTGGTCTAGCTGGTTATGACGCGGCCTTTACAAGGCTGAGATCGGCGGTTCGAACCCGCCCGAGCCCATTTCTGGGACGAACGAAGTGAGTCACAGAGATGTCTGCGAGGGCTGTCGAACCCTATCGGTCGCGCGCAGCGAGCGGAGCGAACGAGCACGTCCGATTTCGGTTCGAACCCGCCCGAGCCCACTGTCGCTGTCGCGAACACACCGTGAGCGACAGCGACGTGCGTGTCTGAGGGCGCGATTCGAATCCCCCCGATCCAACTTCCTGCGGCGAGCGACTCCGCGAGCCGCAGGCGCGGCCCCCGCTTACAGGTCGTCGGCGTCGAACTTCAGCAGGCCGGCGAGCGGCGGCGCGAGCGTCCAGAAGACTAACATCGCGGCCGCGGAGAGCTGCCGGTTCGCCGTCTCGCCGCTGAACAGCTGTTCGCCGAGGAACGCGTTCGACAGCGCCTCCACCGCGGTCGTGGGGTTCGAGACGCGGAGGAACACCCGGAGCTGCGTCGCCGACACCGGGAGCGCGTCGACGAGGGGGCCGGCCGCCCCGACGAGCCGCCCGGTGACCGCGCCCCAGAGCAGGACGAAGAGGACGTAGATCGCGACGCCGCCGATGAGCGCCCGGCGCTGGGTCGACGACGCGGCGGAGAAGCCCACCGCGATCGAGACGAACACGACGCCGAGCGCGGCCGCGAACACCGTGTACCCGAGGAACGCGCCGCCGTTGAACACGACGGGCGCGGCGATCAACACGAGCGCAGGGAGCAGGAAGCCGGCGAACACCGCGAGCGCGAGCGCCGCGCCGCGGCCGACGACCTTGCCGAAGACCACGTCCGCCCGCGAGTGCGGCAGCGACAGGAGCAGTTTCAGCGAGCCGGACTCGCGCTCGCCGCTCACCGCGTTGTAGCCGACGACGACGCCGACGAGCGGGACGAGCGTCGTGACGAGGAACGGACCAATGAAGACGCTCAACAGCACCTCCGTGGCGAACTGCTCGCTCTCGGCCGTGGGGCGCACGGCGAACGCGAACGCCGCGACGAGCAGCGAGAACAGCACCACCAGAGCGATCATGCCCCGCGACCGGACCGTCTCTTGGAAGTCCTTCCGGGCGATGGCGACGAGGCTCATCGGTCCACCTCCTCGGACGCCGAATCGTCGTCCGTCGCGTCGTCGGTCGGTTCGCCTTCGGTCGGCGCGGAGGCGGCGGCGCCGGCGTCGCGCGTCGCCGCGTCGCCCTCCGTGTAGGCGAGGAAGAGGTCCTCCAGCGACGCCTCGCGGGTGTGGAAGTCGGCGACCGCGACGCCGGCGTCCTCCAAGGCGGCGATGACCTCGGTCTTCGCGTCGCTGTCGCAGTTCACCACCAGTTCGTCGCCGTCGCGGGTGACGCCCGAGACGCCGTCGAGCGCGCGGACCGCCGCCATCGCCTCGTCGTCGGCGCCGGCAGCCGCGACGTCGAGCGTCTCCTCGCCGCCGACGGCCTCGCGGAGCCCTTCGACGGAGTCTTCGGCCACCAGTTCGCCGTCGCGGAGGATGCCCACGCGGTCGCAGACGGCGTCGACCTGTTCGAGGATGTGCGAGGAGAAGAAGACGGTCGCACCGCGCTCGGCCTCCGCGCGGACGATCTCGCGCATCTCCTTCGCGCCGGCCGGGTCGAGGCCGGAGGAGGGCTCGTCGAGGACCAGCAGGTCGGGGTCGTCGACGAGCGCCATCGCGAGGGCGAGCCGCTGGCGCATCCCCTTCGAGTACTCCCCGGCAGCCCGGTCGGCGGCGTCGGCGAGCCCGACGCGCGCCAACAGCGCGTCTGGGTCGTCCGCGGCCTCTTTCGACTCCACGGCGAACTCGACGTGTTTCCGCCCGGAGAGGCGGTCGTACACAGAGAATCCGTCGGGGAGCACGCCGGTCCGACGCCGGACATCGACCCCGTCGGTCGCCACGTCGGCACCGAGGACGCGGACCGTCCCCGCCGTCGGGCGGACGAGGTCCAAGAGCATGTCGATCGTCGTCGACTTGCCCGCGCCGTTCGGGCCGAGGAACCCGTACACCTCGCCGTCTTCGACGGTGAGATCGAGGTCGCGGACGGCCGTGACGTCGCCGAACTCCTTGGTCACGCCCCGCAGTTCGATCGCGGTCATATCATTCGGTTCCGTCGTAAGTTGATAAATGGTTGCGGGTCGCCGCGGAGCGCGGCCGACGGTGCCCCCGTTCCCGTCGCCTCAGTCGTCGGTCGGCGGCCAGTCGACGCCGCGGTCCGCGAGCAGGTCGCCGAACCCGTCCTCGTCGACGACCGGCACGTCCTCGGCGGCCGCGTCGTCGCGCTTCGACCGGCCCGGGTTCTCGCCGGCGACGAGGTAATCCGTGTTCCCGGAGACGCTCGACGTCGCCGACGCGCCGTGCGCCTCGACGTGCGCCTGGGCCTCGCTCCGCGGGACGGAGAGCGACCCGGTGAACACGAAGGTGAGGCCGTCGAGCGCGTCGGCCGGAGCGTCGCCCGCGTCGCTCTCGAACGGCTCGGGGTCGACGCCGCGCTCGCGGAGCCCCGCGATCGCGGCGCGGTTCTCCTCGCGGGCGAAGAACGAGCGGATCGACCCGGCCACTTCGGGGCCGACGTCGTCGACCTCGCGGAGGGCCGCCTCGTCGGCGTCGAGGAGGGCGTCGAGCGTCCCGAAGTGCGCGGCGAGCGCCCGCGCCGTCGTCGCGCCGACGTCCGGGATCCCGAGTCCGGCGAGGAAGTCGTCGAGCGGCGGGTCGCGGGTGGCGTCGAGCTCGGCGATCAGGTTCTCGGCGCTCGTCTCGCCCCACCCTTCCAGTGCGGCGAGATCGGCGGCGGTCAGGTCGTACAGGTCCGGCAGCGACTCGACGAGGCCGGCCTCGCGGAGCTGTTCGACGCGCTCCGGGCCGAGCCCCTCCACGTCGAGCGCGTCGCGGCGCGCCCAGTGTTCGACCGCCCGCTCCAGCTGCGCGGGGCAGCCGAGCCCGCCGGTACAGAACGCGAGCGGGCCGTCGCGCTCGACCGCGGCGCCGCAGACCGGGCAGGCGTCGGGGAACTCGTAGGTCCCCTCCGACCGCTTCTCGACGACCTCCGGGACGTAGGGGATCACGTCGCCCGCGCGGTAGATCCGGACCCGGTCGCCGACGTTCACGCCGAGCGCCTCGATCTCCGCGGGGTTGTGGAGCGTCGCGCGCGAGACGGTGACCCCGCCGACCGCGACGGGGTCGAGCTCGGCGACGGGCGTGAGCCGTCCGGTGCGGCCCACCTGGACCGTGACGCCCTCGACCGTTGTCGTCGCGGTCCGCGGCGGGAACTTATGCGCGAACGCCCACCGCGGCGCGCGCGACGTGCTCCCGAGCGCCTCGCGGTGCGCTTGCGCGTCGACCTTGATCACGACGCCGTCGACCGCGTAGTTCAGCTCGTCGCGGGCGGCGAGAATCTCGTCGCGGTAGTCGATCGCGGCCTCGACATCGTCGACGACTTTCACGCGGTCGTTCCGCCGGAGGCCGAGCGACGCGAACGCGTCGAGCGCGTCGCGGTGGCGCGCGGGGCGCTCGGGGCCGTCGTCGCCCGTCTCCCACGCCAGCACGTCGAAAAAGAAGACGTCGAGGGGGCGCTCGGCGACGACCGCGGGGTCGAGCTGGCGGAGCGTCCCGGCCGCTGCGTTCCGAGGGTTCGCGAAGGGCTCCTCGCCGCGCTCCATGAGCGCCTCGTTGTACGCCTCGAATGCGTCGCGGGGCATGTACACCTCCCCGCGGACCGCGAGGCGCTCGGGGTGGTCGTCGCCCCGGAGCCGCGCGGGGACCGATCCGATCGTCCGGACCTGCTCGGTCACGTCGTCGCCCTCGCGCCCGTCACCGCGCGTGGCCGCGCGGACGTACGCGCCGCCTTCGTACACCACCTCGACGGAGAGCCCGTCGAACTTCGGCTCGCAGACGTACGCGAGGTCGCCGGGGTCGAACCCGGGGAGGTCGCCGGCGTCGGCCGCGTCCGCCAATCCCTCGCGGACGCGCTCGTCGAACTCGCGGACGGCGTCGGCGTCGGTGTCGTTGTCGATCGAGCGCATCGGCGCGACGTGCTCGACGCTCTCCAGCTCGTCGAGCGGTTCGCCGCCGACTCGGCGCGTCGGCGAGTCCTCGGTCGGGAGGTCGAACGCCGCTTCGAGGTCCGCCAGTCGGGCGAACAGCCGGTCGTACTCCTCGTCGGTGACGAGGGGGGCAGCCTCGACGTAGTACCGGTGGTCGTGTTCGCGGACGGCCGCCCGGAGCAGGGCGGCCTGTTCGGCGGCCTCGTCCTCGGAGAGGTCGGCGACCGGGTCGAAGTCGGTCGGCGGGTCTTCGACGTAAGGGTTCTCGTCCGGGTCCGCGTGCCGGGTCGACGAGGTCGTCATCGGTCGATCGTCGGGGCGCGACCCGGTAAAAAGGCCGGTTCGCGAGCGGCCGTCGGACGGTGTCCGGGTCGGCCGTCAGGCGACGCGCTCGCCGCGGGCGAACACCGCGTCCGGGTCCCGCCACGCCTCGACGTCCTCGGTCGGGTCGGCGTCGAGGACGACGAGGTCGGCCCGATACCCCTCGGCGACGAGCCCCACGTCGTCGAGTCCGAGCAGGTCGGCGGCGTTGACGGTGGCGGCCTCCAGCGCGCGCTCCGGCGAGAGCCCGTAATCGACCATGTACCCCATCTCCTGCGGGATCTCCTCGAAGAAGTTGAACGGCGTGCCCGCGTCGGTCCCCATCGCGATCGGGACGCCCGCGTCGAGCGCGTGGTCCCACGCGTCGCCGAAGCGCTCGGCGGCGTCCTCGGCCTTCGCGACGGCGTCTTCGGGGATCCCGGCCTCGATCCCGTTGTCGACGATGCCGCGGAGGGCGCTCGCGGTCGGCACCCAGTAGGTGCCGCGCTCGGCCATCATTTCGGCGGCCTCGCGGTCCATGAACGTCCCGTGTTCGATACTGGAGATGCCGGCCTCCACCGCGTTCTTGATCCCGACCTCGCCGTGAGCGTGGGCCGCGGTCGGCGTGTCCGTGGGCGCCGCGGCGTCGGTGAACGCGGCGAGCTCCTCGGGTGTCAGTTCGGGCGCACCCGTCACCGCGCCCTCGGTGAGCACACCGCCGGTGGCCATACACTTGAGCACGTCCGCGCCCGCCTTCAGCTGCTCGCGGGCCGCCTTCCGCACCTCCGCGGGGCCGTCGGCCTCCCGACCGAACCAGTTGCCGTGGCCGCCGGTCATGATCACGTTGCGGCCGCAGGCGAGCACGCGCGGCCCGTCGATGTCGCCGGCCGCGATCGCCTCGCCGGCGTCGAGCGCGAGCGTCCCGCGGCTGCCGAGGTCGCGGACGGTCGTGACGCCCGCTTCGACCGCGGCCTCGAGGTTGCTCGCGGCCCGGTAGCTCGCCGCGTAGTCGCTGTCGGAGACCGCCGTCGAGACGTCCGGTCGCCCGTCCATCATCGCGTGGACGTGCGCGTCGATCAGTCCGGGCGAGACGACCCGCCCGTCGGCGTCGACCTCCGTGACCTCCCCCGCGTCGCGCTCCGCGACCGCGTCGTCGACCGCCGCCGGCTCGCCGACCGCGACGATATCGCCGTCCGCGACCGCCACGTCGGCCTCGCGGGTCCCCTCGGCGTCCGCCACGCGACCGCCTCGCAGTACGTACATGCCACCACGAGGGAGCGTCAGGGTCGTAAACGCTCGGGTCGCGGTAGTCGGGGAGGCGAGCGCGCGCTCGTGTCAATCGCCACTACATATAACCGGCTGGCCGGAGTCAGCCGTCATATGGCAACAGATGACAAACAAGACGGCGGCGGACTGTACCGGCGGCGAATCGGCACGCCGACGACGACCGACGAGGTGAACGGCTACTGGCTGTTCGGCTTCGGCGTGCTGCTCGGCCTCGCCGGCGTCGCGGTGTTTCTCCTCACCGAGTCGGCGACCGTCGCCCGCGGCGTCGGGTACGCGCTGGCCGCGCTGGCCCCGCCGTTCGTGATGCTCGGGGCCGTGATCCGGTTCCCGCTCCAGCGGACCGGGACGTACCTCGGCTACCTCGGCACGGCGGTGAGCGTCCTCGGCGTCGTGTGGTTCGTGAACGTCTTCCCGGACGGGTGGCTCACCGCGTCGGGCGACCCGGCCGTGATCACCGTCTACGGGGTCGGGCTCCTCCTGATCGGGGTCGCGGGGACGGTCGTCCCCCTGCTCTCGGACCCCGTCTACGAGGACTACGAGCGCATGCGCGACGAGGCCGCCGCGGCGACCGCGACGGCCGAGGAGGCGGGTGAGGAGCTGGCGGCGACCCGTGGCGAGCTGGCGTCGACGGAGTCCGAGCTGGAGGCGGCCCGTGAAGATCTCTCGGAGACAGAGGCCGACCTCGAAGCGACCCGTGACGAGCTGACGGCCGCGGAGGCCGTCGTCGCGTCGCTGCGCGAGAGCAAGGCCCGGTTCGAGCTGTTCGAGGACGCGAGCGGGAAGCCGCGCTGGCGGCTCCGCCACCGCAACGGCAACGTCATCGCGACCGCCGGACAGGGGTACAGCAGCCGCGGGAAAGCCCAGCAGGGCCTCCACAGCGTGCGCCGGAACGCGCTCGGCGCCGGCCTCCTCCGGATCGAGACGCCGGTCGAGGAGGCGGCGGCCGTGGCCGACGACGACGGCCCGGAGCCGACCGACGCGACGGACCCGGACGTGGCCATCCCGGACGAGACGGAGGGCCCGGAGAGCGACGCGACGTTCGAGCTGTACGCCGACGCCGCCGACGAGTGGCGCTTTCGGCTCCGCCACGACAACGGCGAGATCGTCGGCGACTCCGGCGAGGGGTACGCCTCCAAGTCGAACGCGAAGCGCGCGCTCTCGAAGCTGCGCGACCACGTCGCAGCCGCGGACTACCTCCGGATCGACCCCGCCGCGTTCGAGGTGTTCGAGGACGCGGCCAGCGAGTACCGCTGGCGGCTCGTCCACCAGAACGGGAACGTCATCGCCGACTCCGGCCAGGGGTACGCCTCCCGGTCGAAGGCACAGCAGGGGCTCGACAGCGTCAGGTCCAACGCGGGCGGCGCGGGGCTCGAGTTCCCGGACGACGAGGAGGCGGAGGGCCGGGCGGGCGACGGCGAGAGCAAGGCGACGTTCGAAGCCTACGAGGACAGGGGCGGCAAGTGGCGCTGGCGGCTCGTCCACGACAACGGGAACATCATCGCCGACTCCGGCCAGGGGTACGCCTCCGAGTCGAACGCGACGGACGCGGTCAAGCGCGTCGGCGAGTACGCCCCCGACGCGAGCGCGCTGGCGGCCGGCGGGGCGGCGTTCGACATATACGAGGACGCCGCCGACGAGTGGCGCTGGCGGCTCCGTCACCGCAACGGCAACGTCCTCGCGGACTCAGGCGAGGGGTACGCCTCCCGGTCGAGCGCCGTCGAGGCCGTGACGGGCGTGAAGGCCAACGCTCCCGGGGCGGAGACGGTCGAGCAGTAGACCGGGCGGTAGAGCCGGGCGGTCCGTCGCGCGTTTTTACCCGGATCAGGTCGCCGCGAGAAGCTTCAGCCGCAGGTCGCGCTCGTCGACCTCGTACTTGAACGCCGGGTGGCCGTCGACCAGCACGTAGGGGACGCGCTCGCCGTACTCGTCTGCCAGTTCCGGGTCGGTATCGACGTCTATCTCGTCGATATCGACCGTCACGGGGTCGAGGTCGGCGGCGACCGACTCGATCGTCTCGCGGGCGATGACGCACAACGAGCAGTTCTCGCGGGTGTAGAGGGTGACAGGGACGGTCGTCGGGCCCTCGTCGGCCGAGGCTTCGTCCCCGGTCACGGCTCGGAGGAGCCGTCCGCGTCGTCGGCCGGTTCGGCGGGGTCGTCCGCGTCGCCGGTCAGCTCCTCGGCGACCGTCGCGGCGTCCAGCAGTTCGGGGCCGACCGCGAGGTCGGCGACCGTCGCGACGAACTCCGGCAGCGACCGGCTCGCGTACGTCACGATCTGGACCTCCGGATTCTTTTCCTTCGCGACCGGGATACCGGTCGCTTCCTCCACGTCGGTGAGGACGAAGTACGCGGCGTCGGCGATGCCGGCCTCGGCGAGCGCGTCGGCGGTGACGAGCCCCTCGATACGGTTGATCGCGACGCCGCACGCGGCGAGCTCCTCGCCGAGCCCGTGCTCGTCGGGGCCGGCGACGACGGCGAGTGGTTGGTCCGTCATCACTCGTACTCGATCGTCGCGGGCGGCTTGTGGGTCACGTCGTAGACGACCCGCGCCACGTTCTCGTTCTCGCCGGTGATCCGGCTCTGGATCCGCTGGAGCGTACTCCAGTCGAGCTCCTGCGCGCGGGCGGTCATCCCGTCACGGCTCTCGACGGAGCGCACGGCGACTACCCAGCCGTGGACGCGGTTGTCGCCCTTGACGCCGGTCGCCTTGCCGAGGACCGCGGCGAACGCCTGCCACGGGTCGTACTCCGCTAACTCCTCCTCGACGACGTGGGTCGCCTCGCGGGCGACCGCGGCCTTCTCGGGGGTCACCTCGCCGACGATCCGGACGGCGAGCCCGGGCCCGGGGAACGGCATGCGCTCGGAGATGATCTCCTCGAGGCCGAGCTCCCGGGCGACCTCGCGCACCTCGTCCTTGTAGAGGTCGCGGACGGGCTCGACGATCCCCTCGAAGTCGACGACCTCGGGGAGCCCGCCGACGTTGTGGTGCGACTTGATGTTCCCCTCCGACTCGATGCGGTCGGGGTAGATCGTCCCCTGAACGAGGTAGTCGGCGTCCACGTCGCGCGCGACCGTCTCGAACTCGTCGATGAACCCCTCGCCGATGACGTGGCGCTTCTCCTCGGGGTCGGTGACACCTTCGAGCCGGTCGAAGAACCGGTCCTGCGCCTCGATGACGCGCAGCGACTCCATGAAGTCGAACGTGTCCCGTATCTCCGCGGTCTCCCCCTTCCGCATCAGTCCCGTGTCGACGTAGACGGGGGTGAGCTGGTCGCCGACCGCCTCGTAGGCGAGCGTCGCCGCGACCGAGGAGTCGACCCCGCCGGATAAGGCGATCACGGCGTTCGCGTCGCCGATCGCCTCCCGTATCTCCGCTTTCGCCTCCGCGATGAATTCCTCCGTCTCGACCATCTATAGCCTCACGTCCGCGTTCCGCTCGGTTGTGTCCGTCGATCCCAGCGCCGCCTCGACGAGGGAGACGAACGGCGGGCTCGCGCGGTCGGGCCGCGACCGGAACTCGGGGTGCGCCTGCGTCCCGAAGAAGAACGGGTGGCCCGGGCGTTCGAGTATCTCCATCCGGTTGTCGGCGCGCCCCGAGAAGACGAGTCCGTCGGCCTCCAGATCGTCGATGTACTCAGGGTTCACCTCGTAGCGGTGGCGGTGGCGCTCGGTACAGGCGTCGGCGTCGTACACCCGGGCGGCGAGCGTGTCGGGCTCGATGTCGGTCTCGTGGGCGCCGAGCCGCATCGTCCCGCCCATGTCCTCCGTCTCGTACTGCTCGGGGAGCAGGTCGATGACGGGGTGCGGCGTGTCGGGGTCGATCTCCGCGGAGTGGGCGCCGTCGAGCCCGAGGATGTTGCGCGCGTGTTCGACGACGGCCATCTGGAAGCCCAAGCAGAGCCCGAGGAACGGCACGCCGTTCTCGCGGGCGTAGCGGATCGCCTCGATCTTCCCGTCGGTCCCGCGGGAGCCGAAGCCGCCGGGGACGACGACCGCGTCGGCCTCGGCGAGCCGCTTCTCGTGTTCGGCCTGCGTCTCGTCGGCATCGACCCACAGCACGTTCACCTCGGTGCCGGTCTGGATGCCGGCGTGTTTCAGCGCCTCGTGGATCGACATGTACGCGTCTTCAAGCGCGTACTTGCCCACGAGCGCCACGTCGATCTCCTCGTCGCGGTCGCGGGTGACCAGCTCGCGCCACTCCGTCGACCGCTCTTCCTTCGGAAGCGCCTCGTCGGCGAGGCCGAGCCGCTCCATCACGTACTCGTCTAATCCCTCGTCTTCGACCATCAGCGGGACGTGGTAGATGTCCTCGACATCGGGGTTCGAGAAGACGGCGTCCGTGGGCACGTCACAGAAGAGCGCGATCTTCTCTTTCGTCTCCGGGTCGAGTCGGTCCTCCGAGCGGCCGACGAGGATGTCGGGCTGGAGGCCGATCGAGCGCAGCTCTTTCACGGAGTGCTGGGTGGGCTTCGTCTTCTGCTCGCCGTTCTTCGAGTACGGGACGAGGGTGACGTGCGTGAAGAGGATGTCATCGTCGTCCTCCTCGTGGGCGAACTGGCGGAGGGCTTCGAGGAACGGCATCGACTCGATATCTCCGACCGTCCCGCCGATCTCGACGAGACAGACATCGCTCCCCTCGGCGGCCTCCCGGATGCGACGCTTGATGTCGTCGGTGACGTGCGGGATGATCTGGACGGTCTTGCCGAGGTAGTCGCCGGCGCGCTCGCGCTCGATGACGTGCTGGTACGTCTTCCCCGTGGTAACGTTGTGGTCGAACGTCATGTCGGTCCCGAGGAAGCGCTCGTAGTTGCCGAGGTCGAGGTCGACCTCGCCGCCGTCCTTGAGGACGTACACCTCACCGTGCTCGTACGGGTTCATCGTCCCGGCGTCGACGTTGAGGTACGGGTCCACCTTGACGGCGGTGACGTCGAAGCCCGCGTTGGCGAGAAGGCGCCCGGTGCTGGCGGCGGTGATGCCCTTGCCCAGCCCGGACATCACTCCGCCCGTGACGAACACGAACTTCCGACCCAGCGAGGGGTCGTACCCCGTGTCGGGATCTGCTGGCATATCGACCGTCCGGCAGGCCGGGGCAAAACCGTTTCGGACCCCGCGGTTCGCTGGACGTTCGTGTCGTTTCGGGACGTGTCGGATCACCGTGGAGAACTGTGTGGTGGCGAGGTGATCGAGGCCGTCAGGTCGACCGCTTGTTCGGAAGTCGGTGACCGTGGATCATCGGCGAACACCGCCAAAGCCCCGGTCGCGAGGACTCGCGCGACTCGCTGTGGTCCTCAGTCGCTCACTCCGCTCGCTCCCTGCGGTGTTTGTTTGTCGTGCTTCGCCGTCGCGACCGCCCGTTTGAGTCCCGCCCCACACAGCAACCGCACCTCGCGCCTCCCCGGCCTCGTCAGTCGTCCTCGCTTCGCTTCGGACGACTGACTCCAGCGAGGGACCGAAGGTCCCTCTGGCAGCCGATTTGACAGAGCAGTCGCTCGCGGCGTTCGAGTGGATTTTGCGAGGGAAGAGCGCTCCGAGAGCGTCTTCCCGCATCACGGGGGGAGGACCCCGGCGATGCGAGGGGAGGGATTTGAACCCACGGACCTCTACAGGAGCGGAGCTTGAATCCGCCGCCGTTTCCGGGCTTGGCTACCCTCGCACGCGGACTGGCGTTGGATCGGCCTCCTCTTTATCCCGTCGGTTCCGCACCGACCAGCGTCGCCCGGAAGCCCCCCTCTGGGGACTCGTCGACTTCGAGCGTCCAGCCGTGCGCGGCCGCCACGTGCTCGACGATAGCGAGCCCGATCCCGGTCCCGCCCCCAGGAGAGACGCCAAAGTCGGTCAGTTCCACCCGGTCGCGCTCGTCATCCGGGAGCCCAGGACCGTCGTCGGCCACGTACAGCCCGCGGTCGTCGACGCCGACTCGAACCGTGGGGGCGTCCCCGCCGTACTCGAAGGCGTTGCCGATGAGGTTCCCGACGGCGCGCCGGAGCAGGGTCGGGTCGCCGGTGACGGCGCCGGCGTCCGCGACGACGAGGTCGGCGTCAGCGGGGATCTCTCCGAAGTCGCCCGACCCTAGGCAGTCGGCCGCAAGGTCGGCGAGGTCGACCGCGGCGTCCTCCGTCTCGATCGCGTCCGGATCGCGGGCCATTACGAGTGCCTCGTCGATCATCGACTCGATCCGACCGAACGCGCTCTCGGCGGCGGCTAACTGCTCGGTGTCGCCGGTCTCGCGCGCGAGGTCGATGTACCCCCGCGCGACCGACAGGGGGTTCCGGAGGTCGTGCGAGATGAACCCCGCGAGCCGTTCGAGCCGCTCGTTGAGGCGCTCCAGTTCGCGCTCGCGCTCGACCCGCGCCGTGACGTCGCGGATGACTCCCACCGCGCCGACGACGGCGCCGCCGCGCTCGATCGGCGTCAGCCGCGTTTCCGTCGTCACGTCGCTCCCGTCGTCGAGCGTCGTCGTGAGCTGGACGCGCTCGTCGTCGGCTTCGCCCCCGAGGACGCGCTCGACCGCGGCGCGGTAGCGCTCGCCCGCCTCCTCGCTCCAGCGCCCCTCCGCGACGAGTCGCTCGGGGTGTTTCGCGTGGAGAACCGCCTCGTCGAAGCCAGTCACCTCGCGGAGGCGGTCGTTGACGAACACGCGGTTCCGGTCGGCGTCGAGGACGTACGCGCCGTCGCCGAGGGCATTCACGATCGACTCGGCGTGATCGATCGGGACCGACTCCGGCGGAGTTTCCATACGGCCCGTACGGGCCCCAGAGACAAGTGTTACTCGGGTAGCGGCAGGCGTGGCGGCGAGCGGCCGACCGCGTCAGCCGGCGATCATCGCGACGCCGGCGACCGCGAGGACCGCCGCGGCGAGCCGGAGCCGGAAGTGCCGCTCGCCGAGCAGCACGCCCCCGAGGACCACCGCGACGATCGCCTGCGTGTTGATCACGGGGGAGGCGACGCTCGCGGGCAGCGCCGCGAACGCGACCGTCGTCAGGTGCTCGCCGAGCGCGACGAGCCCGCCGGCCGCGAGGAACTTCGGGAGGTCCCGCCGGGTGACCGCGAACGGGCTCCGGAGCGCCGCCGGAAAGAGGACGACCGCGACGCCGGCGAGCAGGAGCGGCACCCACAGCGTGCCGGGGATCGAGAACTCCTGGAGCGCGACCCGCTTGCCCACGTCGGCGACCGCGTAGCAGGCCGCGCTCGCGAGCGCCAGCTGCGCCGGCCGGGAGCGCGCGGCCCGCGCGAACGGCGCGAAGAAACCCCCCGGCTCGTAGTTCGCGACGTACACCGCGAGGGTGGTGACGACGACGCCGGCGACCTGGACCGGCGCGAGGACCTGCCCGAGCAGTCCGACCTCCAGCGGGAGGACGAACATCGGGACGATCTTGTTGATCGGCGCGACGTACGACACCGCCCCCTGGTCGATGGCGCGCAAGAAGAGGACGAAGGCGGCGGCCGTCCCGAGGGTCGTGACGGCGACGACCGCGGCCCGACGCGGCGCGACGAGCCCGGACACCCCCGCCGCGGCGTCGCCGAACCCGACCGTCAGCCCGGTCCCGGCGAGGAACCACGAGACCGCCGCGACGTTGATCGCCACCGTCAGCGCGGCGGGCGGGTATCCGGCGAAGGCGCGCTTCAGGACGAAGAGGTACGCGCCCCAGACGACGGCGGCGGCGACCGCGGCGAGGAGTCCGGCGTCCATGCGGTCGACCCGAGCGCGAGCGGGGGAAAGAAGGGTTCGGTTCGCGGGCCGGTCGGCTTCGCCGCCGGCGCCGCGAAACGGTTAGGTCGCTGCCGCGTGAACGGCACGCACATGGACGACCACACTCGGGACCCCGGCGTCGCCCCGCCGCTCGGGAACCCGACCGGATGGCACGCGGGCGACGAGTCGCGCGCGGCGTCCGGAGAGGCGGAAGCGTCGTCCGGCGACGCGGACGCGTCATCCGGCGACGCGGACGGGCTGCCAGACGCACAGGCGGTCGGCGGGTACTGGGAACACGCGACGCTCCGACGCGCGACCGAACACGGCGTGCGGCTTTTCAACGACGGCGCCTACCACGAGAGCCACGACTGCTTCGAGGACGAGTGGTACAACTACGGCAGCGGCACGGCCGAGAGCGCCTTCCTCCACGGGATGGTCCAGGTGGCCGCGGGCGCGTACAAGCGCGTCGACTTCGAGAACGACGCGGGGATGCGGTCGCTGTTCGAGACGGCCCTCCAGTACCTCGACGGGATCCCGAGCGACTTCTACGGGGTCGACGTCGACGACGTGCGAGAGACGCTCCGGGCCGCGCTCGACGACCCCGCCGCGGTCGACGGGTGGCAGATACCCCTCGACGGCGCACGTCAGCCGGCGTACCCCACCGACTACGAGTACACTGAGCGCGTCGACGAGGGGCACTGAGCCCGGGCGTTGCCTGACGCACGGGGATCGGACCGCTCGCCGCGGATCCGAACGCCACTTATTCGCCGCTCGTCAGGGTGTGGTATGGAGATCCACGATCTGGGCGACGGGGAGCCCGAGGTCGCCGTCGTCGGCGCGATCCACGGCGACGAGCCCTGCGGCGCCCGCGCCGTCGAGCGCCTGCTCGACGCCGACCTCGACCCCGAGCGACCGGTCCGCCTCGTCACCGCAAACGAGGCGGCGCTCGACGCGGGCGAGCGCTACCTCGACGCCGACCTCAACCGGGCGTTCCCCGGAAACCCCGACGCGGAGGCCCACGAGGTCCGGCTCGCGGCCGAACTGGTCGACGCGCTGGAAGGGTGTACGACCCTCGCGATCCACTCGACGCAGTCGTACGCGGAGCCGTTCGCGGTCATCGACTCGATGGACGAAGTGACCCGCGCTGTCGCGCCGCACCTCCCCGTGGACGCGGTGATCCAGACGGACGCGTTCACCGAGGGCCGACTCATCGAGCACCCGCACACGCTCGAAGTGGAGGCGGGGCTCCAAGGCTCCGAGGCGGCCGCTGACAACGCCTACTGGCTGTCGCGCGCGTTCCTCGCCGCGACCGGCGCCATCTCCGCGCCCGGCGCCGACGACGTGCTCGACGCTGGCGGTCGGGAGGACGTGTCGGTGTTCCGACTCCGCAAGCGGATCCCGAAGCCGGAGGCGGAGGCGTACGAGGTGTTCGCGCGCAACTTCGAGCGCGTCGAGCCCGGCGAGCGGTTCGCGGCCGCCGACGGCGAACCGCTGCTCGCCGACGAGCCATTCTACCCCGTACTGTTATCGCCGAACGGCTACCGCGACCAGTTCGGCTACGTCGCCGACCGCGTCGGCACGCTGGAGTAGGTGCCCGCCTCGCGGCGCGCGAGGCCGAGCCCGGACGCCCGCTACTCGACGAGTTCGATCGCGTCGTCGCCGTTCGGCACCGCACAGATGAACGCGCCGGGCTCGTCGCGCTCGTTGCGGTACCAGTGTTCGACCCCCGGCGGGATCAGGAGAGTGTCGCCGGCCGACACGGTGCGTTCCTCGTCGCCGATCCCGACGACGTACTCCCCGGCGAGGACGTACTGCTCGTGTTCGATCGCGTTGGTGTGGCGGGGGACCTCGGCGCCCGGTTCGAGCTCGAACCGGCGCATCGCGAAGGTCGGCGCGCCGTCCGACTCGTCGAGGAGGACGCCCTTCGAGAGCCCCTCGGCGGCCTCGACGGGCTCGTACGCGATGTCGTCGCCGCGCTTCACGACCGACTCGGCGTCGCCTGCGTCGCTCATACGCGACCGTGACGGGAGGCGCGTATTTAATTGCTCACCGCCCGGTCCCGGCGGCTCGAACGTCGACCGACCCCTGTGACTTAACCGCTCACCGGCCGAACGCGATGGCATGCGTGGAATCAAGATCGGGAGCGCGTTCGGGATTCCGATCCGGCTCAACTGGACGTTTCTGATCGTCTTACCGCTGTTCGCGTACCTGATCGGGTCGCAAGTCGGGATGATCGCGGAGGTGATGAACGAGACGGCCGGTCTCGGGATCGACGCGACCGCGGTCGCGAGCGGCACCACGCCGTGGGTACTCGGGCTGTCGGCCGTGATCGGGCTGTTCGTCGGGGTGCTGCTTCACGAGTTCGGCCACTCGCTGGTCGCCATGCGATACGGCTACGAGATCGAGTCGATCACGCTGTGGCTGCTCGGCGGCCTCGCCAGCTTCGCCGAGTTCCCCGAAGACTGGAGACACGAGTTCTGGATCGCGATCGCCGGCCCGCTCGTCAGCGTCGCGGTGGGGATCGCCTGCTACGGGGTCGTCCTCGTCGCGCCCGTCGGCTCGAACGCCGTCCTCTTCGTCTTCGGCTACCTCGCGCTCCTGAACATCGTCCTCGCCGTGTTCAACATGCTGCCCGCGTTCCCGATGGACGGCGGGCGGGTCCTCCGGGCGCTGCTCGCACGGAACCAGCCACACGCGCAGGCGACCCAGCGGGCCGCCTCCGTGGGGAAGGTGTTCGCGTTCCTGATGGGGATCTTCGGCCTGTTCACCTTCCAGCTGCTGCTCATCGTGCTCGCCTTCTTCGTCTACATCGCCGCCTCGGGCGAGGCCCAGCAGACGACCCTGAAGGCCGCCTTCGAGGACGTGACCGTCGGCGACGTGATGACGCCCCGTGAGGGGCTCCACACGGTGACGGAGGACACCTCGGTCGGCGACCTGATGAGCCGGATGTTCGAGGAGCGCCACACTGGCTACCCCGTCCTCGACGGCGACGAGCTCGTCGGGATGGTCACCCTCGAAGATGCCCGGTCGGTCCGCGAAGTCGAGCGCGACGCCTACCGCGTCGACGACGTGATGGTGACCGACCTCGTCGCCGTCGACCCGGACGCCGACGCCCTGACCGCCCTCCAGACCATGCAGGAACACGGCGTCGGCCGCCTCCCCGTAGTCGATGCCGACGGCGAACTCGTCGGCCTCATCTCGCGGTCGGACCTGATGACCGCGTTCAACATCATCCAGACGGGCGGGACGCCGGGCGTCATCAGCGGCCGGCGACAGCAGGCCGGCGAAGAGCCCCGAATCCTCTGACCGCTCGCTCCCGCGGCGGCGGTCCGCGACCGCCCCCGGCGTGGGGTATATACGCGGCAACGACCTACTCGGGATGTGACAACCCGGACCATCCGCGCCCGCGACCGGCCGGTGTTCGGCGTCGACGTCCACAGCGGCGACGTCCGCGGCGACAGCCCCTCCTACGCGCTGGTCATCCTGGACCCCGTCGACGAGGACGACCCGGACGCCCCCGACGCCGACGGTCCGATGGCCCGGATCACCCGCGACGTGGTCTCGTTCCGGAAGCTCTGCCGGCTGATCGACGACCGCGAGCCCCTCTACGTCGCCACCGACAACGCCTACGAGCTGGCGGCGGACAAGGGGGAGCTCGTCAACTTCCTCCGGTCGCTGCCAGACGGGACCCGCCTCGTCCAGGTGACCGGCGCGGAACGGCCGGAGCCGCTCTCGCGGGTCGCCTCCCGGCACGGCATCCCCTACGGCAAGAAGCCGATGAAGGAGGCGGAGGCGTCGGCGCGGCTCGCCGCCGCGAACGTCGGCCACGAGGTGACCGCGTTCACCGACGAGACGACCGTCAAGGTGTCTCGCGGGCGCTCGACCGGAAATGGCGGGTGGAGTCAGGACCGCTACACGCGGCGGATCCACGGTAACGTCCGCAAGCGGACGCGCCAGGTCCAGTCGAAGCTGAAGGATGCGAACCTCGACTTCGAGCGGGACGTGACCGAGAAGTACGGCGGCTACGCGAACGCGACGTTCACCGTCGAGGCCCGCCCCGAGGATATCCCGGTGTCGAACTCGCGGGCGGGCGACGTGCGCGTCGAGGTCGAGCGGGAACGCCGCGACGGGATCGAGTACGAGCCGCTGGTGAAGCGGCGCGACCGCGTCATCGTCGGGATCGACCCCGGGACGACCACCGCGGCCGCGGTCGTCGGCCTCGACGGCACGGTCCACGCGCTGTACTCCTCCCGCACCGGCGATACCGCCGAGGTGACCGAGTGGATCGTCGAGCAGGGGCGACCGATCATCGTCGCCGCCGACGTGGAGCCGATGCCGGAGACGGTCGAGAAGTTCCGGCGCTCGTTCGACGCCGCCGGGTGGCGGCCGACGACCGACCTCCCGGTCGATGAGAAGCTCCACCGCACCCGCGAGGCGAGCTACGCGAACGACCACGAGCGCGACGCGCTGGCGGCCGCG
Organism: Halorubrum sp. GN12_10-3_MGM; assembly: GCF_005435235.1. Classification (NCBI taxonomy): domain Archaea; kingdom Methanobacteriati; phylum Methanobacteriota; class Halobacteria; order Halobacteriales; family Haloferacaceae; genus Halorubrum; species Halorubrum sp. GN12_10-3_MGM. Next base: position 87,759 of record NZ_SGUB01000012.1, read on the forward strand.
CTGTACGCCTACGACGACCACGAGGACCAGTTCGAGCGGATCGCGGCGAAGACGCCCCCGCGGCTCGACCGCGGGGCGGTGATCGCCGGCGTCGTCGCGGGCGGCTCGTCCGTCGAGGCCGTCATCGAGGACCTGAGCGAGGACGACGGCGGGGACGGAGACGAGGACGACGCGGACGAGGCGGACCCCACCGAGCCCGACCGCACCGAGGAGGAGGAGACGATCCGCCGGCTTCGCGAGCGCGTCGACCGGCTGGAGTCGCACGCCGAGTCGCTGGAGGAGGACTTAGAGGAGCGCGACGACCGGATCGCTGAGCTGGAGGGCGAGCTGGAGGAGGCGAAACGCGAGGAGCGCATCGAGGCGCGCTCGCGGCGCGCAGTCTCGCGGCTCGAACGCGAGACGGACCGGCTGGAGCGCGAGCGCGACGAGGCAGAAGAGCGCGTCGCCGACCTCGAACGCAAGGTGGAGACGCTGAAGGAGCTGTGGCGGCTCGACCACTCGAACTTCGGCGACGTGGCCGAGGGGCGGGGGCTGGTGAGCGTGAAGGTCGTCGAGCAGTTCACGCTCGACGCGCTCGACGCCGCGGACGACGCCTACGGGCTCGTCGCCGGCGACGTGGTCTACCTCCGGGACGCGTCGGGCGCTGGCCGGCGGACCGCGGAGCGGCTCGCGGAGGCGGAGCCGCGGGCCGTGATCCGCGGCGATGGGAACCTCTCAGACGTCGCCGACGAGGTGCTGTTCGAGCGCGCCGTCCCCGTGGTGCCCGCCGACGCCGTGCCGGTCCGCGAGGTGGACGAGCTGGCGGTCGCGAGCGAGGAGGACCTCGCGGCCGCCGTCGAGGACTGGGAGGAGCGCGCCGAGCAGCGCCGGCGCGACGAGAAGGCCGAGCGGATCGACCGGATCATCTCCGAACACCGGGCGGGGCGGACGCTGCCCGAGACGGAGGAGTGAGCGCGCCCGGGGACGACCGGAACGCGAGTCAAAGCGGCCGACGGGCGCGCTGGCGGCGCTCCGCGTGAGTCGTCGGCACGCATCCAGAAGTCATATGTCCGGGAACGCACACTCGGAGGTATGGACGCTCACGAGCTGATCACCCGGAACGCGGCCGAGGTGGTCACCGAGTCGGAGATCGAGGCGCTGGCCGACGACCCCGAAGGAAAGCGGGCGTACGTCGGCTACGAGCCCTCGGGCGTGCTCCACATCGGTCACATGCTCACCGCGAACAAGCTCATCGACCTCCAGGAGGCGGGCTTCGAGGTTACGGTCCTCCTCGCGGACGTACACGCCTACCTCAACGACAAGGGGTCGTTCGAGGAGATCCGCCACACCGCCGAGCGGATGCGCGACCAGTTCATCGCCTACGGGCTCGACGAGTCGAACACGCAGTTCGTGCTCGGCTCGGACTTCCAGCTCGACGACGACTACACGCTCGACCTCCACGCCCTGGAGCTCGAGACCACCCTCGCGCGGGCCGAGCGGGCGATGGCCGAGATCAGCTCGGGCGACTCGGTGAAGGTGTCGCAGGCCGTCTACCCGCTGATGCAGGCGCTCGACATCCCGTACCTCGGCGTCGACGTCGCGGTCGGCGGGATGGAGCAGCGGAAGGTCCACATGCTCGCGCGCGACGTGCTGCCGAGCATCGACCGCGAGCCGCCGACGAGCCTCCACACGCCGCTGATCGCCGACCTCGCGACCGGCCGCGGCAAGATGTCCTCCAGCGAGGGCGTCACCATCTCGATGGAGGACTCCCGCGAGGACATCGAGTCGAAGGTGAACGACGCCTACTGCCCGCCGACGGCAGATCCGGAGCCGACCGACGACGGCGCGGAGCGAGAGAACCCCGTCCTCCAGGTGTTCGAGTACCACGTCTTCCCGCGGTTCGACGCGGTCACCGTCGAGCGCCCGGAGGAGTACGGCGGAGACCTGGAGTACGACGCCTACGACGCCCTCGAAGCCGACTTGGAGTCGGGCGAACTCCACCCCGCGGACGCGAAGGGCGCGCTCGCCGAGTACCTCGACCGCCTCATCGCGCCGGGCCGCCAGCAGCTCGCCGAGTAAGCCACCCCGCCGGGCGGAGCGCTGTTAGCCGTCTCCTTTCCCCGTGACCTCCGGCTTTTCGCCCGTCGCGCGGCCGTCGACCTCGCAGGTCCCGTCAAGACAACCCAGTCCGGCCGCCGTCTCGAAGACGGGGAGCCCGCAGTCGCACTCGTCGACGGCGACGCCCGCGGGGAACGAGAAGGTGGTGTCGCAGTCGGGATAGCGCTCGCAGCCGAGGTAGACGCGACCCGGCGCGGAGCGGACCCGGAGGTCCCCCTCGCAGTCCGGGCACTCCCAAGCGCCGTCGAACCGGTCGCTGACGGCCGCCTCCATCGGGTCGCACGCGGGGTCGAGACAGAGGTGGAACGGCTCGCCGCGCTCGACGCGGATCTTCGGGAGCCCGCAGTCGTCGCAGGTCGCGTCCGTGACGCTCGCGCCCGCCGGGAGCCCCCAGCGCGCCTCGCAGTCGAGACACGCCACGTCGCCGCGCGACCGCACGAGCGGGCCGCCGTCGTCGGGGCAGGTGCCGACCGGGACGCCCGCCTCCGTGACGGGGAGCGCCCGGCCGGCTGTCGCCTCCTCGGCGACAACGCGGAGTCGCCGCGATCCGTCGCGAGCGGTGACAGTGAACCCGTCGCCGTCACCCTCGACGACGACGCTCTCGGGGCGGGTGAGCCACGCGACGGGCTGGTAGCCGTCAGCGTCGTGGACGAGCGTCGTGTCGTCGGGTTTGATCAGTACCACGACGCGGCCCCGATGGGTTCGGGTGCGGTCGCCGCGGTCGGTCACCTGACAGTCGCCTGCGAGCACGCGGAGTCGTTCCGGCATAGGACGGGTGGCCGCGGAATGGGTGTTAAGCGGTCGTTGCGGGAGTTTAAGAGAGATACCGGGCGGGTGGCGGTGAGAACGGGTGACGCGACGAGACGGCAGATCGCTCGAACGTCCCGGCCGCTCGTTGATAAGCGGATACCGACGGATCGCAAGATCGGGTTCGGACGCCGGCGCGCCTACGCCACCCGAACCGTCCGCGTCGCCGTGACGGGCAACAGCGGGAGGTCCGGGAAGACGACCTCGACGACGAACTCCAGTTCGTCGGCGTCCGGCGGGCCGAACACGCCGACCGGGACCGTCGTCTCCCCGTCGAGGTACGTCGTCGTCGCGGTCATCTCCACGTCGTTGACGGTGACGCGGATCCCCGCGCGGGCGCTCCCCGAGACGGCCGCGACGGCGACCTCGCACATCTCGTTCTCGCCGACCGCGATGCCGTCGGGGAACTCACCCCAGTCGACGTCGATCCGGGGGCAGTCGCGGGCGGCGTCGACGATCCGCTCCGCCACGGAGTCGCTCATCCCGGCGTTCGCCAGTTCCGCCGGACCGGCGTCGACGACGTCGGCCGGCGAGGTGAGCCCGGCGTCCGCGAGGCGCTCCGCGCGGCCGGAGCCGACCCCCTCGATCGCCGTGAGCGCGACCGCCTCGCGGGAGACGCCGTGTTCGACGCGCGCCTCCACGCGACGGGCGAGGTTGGCGGCGCGCGGGCCCGCGAACCGGTCGAGGAACTCCGCGAGCGCGGCGAGCAGGCGGAGCGCGTTCTGCCGGATCACCCACGCGTCGGAGCGGAGGTCGGAGGGGATCGAGTCGGCCATCCCCGCCAGCAGGATGGCGAACACCTTGCGGTGACCGTCCTCCAGGTCGGTGTCGCGGCCGTCGAGGATGCGGTCGACCGCGTCGGCCTCGGCCGAGCGCGCGGAGACGGAGTCGAACTCGCCCGCCGACGCGACGGTCTCTAACACGGCGTCGGCAGTCAGCGTCTCGCGGTCGGCGAGGCGCCGGAACCGGCGGGCGGTGTCGAGCCGGAGGTAGTACTTCGAGGCCAGCCGACCGAGGGCGGTCGGCTCGATCGCGAGGTCGTCGTCGGCCGCGACGAAGCCGTCGTCGACGAGCGATTCGAGGGTGTCCCGCACCCGGTCGCGGAGCGTCGAGAAGTCGTACTGGTCGGGCTTCGACTGCGCGCGGACGTAGTAGAACGTCGTCTCCAACCACGCCATCACGTCTTCGAGCCCCCGGATCGTCCCCATCGCGATCTCGGCGTTGAGGTGCGACTCGAGGTCGGCGGCGAGCCGCGACTCGATCGCCTTCCCCTCGCGCAGCAGTTTCCGGTACTTGTCCGCGTCGGCGCGGTCGCAGACCACCCAGCCGTACCCCACGTCGTCGTACTCCGGCCGACCGGCGCGCCCGAGCATCTGGAGCACGTCCAGCGGCGAGATGTCCGTCTCTCCCTCCAGCGGGTCGTGGTACTTCGTGTCACGGATGACGACGCAGCGCGCGGGGAGGTTCACGCCCCACGCGAGCGTCGACGTCGAGAAGAGGAACTTGATTTTCCCCTGTTTGAACCACTCCTCGACGCGGTCGCGGTCGTCCTTCCCGAGGCCGGCGTGGTGGAACCCGACGCCGTCGGTGACCGACTGGCGGAGCGTGTCGTTGGTGAGCTCTTTCGCCTCGTTGTGGAAGTCGTAGTCGTCGCGCGAGTCGATCGGGATGTCGCGTTCGGTGATCTCGTCGCGCGCCTTCTTCGCGGCTTGGACGGTGTCCTGCCGCGAGGAGACGAACACGAGCGTCTGCCCGTCCTCGCGGACGTGCGGCTCGGCGAGGTCGAGCGCGCGGTAGAGCCGGCGGTACTTGTCCGCGAACGCGTTCGAGCCGTGCGAGTACGTCTTCACGCCTGTCTCGAGGTCGACGGGACGGTACTCGTCGCCGAAAGCGTACGTCGTCTCCGCGGGCGCGTCGAGCCACTCCGCCACGTCGCCGATGTTCGGCATCGTCGCCGAGAGCGCGACCACGCGGGGGTCTTGGAGCCGGCGGAGCCGCGAGACGGTGACTTCGAGCACCGCGCCGCGCTTCTCGGAGTCGAGCAGGTGGACCTCGTCGATGACGACGCAGTCCACGTCGGTGATAAAGGAGTACCGCGCCGAGTCGTGTTTCCGCGTCGCGCTGTCGGCCTTCTCCGGCGTCGTCACCAGCACGTCCGCGCGCTCGGCGCGGCGGGGGTTCAAGTCGCGCTCGCCGGAGACGACGTACACGGAGTAGCCGAGATCCTCGAAGCGCTCCCACTCGCTCTCCTTCTCGTTCGTGAGCGCCCGCAGCGGCGCGACGAAGAGCGCGGTCCCGCCCGCGGCGAGCGTCTTACAGATGGCGAGCTCCGCGAGCGCCGTCTTCCCGGAGGCGGTCGGCGCCGACGCGACCACGTTGTGGTCGGTCTCCAAGATCCCCGGCAGCGCCTCCCGCTGCATCCGGTTGAACTCGTCGAACCCGAAGGCCTCCGCGAACTCCGGCACCGCGTCCGCGACCTTCACGGCACACCACACCCGTGCGCGAGTCGTCGGGAACCGCGGCTGTGTCGCATCGGATCGAGAGGGGGGCTTCGAGGGCAAAGGCGTTTCTCATGCGGGCGCGGCGGGACTCGGGCCGCGCGAGCGGCGAGATGTCGAGGTCGCCGAGCGCCGAAGCGTCGCCGCGGACCCACACCGTTTAGGCGACCGCGGTCGACCGCACGGGTATGATCCCCTCGTCGCCGCTCGTCGTCGGTGCGGGCGTCGCGGTCGCGCTGTTCGCGCTGTTCGCGGTCGCCCGTCGGCTCCGCGGCCCGTCGACGGAGGCGCGCGAGTCGAAACGCGCTCACGAGGCGGCCCAGGAACGCGAACCGCCGGTCGGGATCGGCGAGACGTACGAGTTCGGCGTCACCGAACTCACCGACCACCACTCGGGGAACGAGGTCGCCGTCGGCAAGGTGGAGGGATTCGTCCTCTTCACCGAGGACATCCCGAGCGGGCTCGAACCCGGCGACGTGATCCGCGCGAAGGTCCTCTCGTTCAACGAGGGGCGCACCTCCGCCGACGCGACCTTCGTCGGGCGGGCGTAGTTCGGTCGGTTGGGGCGCGGTCGCCGCCGAGTCGGCCGGCGCGACGACGCCGGACGCCGCACCCGAGGCGACCACGTCCGCCCCGAACCGGAGGTTGATACGTGATGGTGACGAAGAGGTGTCGCAATGGCTCAGGCCGGCACCCAGGACCTCACGGAGCGGTTCATTCAGTTCTATCGCAACTACTACCGGGAGGAGATCGGACAGCTCGCCCAACGGTACCCCAACGAGCAGCGCTCGCTGTACGTCTCCTACGACGACCTCTTTCAGTTCGACCGCGACCTCGCCGAGGACTTCCTGAACAAGCCGGAACAGATGCGCGAGTACGCCGAGGAGGCGCTACGGCTCTATGACCTCCCCGCCGACGTCAGCCTCGGCCGCGCGCATGTCCGCATCGAGGACCTCCCCGATAGCGTCGACATCCGCGGTATCCGCGTCCACGACGACCATATCGGGAAGCTCGTCTCGATTCAAGGGATCGTTCGTAAGGCCACCGACGTACGCCCGAAGGTGACGGAGGCCGCCTTCGAGTGCCAGCGCTGCGGCACCATGACGTACATCCCGCAGTCCGACGGTGGCTTCCAAGAGCCCCACGAGTGCCAGGGCTGCGAGCGACAGGGCCCGTTCCGCGTCAACTTCGATCAGTCCGAGTTCGTCGACTCACAGAAGCTCCGTATCCAAGAGTCGCCCGAGGGGCTCCGCGGCGGCGAGACGCCCCAGTCGCTGGACGTCGACATCGTCGACGACATCACCGGGAAAGTGAGCCCCGGCGACCACGTTACCTGCGTCGGTATCCTCCACATCGAGCAGGTCGAACAGGGCAACGAGAAGTCCGCCATCTTCGACCTGTACATGGACGGCGTCTCTATCGCCATCGAGGACGAGGAGTTCGAGGACATGGACATCACCGAGGCGGACAAACGCGACATCATCGAGCTCTCCGAGCGCGACGACATCTACGAGGCGATGGTGGGCTCCATCGCCCCGGCCATCTACGGCTACGAGGAGGAGAAGCTCGCGATGATCCTCCAGCTGTTCTCCGGCGTGACGAAGCATCTCCCCGACGGGTCGCGGATTCGGGGCGACCTGCACATGCTCCTGATCGGTGACCCCGGCACGGGTAAGTGTCTTAAATTTGATACCAATGTGACACTTGCTGATGGACGAGAAGTTCCGATAGGCGATCTCGTCGAGGACAATCTCGATGATCCGAAACCGATCGACGACGGCGTCTTCGACGAGGTCGATTTCGAAGTACCCTCGCTACAGTCGGACGGAACGATCGGATCCGCGCGAGCGACGAAAGTCTGGAAGCGGGAGGCTCCCGAGACGATGTATCGTGTCGAGACTGCCTCCGGCATGGAACTGGAGGTGACGCCGTCGCATCCGCTGTTCGTTCAGACTGGTGCCGGACACGTTCCGCGGCGTGCGGATGAACTCGACGTCGGTGACCGTGTGGCCGTCGCATCGCGCGCTGCCACAGATGGCGGTATCGCCGTGTCTGGTAGTCAGAACACCTCGGTCGTAGAGGAAGTCCGATGGGACTCGATCGAGTCCATCGAACGGGTCGAATCCGATGAAGACTGGGTCTACGATCTCGAAGTGGAGAGAACGCACAACTACGTCTCGAACGGGGTCGTCTCTCACAACTCCCAGATGATTTCGTACGTCGAGAACATCGCACCGCGGTCCGTCTACACCTCTGGGAAGGGATCGTCGGCGGCCGGCCTTACAGCTGCAGCCGTGAGAGACGACTTCGGCGACGGCCAGCAGTGGTCGCTCGAAGCCGGCGCTCTCGTCCTCGCGGACAAGGGAATTGCGGCAGTTGACGAGCTCGACAAAATGGACTGCGTCACGGGCGACGCGCTGGTCTCGCTCGCGGACGGCCGCGTCGAGCGCATCGACGAACTGGCGCGGGAGGCCGCCGAAGACGGAGATGTCGAGGAACTCTCGAACGGACGCCATATCCGCGACGTCGACCTCGACGTCTGGTCGATGGACGAGGACGGGAACCTCGTCGAACGGTCCGTCTCCGCGGTCCACGAGTACGACGCGCCGTCGGAGCTGACCCGAGTGACGACGGAGACCGGCGAGTCGCTGACTGCGACCGCCGACCACCCGTTCTTCGTCCTCGACGACGGGGAGCGTGTCGAGCGCGAGGCGGCCGCCCTCGACGGGGGCGACTGGGTGTACGTCCCTCGCGAGATTCCGACGAAGGCGGCGGACGGCGGAGCGGTGGCTGCGAGCGGTGGAAATGGGCCAGCGGCCGAGCCCGGCGACGGGGAGAGCGTCGACGCCGCGATGGCGAGCGTCCTCGGATACCTCTCCGGCGACGGGAACGTCTACTACGACCGCGACGAGGGCGTCTACGGCGTTCGGTTCACCAACACGGACGACGACCTCTTAGACGACTTTGAACGCGCGGCGCGCGAGGCGTTCGACGCGGAGCCGGTCCGCCCGCCGAGCGAACGGCGCGACGGCGGCGTCGAGACGGTCCGCGTCACCGGGAAGGAACACGCCGACGCCGTCCTCAACGCGGGGATGAACCTCGGCCGGTACGACGAGAAGTGCTTCCCGACTCCCGTTTCGACCGGAAGCCGCGCGGCGAAGGCCGCGTTCGTCCGGGCGCTCGCCGACAGCGAAGGCCACGTCGACGAGTCGGCCGGAAACGTTCGGATAGCGTCGGCGAGTCGGGACCTGCTCCGCGGCACGCGGAACCTCCTCTTAGGGTTCGGCGTGTCGAGCCAGCTCCAGTACCGCGAGCGAGACGGCGGTCGCGACGTGTACTACCTCACGGTGACCGACGCGGATTCGCTCGCGGCGTTCCGGCGCTTCGTCGGATTCACGGCCACCCGGAAGGCCGAAGCCCTCGACCGCGTCGTCGATTCGGCCGACGGCGGCCGAACGATCCTCGACGTGGTCCCGGAGGTCGGCGACGCGCTCGCGCGGTCTCGCGAGTCGCTCCGGCTTCACCAGCGCGAGTGCGGGCTCGACGCGGTCACGTACCACGACTTCGAGAGCGGGACTGCGAACGTCTCGCTCCACCGCGCCGACCGGATACTCTCGGCGTTCGAGGATCGGCGTGAACGCGCGACCGAAGACGTGGACGCGCTCGACGCGACGGCGGCGTGGGAGACGCTCTCGGAGCTTCGGCACCGATACCACGTCTCGCAGTCCGAGCTTGCCGAAGGGACGGCGCTGTCCCAACAGCAGATTTCCCGCGAATGGGGCGAACGCGACGAGGTCCGCCGGACGGTGACCGAGCGGCTCCGAGAGATTCTCACCGGAGTCGGGGAGACCGACCTCGACGACCTCCGCGAGTTCGTCCGCGGCGACGTGAAGTGGCGTCGGGTCGAGTCGGTCGAAACCGTTCCGCCGGAGTCGACCGAACACCGCGGCGAGGTGCTCCGACAGCGGCTCGCAGACGTCATCGAGGGACCGGTCGAGACGGCCGAAGAGCGCGCTCGCGACCTGCTCGACCGCGGTCCGGTCGGCGAGACGCGATCGGAGCTGTCGGCGGCGCTGGACGCGTACGGCGTCGGTCAGTCGGACGTGGCGTCGAGGCTCGACGTGACGCAGGCGACCGTCTCCCGCTGGCTGTCCGGCGCCGTCGAGACCGACCGGCTCGACGACGTGCGTGAGGCGGTCGTGGAGGAGGTAAACGCCGTGAAGGCGGAACTGCGGTCGATACTGGCGCGGATCGAGGACGGCGAGCGACCCCGGGTGTACGACCTGACCGTCGAGGAGACGCACAACTTCGTCGCGAACGGGCTCGTCGTCCACAACTCCTCGGACCGCTCCGCGATGCACGAGGGGCTCGAACAGCAGAAGATCTCCGTCTCGAAGGCGGGGATCAACGCGACGCTGAAGGCGCGGTGTTCGCTGCTCGGCGCCGCGAACCCCAAGTACGGCCGGTTCGACCAGTACGAGCCGATCGGCGAGCAGATCGACTTGGAGCCGGCGCTGATCTCGCGGTTCGACCTCATTTTCACCGTGACGGACAGCCCGGACCCGGAGCACGACTCCCGGCTGGCGAAACACATTATCAAGACGAACTACGCCGGCGAGCTCAACACCCAGCGCGAGGAGCTGGCGAGCTCGGAGTTCACCTCCGAACAGGTGGCGGAGGTGACCGAGGAGGTCGCGCCGGAGATCGACTCCGAACTCCTCCGTAAGTACATCGCCCACGCGAAGCGGTCCTGCTTCCCGACGATGACGGAGGAGGCGAAGGAGGTGATAGAGGAGTTCTACGTCGACCTGCGCTCGAAGGGCGCCGACGAGGACGCGCCCGTGCCGGTCACCGCCCGGAAGCTGGAGGCGATGGTGCGGCTCTCCGAGGCGAGCGCGCGGGTACGGCTCTCAGACACCGTCGAGCGCGAGGACGCGGACCGCGCGACGGACATCGTCGAGTCCTGTCTCAAGGACATCGGCGTCGACCCGGAGACGGGCCAGTTCGACGCCGACGTGGTCGAGACGGGCACGTCGAAGAGCCAGCGCGACCGCATCAAGAACATCAAGGGGCTCATCGCCGACATCGAAGAGGAGTATCAGGAGGGCGCGCCCGTCGAGGAGGTGCTCGACCGCGCGGGCGAGATCGGGATGGACCAAGGAAAGGCGGAGGGAGAGATCGAGAAGCTCCGCACGAAGGGCGAAGTGTACGAGCCCAAGCAGGGCCACCTCCGGACGACGTAGATGGACCGGATCTCCGCGATACGGAACGTCGAGGACGCGCTCCGCGAGTTCGAGGACGGCGACGCCGACCTCGCGGCCACCGAGCGTCGCGTCGCCGCCGTGCTCCGGACGTACGCGACCGAGTTCGACGGCGAGGGCGACGTGTTCCGCGCGGTGGGGGACGACCCGGTCGACGGCACCGTGGTCGTCGCGCCCTCTGAACCGGCCGCGCGCGAGCGCGTCCTCGCGGCCAGCGGGGTCGACGACGCACCGGACGGCGGGGAGGAGCCCGCGTTCGACGTCGAGCGGTTCTAGTTACTGACCCCGGCCCCGCGGACGCTGAATCGATCCGGCGTCACTGACGCCGACTGAAACGTTCCGGTCCGGAACGGATATATTTCAAAATCGACCACCGGCGGGCGTGCTGCTGGTCGTGACGTACTCGGCGGCCGCCAGGACCGGCCTCCGAAACCTCTGTCGTCGCCACGAGTCGGTCGTCACGCGGCGGTTCGGTCGCGCCGCGCTGCTCGACGAGACGGAGTACGCGGCGTTCCTCGCGCTGCGGCTGCGGGAGTCACACGGCGGGGACGTACAGATAGAGCGCACCGAGCCGTTCAACGAGTTCGTCGCCGTCGACGACGCGGTCCGAGAGGCGGCCGCGGCCTACGCCGACCGGTCCGCGAAGTCGACGCCGTACGCCGCCTTCGCGGCGGGGACGGACCACCCGGACCCGGACACGATGCGCGGCAGAGAGCTGTGACCGGGGCGAGGTCGACGCAGTCGGGGTCGAACCGAGAGGACAGCGAGGACGGGTCGGACGCCGTCAGGAGGAGTCCCGCTCCGGGCGAGGTACTCGGACGACTCCCCGCCGACGCCGGGCTCCGGCGACAGCTCGCGGCGGCCGCGCGCTCGCGGGGGCGGACCGCGTCCGTCGCGGGAGAGATCGCGGACATCGAGGCGGAGCTCGCGGGGATCGAGGTCGAACCAGTCGACCTGACGGCGGCGCGGCGGCGGGTCGCCGAGGCGACCGGAGAGATCGAGCGGCTGAAAGAGCGGGTCGCGGCGCTGCGGGGCGATGCGCGAGCGCGCCGCGCGGTCGACGCCGAGACGGACGAGACGCTCGACGACTTGGAGGCGGCGGCCGCGGAGCTGTCGGCCGCGCAGACGGAGGCGATCGCCGCCGAGCAGGCGCTCGAACGCGCGAGAGCCGAAGCCGCCCGCGCCCGGGACGAGCGTCGGCGTCGACTGCGGCTCCGCGACCGGCTCCGAAACCGGCGCGGCGTCGCGCGCCGCGAACTCGCCGAGGCGATGTATCCCGAGTTCCGACGCGCGCTCGCGGTCGTTCCGAGCGGCGATCCGAGCGCGGCCGGGACGGGACCGGGCGCGTACGACGGAGACCCGGTCGCGACGTCGCTCGCGGCCGTCAGGACCGCGGCGCTCGACGGACCGGTCGAGCTGCGCGGCAGCGCGGCGCGGCGGATCGAGGAGTCGGGGCGGAGCCCGCGGTCGCTCCTTCGGACGGCCGATGTTCGCTTTCGAGGCGCGCGCGACGAGCGCTGAACCCGACGGGGGCGGGTTCACCTGAGCGTTAAATACGATTCCGCGGGACCCGGCGCATGGAACTCGACTGGTCCGTCGACCGCGAGGGGGACACGTCGCTCGTCGGTTTTCGGGTGCGCAACGACGGGGCGGTCCCGCGGCGTGTTCGGCTCGAGAGCCGGCTGGACGGTCCGCTGCTCCCGCCGCGGCGCGGCGGCGTCCCCGAAGCCGGGTGGGACGCAGCGGGTGTGACCGCGGTACTCGACCCGGGCGAGCGCACGGCGTTCGGGTTCGCCGCGCTCGCCGACCCCGTCGACCCGCCGGTCGAGATCGCGAACGTCGAGCCCGTGTCGTCGGACGCCGACGAGGCGCACGAGACGGCCGCAGGCGGGACCGACCTCGCACGGGCGGCGGTCCGGGACCTCGAATCGTATCGGCCGCCGCGCGCCGCCGTGGACGGATCGGAAGGGCACCACGGGACCCCGGACGCGGGCGGCGACGCGGGGGCCTCCGGTTCGGACGGGCACTTGCCGGGCCGGGAGGATGCCGAGGGCGACGGCAACGCGGAGAGAGTCGCGGCGCGAGTCGAGCGCGACCCGGACCAGTCGGCTACGCCCGAGTCACCGCGGGGAAGTGCGGCCGGTGGCGGCGTCGACGCGTGGTTCGCGGCCGTCGAGGCGCGGATCGAGCGGGCGGAGCGCCTGACCGACGCCGACCTCGCGGCGACGACGACGGTCGTCGAGGAGGTCGACGGCCTCGACGGGGCCGGAGCGCTCGACGAGCGCGTCGCGGCCGACGCCGAGCGGCTGCGGGCGGTCCGCGACCGCGCCGCGGCGCTGGCGGACCGCGCCGAGGAGAGCGAGATCCCGGTCGAGGCGCTGGAGGCGCTGGCGTGATCCTCGCGGTTGCGGGCGGGAAAGGCGGCGTGGGGAAGACGACGCTCGCGTACAACGTCGCCGCCGCGCTCGACGCCGTCGTCGTCGACGCGGACCTCGGGATGGCGGACCTGCCCGACGGCCGCGGCCCCGACCTCCACGACGTGCTCGCCGGCGCGGCGGCCCCGACGGAGGCGCTCCGTCCCGGCCCGGTCGACATCGTCCCGTGCGGGCGGACGCTGGCGGGCGCTCGGGCGGCCGACCTGACGCGGTTGGCGGAGGCGGTCGCCGCGGTCGAGCGCGAGTTCGGGACGGTCGTCGTCGACTGTCCCGCCGGACGCCGCGCCGACGCCGGCGTGCCGCTCGCGGTCGCGGACGCCTGCCTCCTCGTCGTCTCGCCGCGCGCGTTCGCGCTCGCCGACGCGATCCGGACGCGAGAGCTGGCCCGAGAACTCGACGCCGGGTTGGTCGGCTGCGCGGTCAACCGCGTGACCGAGCCGCCGCCGGTCGACCCGATCGGCGACGCGCTCGGGGCGCCCGCGGAGGTCGTCCCGGCCGACCCCCGCGTCGGCCGCTCGGTGGCGACGGAGCGGCCGGTCACGACCGCCGCGCCCGAGAGCGAGGCCGCCGCGGCGGTCCGGGCGCTCGCGCGACGCGTTCCGGAGTGAACGCCGGAGGGGGCGCCGCCGTCGCGACGGGCGCGGCGCGACATCGGGCCTTTTTACCTCGGGCGTGCCCTCAGCGAGGACGATGCTCGGAGTCGCGTTCGTCGTCGGCATCGCGGTCGTCGCCGCGCTCGCGGTCGCCGTGGGGCCGCTGTACGCGGCCGACCGGTTCCGCGACCTGCGGGAACCGACGGACGCGGAGCGAGCGCAGATCGTGGCGCTGGCGGAACCGGGCGGACTCGCCGTCGAGCGCGTCGCGATCGAAGCCGTCGACGGCGCGGGCGGGGACGGCGCCGCAGCCGACGGTCCCGCCGAGGTGTCGGTCCGGGGACCGCCCCGTAGACGGGTGCTGTTCCTCACCGAAGACGTGTTGACCGACCTCGACGAGGACGCCGCGGTCGGGCTGTTCGCGGCGGAGGCCGGCCGCGTGACGACGTACTACGCCGAGTTCCGCGCCGCCGCCGTCGGCGCCGTGCTCGGGGCGCTGGCCGCGGTCGTCACGACCCTCGTCCCCTTCGAGTCCGGGTTCGCCGCGCTCGTCGCCGTGGGGCTCGTTTCTTTCTGGGCCGGTCGGCGGGTCCAGTACGCGGCGGACGCCCGCGCCGCGGACGCGGTCGGCGCCGACCGCGTCGCCGACGCGTTCGAGCGCGTCGCGGAGCGCCGCGGCGTCGAGCCGGAGACCGGCGACTGGTCGACGTGGTTCGAGGTACAGCCCCCGCTCGGGGATCGGGTCGCGCGGCTCCGCGAGCGGGCTGCCGACGCGGAGTAACGAGTGAAGGGACCGAGGCGGCCGGGGTCAGTTCCCCGAGCGCTGAGCGACGGCGGAGTCGGGGCCGACGCGGACGTCGTAACCCGCGACGGTGAGGGAGACGTCGGCGTCGGACCGCCCGGCGACGAGCGAGTTCAGCGCGTCGGGGTCGACGTGTTCGTACAGTACCACGCCCTCCTCGGGGAGGTCCGCCGGATCGACGCCGGCGAGATCAGCTATCGCTTCGACGACGGCGAGACTGGGACTGGGACCGCTGCCCCCGTGACGGACGCGGGCCCGCTCCGGAACCGAACCGGAGCCGCTCGATTCGGCCGTTACGCTGCTCATACCCCCTAGAGGCGGATATCACAGATAAATCAGTCGTTCAATTTATCATATATGATGCCTTGCCCGCGACAGAGTCTCTGAACCGGGAGCCGGGCGCGTCTCGGTCCCGGAACCGTTACCAACCAGCCGCACGCGTGTAGAGACAACTCGAATGCGACTCCCGGAACGACAGCTCGCGGTCCTCGAGGCCGCGAGCGCGACGGACGAACGAACGGTGGCAGAGATAGCCGCGGAGACCGACCTGAAGCCGGAGACGGTGGCCGGCGCGGCCTTCGACCTCGCCGACGAGGGGCTCGTCGAGGTCGGCTCGGTGACCGACCGGACGCTCGCGCTCACCGACGAGGGGCGGCGCTACGTCGACGAGGGGCTACCCGAGACGCGGCTCTACCGCGCCGGCCGCGACGCGGGGGCCGACGCCGACTCGGTCTCGATGGGCGCAGTCATCGGTGAGGCGGCGTTGGACGGTCCGGAGGTCGACATCGCGCTCGCGAACTTCGCGCGGAAGGGGTACGGGACCGTCGACGGCGGCGAGCTCTCGGTCGACCCCGACGCCGATCCCGACGACGCCGAGGCGACGGCGCTCGCGGCGCTCGCGGAGGCCGACGCCGGCGGGGAGAGTCTCGACGGGGACGCCCTCGACGTTGACGAGGCCGTGATCGATCGGCTCGACTCGCGCGGGCTGATCGCGGTCGGCGAGTCCGTCACGCGGACGGTCCGGCTCACAGACGAGGGCGTCGACGCGCTGATGACCGGCGTGGAGGCGACCGAGACGGTCGGGGCGCTCACGCCTGAGCTCCTCGCCAGCGGCGAGTGGCGGGACGCCGAGTTCGCCGCGTACAACGTCGAGGCAGAGGCGGAGACGGCCCGCGGCGGTCGCAAGCACGTCCTCCGTCGGACCGCCGACCGCGTGAAGGACGTCCTCGTCGGCATGGGGTTCCAAGAGATGGAGGGCCCGCACGCCGACGCCGACTTCTGGATCAACGACTGCCTGTTCATGCCGCAGGACCACCCTGCCCGGACCCACTGGGACCGGTTCGCGCTCGACGTGGACCGCATGGAGTCGATTTCGGACGAACTGATGGCCCGCGTCGAGTCGGCCCACCGCGACGGGTGGGGCGACGACGGCGACGGCTACCACTCGCCGTGGTCGGAGGAGTTCGCCCGCGAGGTCGCCCTCCGCGGACACACCACGTCGCTGTCGATGCGATACCTCTCCGGGGTTGCCGGCGCGGAGCTGGAGCCGCCGCAGCGCTACTTCTCGGTCGAGAAGGTGTACCGCAACGACACCCTCGACCCGACGCACCTCCTGGAGTTCTTCCAGATCGAGGGGTGGGTGATGGCCGAGGACCTCTCGGTGCGCGACCTGATGGGCACCTTCGAGGAGTTCTACCGGCAGTTCGGGATCACGGACATCCGGTTCAAGCCGCACTACAACCCGTACACCGAACCCTCCTTCGAGCTGTTCGGGGAACACCCGGAGACGGGCGAGGAGATCGAGATCGGCAACTCCGGCGTGTTCCGGGAAGAAGTCACCGGCCCCCTCGGCGTCGACTGCGACGTGATGGCGTGGGGGCTCGCCTTAGAGCGGCTCGCGATGCTCACCACCGGCGCGGAGGACATCCGCGACCTCCACGGGACGCTCGCGGACATCGAGTTCCTGCGGGACGCGGAGGTGAGCTACTGATGCCCGTCGTCGACGTCGACCCGGACGAGCTCCGCGAGCTCACCGGTCACGAGGAGAAGGACGATGAGGAGCTGAAGGCGGACCTGTTCGGGCTCGGCCTGGAGTTCGAAGGCGAGACCGACGACGGCATGTACCAGTTCGAGTTCGCGCCCGACCGGCTCGACCGTCTCTCCGTCGAGGGGGTCGCCCGCTCGCTGCGCTACCACTACGGCGACGCGCGAGGCGTCTACGTGCCGAACACGAACGACCCCGAGTGGAGGATCGAGGTCGACGAGTCGGTGCCCGACGAGCGCCCGTACGTCACCGGCGCGGTGGTCCGCGGCCTCGACCTCGACGAGGCGGCGCTGGAGTCGCTGATCCAGCTCCAAGAGAAGCTCCACGCGACGATGGGACGGGGGCGCGCGAAGGGCGCCATCGGCATCCACGACCTCGCGATGGTGAAGGGCGCGCCGCTCCAGGAGGGCGCAGAACCGTCGATCACCTACCGCGGCGTCGACCCCGAGGGCGACACGTTCGTCCCCCTCGACGCGAACGACGAGCTGAGCCCGGCCGCGGTGCTGGAGGAGCACGCCACGGGCGAGACGTACGCCGACCTCGTCACGGACCTCGATCGCTACCCGGCGATCTACGACGAGCTCGGCCTGTTCTCGTTCCCGCCGGTGATCAACGGGAAGCGCACCGAGGTGACGACGGGGTCCCGCGAGCTGCTCGTCGAGCTCACGGGCACCGACCAGTGGACTATCGACCGGATGTGTAACATCATCTGTTACGCCCTGTCGGCCCGCGGCGCGACGATCGAGGAGGTCGAAGTGAACTACGCCGACGGCGCGACGCACCCGAGCGAGTACGGCGCGGAGCTCGTCCGGCCGAACCTCGACATCGATGAGAAGACGGTGTCGCACGAGCGGATCGAGACGCTGCTCGGCGTCGACTTCGAGCCCGAGGAGGTCGTCGACTGCTTCGAGCGCGCCGGACTGGACGCCTCGTACACGCTCGGCGAGGACGTCCGCTACGAGGTGGAGATCCCGCCGTACCGCGTCGACGTGCTCCACCCCCTCGACCTCGTCGACGACGTGGGGCGCGCGTACGGCTTCGACAACCTGACGCCGCGCTACCCCGACGTGGGTACCGTCGGCGGGCGCCACGAGCGCTCCCGGCTGGAGGACGCGGTCCGTACGAGTCTCGTCGGGCTGGGCTTCGAGGATCTGCTGAACTTCCACATGACGAGCGGGACCGAGAACTACGACCGGATGCGGATCGAACCGGGCACGGGCGGCGCCGCGGTCGGAGACGGCGACGGGGTATTCGGCGGCGGCTCCCCCGTCGAGATCACCGAGCCGTACAGCGAGGAGTACACCCAGCTCCGAACGTGGGCCCTCCCGTCGCTCGTCATGCTGTTGGAGCGGAACACCCACAACGCCTACCCGCAGGACGTCGCCGAGGTCGGCTTCGTCGCCGAGCGCGACGACGACGCGGACACGAATGTCGCCGAGTCGCGGCACGTCGCCGGCGCGGTCGCCCGGCGCGACGCCTCCTATGAGGCCGCGAAAGGCCAGCTTCAGGCGCTGTGCGACGACTTCGACGCCGACCTAGCGACACCCCGAGTCGAGCATCCGACGTTCATCGATGGCCGCGCCGCCGCGGTCGTGATCGACGGTGAACGCGTCGGCGTGATCGGTGAGATCCATCCCGCGGTACTCGTCGAGCACGATTTGGAGGTGCCGGTCGCCGCCTTCGAGTTCGACCTCGACGCGCTGCGGTAGACTCTCGACCGGATCACGTACCGACGCCGGACTTTCCGTTCGGTCGGTTCTATCACGGATTATCACGGAGAGTGGCTGGAGCAGAAGACATATATTCCCCTTAGCGCAGTTCCCGAGCATGGACTGCGAGAGATGCGGCGTCGACGCCACACTCACGCACCGGGACGTCGACGGGTTCGCGTACTACCTGTGTGAGGCCTGTATCGGCGGGTGGGACGCGGTTCGGACGCGATCGCCCGAGGCTTCGGACGAGAGTCGCTCGGCCGCGCAGTAGGCCCGAGCACCGGGTCGGCGGCGCGCGGTGACGCCGGGGGGACGCTCGCCAGCGAGAGCGACGCGCAGTAACCCCGACGAGATGCGTGCCCGCGAGAGCGACGCGCGCAGAGTGATCAGTAGGATCGAAACGGAAGGCGGTGATCGGGCCGTCCCCCCACCGCTTCTCGGCAGGGAGCACGCCGACGCGGGGGAATGATCCCTCGACGTGGTCGATGACGGGATCAGTTGTGTGTTGCGAAATCTAGCTCTGACGCTCTTCAGTAGACTGGCGGAACCAGGAGCATTAGTGCCTCTGGCCCGGCAAAAACGGGTATGTATGAAGACCGTCCTGCCTTCGGCCAGAGGCTATCAGAACTTGCGGAACTTGGGGTAATAGAA